>NZ_JBNYXS010000020.1:0-118506 GCF_051380775.1 Janthinobacterium pasteuri | reverse complement strand
GGCATTCACCCTCGATAAATCGTTTCATCTGGCGCTCGTATTGATGAGATACTGGCATAACGTTTACCCAACAGCATCCGTTTACACAAAACTGCGTTTTTACACAGCCTGGGCCAATAGCAGACTTTAAAAAATACTCTGGCAGTCGGCCCCATGCCGATTGGTCAAAAACGAGAAGAATTTAACTCTCAAGATTGCCAAAATGTTGAAAAAAATTGTTGTAGCCGCGTTGTGCGGATGTGTTTTTACGGCGGGTATGGCCGCAGCCCAACTCGACAGCCCAGCGCCTGAAATGAACAATGAATTTGATTCCGGTTCACGTATCAGCCTTCAACAGCTCAGTCCGATACAGATAGAAAATCTCGTCATCGCCGGCAAAATATGGGGATTTTTAAAGTACCACCATCCCACCATAACTGATGGCAGACGCCAATGGGACTTCGAGCTGCTGCGCCTCCTCCCAGACGTGCTCGCGGCTAAGGATCGTTCAAGCGCCGATGCCGTGTTGCACCGTTGGATCGCTAGGCTGGGACCCATGGCGGAGTGCAGTCCGTGCGCAAACCTAGACGAGCAGGATTTCCAGCTGCTACCAAGCCTCGGCTGGCTGAACGACACCCATCGGCTGAGCGCGGAGCTGCGCAGCGATCTGAACGAGGTATACCGTCACCGCAGCAGCACTGGAAAACAGTTTTATGTTTCTCTCGTACCGCAAATCGGCAATCCTGTTTTCGACAATGAGGTCGACTATAAAAGTCTGAGTTTTCCGGACGCTGGCTTCCAACTACTCTCTTTGTTCCGTTTTTGGAATATTGTCGAGTATTGGGCACCGTACCGCGACCAGATTGGCGCGGACTGGGACGACGTCTTGCGCGACTCGATTTCCTCGGTGGCCTTGGCAAAGGATCGCAAGAGCTACGAACTGGCGATGATAGCCGTCATAGCGCTCATCCACGATACCCATGCCAATCTGTGGAGTTCGCTTCATGTGCGTCCACCGGTCGGATCGTGCGAGCTGCCGGTCAAGGTCCACTTAGTGGATGGGCATGCGACGGTCAGCGGGTACACAAACGCCGAAGCCGGCAAAGCAAGTGGACTGCGGCTCGGCGACCTCATTGAAACCATTGATGGCGTCACGGTTACCAAGCTGCTCGATTCATGGCGGCCCTATTACTCGGCTTCGAACGAGCCGACGCGTCTGCGCGACATGACGAGAGAAATGACCAAGGGGCCGTGCGGCACCACGCAACTCAAACTGAGGCGCGGGAGTGACGTGAGTGAGATCGCCGCTTTCCGGTTGCCGCTAATCGGACCAAGAAAATCGATCACGCATGACATTGCAGGGAACACCTTCCAACTTTTAGCGAACGACATCGCCTATATCAAACTGTCTTCGATCAAGCGTGCCGACATTCCGGGTTATATGGAGCGCGCCGCGCAGACCAAAGGGCTGATCATCGATATCCGCAATTATCCGTCGGATTTCGTGCCGTTCGCCTTGGGAGCGTATTTCATTGACGCACCCACCAAGTTCGTCAGGTTCACGGTCGGCGACCTTGTCAATCCGGGCGGGTTCAAGTGGGGGCACGAACTTTCGCTCATGCCGCAGGCATCGCGGTACGCGGGCAAGGTGATGATACTGGTCGACGAGACGTCCCAAAGCCAATCCGAATATACGGCAATGGCCCTGCGTGTGGGATCACGCGCGAAAGTGGTCGGCAGTACGACAGCAGGTGCTGATGGCAATGTGTCGTCGATTCCCTTGCCTGGAGGCTTACGGTCCATGATCAGCGGAATTGGGGTCTTTTATCCCGACAAGCGGCCTACCCAGCGTGTCGGTATTGTGCCGGACCTCGAGGTGAAGCCAACAATCGTGGGGTTGAGTGCACAGCGTGACGAAGTTCTGGAGGCAGCGATTCGCGAGATTCGGCGGGAATAGAATATCTCCACAGTTCAGTAAATGTTTGGAATGACCCGCTGTCATCTGCAGGTTCTCCCGCCTCTCTTGTTTTCGTGAACCGTAGTGAGCAAGGTCGGCTTTGGGTCGAAAGCAGCCCTTCGCGGAGGGCACCGGGCCTGCCATGATGGGTCGTCATTTGCAGTTAGCGTGAGCCGGAGAGCCTGCAATACAGGCCCGCACCGTCGATTGCAAGCTCATTTGCAGATAGCGTGAGCACGGGCCTACCATCGTTTGCAGTTAATTCGAGCTGAAATCGGCGTCGAATGCGAGCATGGCCGGTTTCAAACGCGAGCCGCTACACCTAAAGATGACATATTTGAATATCAATGTGGCCTATTTTTTCTTCTTAATTGTCTTGTGCTCATACATTGCAGCATCTGCTTCCTGCAACATGTCTTCGACCGTTGCATGTTTGAGCACGTCATAGGCAACTGCACCATACGAAAGCTGTATGGAATAAGGCAGGCCAAGCTTAGCACAGCGTGTTTGAAGGTTGCCCACGAAACGAGAAACCAGTTCTTGAGTCACGGCATTGGAGGCATTGGTTATCAAAACAACAAATTCATCACCTCCGAGTCGGGCAAAAATGTCGGATGTGCGGAATGCTTCTGCTATTTGTTCCGCAAAGATTTTCAACGCCCTATCGCCCTCCGAATGTCCATACGTATCGTTTATTTCTTTGAACTTGTCCAGGTCGAAGAAAATAAGCGTAGCTGGGAACTGTTGACGCTTGCACATCTCGAGACTATGCCGAGCGAGCGTTAGGAATCCTCGTCGATTCGATATACGCGTCAGTTCATCAAGAATTGATAGCTGAACGGCGATAATTTCGCGCTCTATCATTTGGGCAAGATCAACAAGCATCTGTTGATCTTCGGCCGAGAATTCGCGTGGAGCACGATCAATGATGCACAGTGTCCCAACCGCCGTCCCATTGAGTGGCCGCAGTGGCTGACCAGCATAGAACCGAATGTGCGGCTCGTTCGTTACAAGCGGATTGTCAAAGAACCGCTCATCCTTCAACGTGTCTTCAATAACAAACGTTCCTTTCTCTAAAATTGCATGCCCGCAAAAGGAAATATCGCGCGACGTTTCAGAAACATCCAATCCAAAGCATGACTTGAACCATTGCCGGTTTTCATCCACAAGACTTACCAGGGCAATAGGGACGCCAAACAACCGTCGCGCCATTCTAGTCACCCGATCAAATCGTTCTTCCGGCAGTGTGTCAAGAATGGCTGCGGACCTCAATTGGAATAGACGCTCTTGCTCGTCAGTTGGAATCTTTGGTATTTCCATTTTTTTCTCCAACGTATAAATGTTTAAAATGCAATTTTACGACGTAAAACGAATGGCCGAAGAAATTAATTTTCTACCTCACAAAACTATAGTCCGGCCCGTCGTTTTTATTGGACGGGTCACGTGGCCCCTCCTGATCGCAGCGCGCACTTGGCGCATTGTTTCGTCATGCTGGACGTTCGGGCTGGTGTCGTCAATCGCCTCCAGCACCTCGGCCTTGACCGCCTCAGAGCAACGGAACGTAAAACTGGGTTAGGCAGGCTTAGCGCCCTATTTTTCCCGAATTCTGTGTTTGCCCCATATAGGGGAGCACCGTGCTGATCAGGATGTTTTCTTGCCACGCTTTGGGCAAGGTCTGCATATGAGTTCTCTTGTGCCTTAAGTCGTGGAATTCGCCGCCTCCGCTCACACCGAAATGCGCTCAAGAAACGAATCACCAATGTGAGACTGAATTCCAGCCCAGTTCGCGCCTCCCACGATGTGCCGCTGTGAGACAATCGGGAATATTCTATTAAACGAGCCCGCCCTATGCTGACCGCACAGATACCATTAGACGAACGGGAGCGCTTGCGGGCGCTGGAACAGCTCGACGTGCTCGACTCCGCGCCCGAGCGCGAGTTCGACGCGCTGGTGGCAACTGCTGCCTTGGTGTGCGGCGTCCCGATCTCGCTGGTCAGCCTGATTGACCACGACCGGCAATGGTTTAAGGCCAATGTGGGCCTGCCCGGGGTGACCGAGACACCCCGTGACGTCGCGTTCTGCGCTCACGCGATCCTCGACGACGGTATCTTCGAAGTGCCCGATGCCCTGGCCGACCCTCGCTTTGCCGACAACCCGTTGGTGGCCACGGCGCCCGACATCCGTTTCTACGCCGGCGCCACGCTGCGCTTGAGCGACGGCGCCCACGTTGGCACGCTGTGCGTGATAGACCATGTGCCCCGCCGCCTGAGTGAGACGCAGCGCGAGGTGCTGCGCCTGCTGTCGATTGCTGCCGTCCATGTGCTGGAATCACGTCGCATGGCACGGGCGTTCGCAGCCAGTGAAACCCGTTTTCGCACGCTCAGCGAAGCATCGCCGTTAGGCGTGTTCGCCACAGACGCGGCCGGCGCCTGCACCTACACCAATGCGCGCTGGCAAGCCATCTATGGCCTGAGCGAGGCCGAGGCTCTGTGCGACGGCTGGAGCCACACGCTGCACCCCGACGACAAGGCCGCTGTCTTCGCCCAATGGCAGCACGCAGCGGAGCTGAAGCAAGAATTCGACATGGAGTTTCGGGTCCGCCGCCAAGATGGCACGGTGCGCCATGTGCGCTCTGTTGCGCGTGCCATGCTGGATGGCGATGACGAAGTCACCGGCTACGTGGGTTCGGTGGAGGACGTCACCGAACGCTTGCAGTCGCGCCGGGCACTCGACGAAGAGCGCATGCGCCTGGCAGCGATCATTCAGGGCACCGGCGCGGGCACCTGGGAATGGAACGTTCAGACCGGCGAGACGCGATTCAATGGCCGCTGGGCCGAGATTGTTGGGGCCACCATGGATGAGCTTTCCCCCACCACCATCCAGACCTGGGTCGATCTGTCCCACCCCGAGGACATGGCGCGATCCAGTGTGCTGCTTCAGGCTCACTTTACGGGCGAGACGGTGGCCTACGAATGCGAGGTGCGCATGCGCCACCGCGATGGCCGTTGGGTCTGGGTGCTCGACCGCGGCAAGGTACTGACCCGCACCGCAGAGGGCCAGCCCGAGTGGATGTTCGGCACCCACCTGGACATCACGGCACGCAAGGCGCAGGAAGATCGGTTGCGCAAGAGCGAGGAATTACTCAACCGAACGGGTGCCCTAGCACGGGTCGGGGGCTGGGAGGTGGACATCGCCAGCGGCAGCATCCACTGGTCCGAGCAGACCTGTCGCATCCACGGTGTGGAGCCTGGCTACCAGCCCCAGCTGGCCGAGGCAATCGACTTCTATGCGCCGGAAGCGCGCCCCATCGTCGAGGCGGCCGTGGCGCAGGCCATGGCCGACGGCACGGACTGGGACCTGGAACTGCCGTTCATCCAGAAGGGCGGTCACAGGATCTGGGTACGTGCGGCGGGCCACGCGGAGTTTGTGGACGGAAAGCCGGTGCGGCTGTACGGCGCCTTCCAGGACATCACCCTGCGCGTGCAAGGTCGCTTGGCTCTAGAGGCCGCTCAACAGCGCGTCACGCTGGCGACCGAAGCCGGTGGCATCGGGGTGTGGGAGCTGAACGTGAAAACCGGCGTACTCACTTGGGATGCCCTGATGTACGCGCTGTACGGTCTGCCTGAGGGAACGGGTACGGACGGCTACGAGCTCTGGGCTCGCCACCTTCACCCCGCCGATCGAAGCCGCGCTGAGCTAGAGTTCAAGTCGTCCTTGGAAAACGGTGCCGATTTTCGCTCCGAGTTTCGTGTGATTTGGAGCGACGGCTCCGTGCACTTTCTTCGTGCCGCTGGCAGTGTGACGCGTGACGCCGTGGGCCAGGCTCTGCACATCGTGGGCGTGAATTGGGATGTGACGCCACTGCGCGAGCTCTCCAACCAACTGGCCGAACAGCATGAGCTCTTGCGCGTGACTCTGCAGTCGATCGGAGACGCCGTGATCACCACCGACGCGCAAAGCCAGGTGACCTGGTTGAACCCGGCAGCCGAGCGCATGACCGGCTGGCTGTCCAGTGAAGCACTCGGGCGACCAATGACCCAGGTCTTTCACATCGTCAACGAAGAGACCCGGCATCACACCGAGAATCCTGTGGCCACCTGCCTGGCACAGGGCAAGATCGTGGGCTTGGCTAACCACACGGTGCTCATCTCGCGCAATGGCGACGAGTTCGGCATCGAGGATTCCGCTGCGCCGATCCGCAATCCGAACGGCGACGTGCTCGGGGTCGTGCTGGTCTTTCACGACGTGACCGAACAGCGGCGCCTGTCAGGCGAGATGAGCTACCGCGCCACGCACGACGCGCTCACAGGCTTGGTCAACCGGGCCGAGTTCGAGACTCGGTTGCGCCGAACGCTGGACAAGGCCCATGAGGAACGCAGCGAGCATGCCCTGCTGTACATCGACCTCGACCAGTTCAAGCTCGTGAACGACGCCTGCGGACATTCGGTGGGGGACCAGCTCCTGCAGCAGGTCGCCAAGCTGCTGCGCGAAGCCGTGCGCGCGCGCGACACGTTGGCACGCCTGGGGGGGGACGAATTTGCGGTCATCCTGGAGCATTGCCCGTCCGACCAGGCCCAGCGCGTAGCACAGCAGATCTGCGACCGTATGGATGAGTTCAGGTTCCTGCACGACGAGCGCCGCTTCCGCATCGGCACCAGCATCGGCCTGGTGCCGGTGGACCACCGCTGGGCCAACACGGCCGCCGCCATGCAGGCCGCAGACACCTCATGCTACGCCGCCAAGGAGGCGGGCCGCAACCGCGTGCATGCCTGGTTCGACACCGACCAAGCCATGCGTGCACGTCATGGCGAAATGCAGTGGGCCACGCGCCTGGAGCAGGCGCTGGATGAAGACCGGTTCGTGCTCTATGCGCAGCGCATCGAAGCACTTTGCGAGGGCTCAACGGGGCTGCACGCGGAAGTGCTGATCCGCTTGCTGGACAGTGATGGCAGCCTGATCCAGCCGGGGGCCTTCCTGCCGGCTGCAGAGCGCTTCCACATGGCCACGCGAATCGACCGCTGGGTACTCAAGCGCGCGTTGCAGCAGATCCAGGCTATGCCAGATGTGAATGCTATCGACACTCTGTGCATCAACCTATCAGGACAGTCAGTGGGTGACCGGGCGTTTCACCTACATGCCATCGACGCGTTGACCAAAGCCGGCAGCGCGGTCTGCCGGCGCATCTGTCTGGAGATCACGGAGACCGCCGCCGTCACCAATATGGCGGATGCCGCGATCTTCATCGAACAGGTCCGCGCTCTCGGGGCCAGGGTGGCGCTCGACGACTTCGGGGTCGGGGCTTCGTCGTTCGGCTACCTGAAGACCCTCAAGGTCGATCTACTGAAGATCGACGGCAGTTTCATCCGCGACATGATCGATGACCCGCTGGACGCCGCCGCCGTGCGCTGTTTCGTCGACGTGGCCCGGGTGGTGGGGGTCAAAACGGTCGCCGAGTTCGTGGACCGGACTGAAGTGCTGGCGCGCGTGCGTGAGATCGGCATCGACTACGCGCAAGGGTTCTTGCTGCACAGACCCGAACCGATCGAGAACCTGTTCGGCGCTGCTGCGCGACTCGCGCGGTTCTGAATCAACGTAGCGGCTCATCGCCACGGTATCCCGAACACAACCACGGTACCTCGCACAGGATCCAGACACGCGCCCAACTCAAGACTAATCCTCGCCAGCTACAAATCAGAATCCTGTAAATCTGCCAACAAACTCACAACCGAAATGGCGCCATTGCGGTGCAACTTTGATGCAAAGTCAGTGCAAAGTCACAACACCCACGCCCTAACAGTAAAGGACAGGATGCCAGATGTATATCGCTGCGCTCAATTCATCCAGTGTTTCACCCGCTAGGTCGCTTTGCGCCCGTCGCAGTCGAATCAGGGCTTCGCCCCGAGACCCGTGATTAAGTGTCGAGACTAGCCTGTTGGGGGGGGCATCGCAGAAAACGGAAAATAAAGCACGTTAAGCTATTTTTGAGCGGCTCAGTGCCAGCTAAGTCAGCTTCCGTAATCTCTCCATTGCGCAAATACCTGCGTTCTTTTTGGAGAAAAACCATGAATCGCTACAGCAAACTTTCTCTCCTGGCCGCAGCCATTGCCGCTGCGGGCACCGTTGCCTATGCCGCCCAAGGCGGCATGGAAAACGATGCCCTAGCCATCGCCAAGGCCAAAATCCCGATGGCTCAGGCTGTCACCACTGCCGAGCAACACGCCAACGGCAAGGCTTCACGCGCCGAGTACGAGAACTCGAAACAGGGCTGGGTCTACGACGTGGAGGTCGTCAGTGGGGCCAAAGTCTTTGATGTGAGGGTCGATGCCGACAAAGGCACGGTCATTTCGTCCGCCGAAGACAAAGCTGATCGCGATGACGACCACGACAAGCAAGACTAACTACACGCCACAAGGCCGGGTCGCCCCAGTTGGGTGATTCGGCCCCGGAGACCACATGGAAGACCTCAATCACGCACTATTTCTCTGGCTTAAACCACTTTAAGGAAATATATGGCGACACCAAACGGCTGGTTCTATTGGGCAATTCTGTCCGCCGTTTTTGCGGCACTGACAGCCATTTTTGCCAAAATTGGTATTCAGGGCGTCGATTCCGATCTGGCCACCTTGATCCGCACGGCAATCATCATTGTCGTACTGTCAGTGTTCGTGGCTTACACGGGCAAGTGGTCCAACCCCTTCGAGCTTTCGTCGAAGACCTGGTTGTTCCTTGGGTTGTCCGGCCTAGCCACTGGTGCGTCTTGGGTATGTTATTTCCGGGCACTCAAGATAGGAGACGCATCCAAGGTCGCGCCGGTGGACAAGCTTAGCCTCGTTCTGGTGGCTGTGTTCGCGTTCGCATTTCTGGGCGAACGGCCATCACTTCGCGAGTGGTCGGGCATTGCGATGGTCGCTGGTGGCGTTCTCTTGTTGGCCTTCAAGCGTTGATGCGTCAGATTGAGCTACACCCTAACCTGATGTCAGAAGACCCGAGCGCAATACGTCAGAATAGGGTCGGTATCGTAGTTACTTGACATATGCCTTGAACGGTCATAGAGTCTTTCCTGACACATCTTGTTAAGGAGGCACGTTTTGCGAGGTCAGCGCATAGGTTATGTCCGGGTCAGCAGCTTCGACCAGAATCCAGAGCGTCAGCTCGATCAGGTCCAGGTGGACAAGCTGTTCACCGACAAGGCATCCGGCAAAGACACGCAGCGGCCACAGCTCGACGCGTTGCTGTCATTCGCCCGCGAAGGCGACACAGTAGTCGTGCACAGCATGGACCGTCTAGCCCGCAACTTGGACGATCTGCGCCGGCTGGTACAGACGTTGACCAAGCGCGGGATACGAGTCGAATTTGTCAAAGAGTGCCTGAGCTTCACCGGCGAAGACTCGCCAATGGCCAACCTGCTGCTGTCGGTCATGGGCGCGTTCGCGGAGTTCGAGCGGGCCTTGATCGGCGAGCGGCAGCGCGAAGGGATCGCATTGGCCAAGCAGCGCGGCGCCTACCGAGGTCGCAAGAAAGCGCTGGTGGACAACCAGGTTGTCGAGCTGTGCCGCCGCGCTGGTGCCGGCGAGCAGAAATCAACGCTTGCGCGTGAGTTCGGCATCAGTCGGGAGACCGTGTATCAATACTTGAAGGTGGCGCCAACTCCTTAACCCGATTTTCCGTTCCACTGCACCTCAAACCCCAAATCCGGGATGCTGATCTCGACCTTCAGGTCACGGGCAAGCGAGTTCATGAAGCCTTCGGGCTGCCGCAACGCCAGATGAAAAACTTGGCGTATGAACAGCGCGGTCTCGATTGCCACATTGGAATACTTTGTTGGCCGGCCGCGCGCCCCGGTCTTCGCTGGACACCACTCGGCAATCGCCTCTTCGGTAAACCACATCGTAAAGTCACCGCGCCGCTTGAGCGCGGCGTTGTACGCAGGCCAGTTCGTCACCTTGTAGTGCGGCTTCTCGAATTTGTGGCGACGCTCTTCGCTGTGTTTGTACGGCACGGGCCTACTTGGAAAGAAATGATGCCAGATTGTACACTTCTGTGGCGATCGGTCGAATTATTCAACAACGCCTAAGAGATGCAGGCCAGTATTCGCCCTCCGGCGCCGCGCTTGCGTGCGCAGACGCACGCAAGCGCCGGGCGGCGCCCGCCAGCCCGCTCTGTGCTAAGAAACAACACTTGCGCGCCCGCCGGACGCGCCGATCGGCCTGGTCCGTGCTGCCGAATTGCAACAACGGCAATCGAAAATTATAATCATTCTCATTCGCGCTACGGCGCTCCCTTCCGTCCCCTGACTATCCGAGCAATGAACAATAGAACCCGTCTTTTCGTGTCTTCGCGCACCTTGTCCCGCTGCGCCGTCCTGGCGCTCGCCCTCGCTCTGGCCGCCTGCGGCGGTGGCGGCGGCAATGCGCCGGCCACCGCGTCGTCGTCGGTGAGCGGCGCCGCGCTGACCGCGGCCGCCACGCTGGGCGAAAAAATCTTCAGCGACCAGTCGCTCTCGGTGTCCGGCAAGCAATCCTGCGCCAGTTGCCACAACGCCGCCAACGCCCACGCACAAAGCGACCATCTGGCCGTGCAGATGGGCGGCCCGAACGGCGACGCGCAGGGCTCCCGCGCCTCGCCCTCGCTGCGCTACCTGAACCTGACGCCGGCCTTCTTCTTCGCCAAGGACGGCACGCCGACCGGCGGCATCAACCGCGACGGGCGCGCCCAGTCGCTCGCCGAACAGGCCCAGCGGCCCTTCCTGGCGCCGCATGAAATGGCCAACGCCAGCAAGGAGGAAGTCGTCGCCCGCCTGAAAAAGACCGGTTACGCGGAACAGTTCCGCCAGGTCTTCGGCGGCGCCATCTTCGACAATCCCGAGCAAGCCTTCGCCCGCCTCACCTTCGCCCTGCAGCAGTATCAGTTGGAGGATCCGGCCTTCCATCCTTACGACTCCAAGTTCGACGCCTTCCTGGCCGGCAAGGTCAAGCTGGACGAGGCCGAACTGCGCGGTCTGGCCCTGTTCAACAATCCGAACAAGGGCAATTGCGCCGCCTGCCACACCAGCAGCGTGGGCGCCGACGGCAAACCGCCGCTGTTCACCGACTTCAGCTTCGACAACCTGGGCGTGCCGCGCAATCCGGCCATCGCCGCCACGCGGGACCCGGCCTACTTCGACCTGGGCCTGTGCGGCCCGGACCGCACCGACCTGGCCGGCCGCGCCGAGCTGTGCGGCGCCTTCAAGGTGCCGACCCTGCGCAACGTCGCCACGCGCAAGGTGTTCTTCCACAACGGCGCTTTCACCGACCTGAGCAAAGTGACGGCCTTCTACGTGCGCCGCGACACCAATCCGGAGGAATGGTATCCGCTGGCCGCCGACGGCAGCGTCGACAAATTCAACGACCTACCGGCCCAGTACCGCGGCAACGTCAACATCGTCGAGGTGCCCTACAACCGCAAACCCGGCATGGCGCCGGCGCTGTCGGAAAGCGAAATCGCCGATGTCGTGACCTTCCTCGGCACGCTGACGGACGGCTACAAAGCAAACTAATCCCTCTATTCATTTCAAAATTCATTTAAGAGAACACATCATGATGAGCAAAAACCTGATCGCCGCCGCCCTCGCCGCCGCATTCCTGGCCGTACCGCTGCCGGCCCTGGCCGGCGAACCCGAACTGCTGCAACGCATCGAAAAAATGGCCGCCGAACTGGAACAACTGAAGAGCGAATTGAAGGCCAGCGTCAAGAAAACCGACATCGTCGAGCAGCGCCAGCAGGCGTTGACGGCACAGGTGGCGGCCGCTCCAGCGCCGCAGGCCGCCGCGCCCGTGGTCTCCGCCGCCGGCCCGGCCACCGTCTTCACCGGCTACGGCGAGATCAACTACAACCGTCCGAGCAAGGACGCCAGCGCCGCCCAGAGCGACGTGCGGCGCGCCGTCATCGGCATCCAGCACCGCTTCGACGAGAAGACCAAGGTGGTTGCCGAGTTCGAGTGGGAACACGCGGTCGTCTCGGCCGACGACAAGGGCGAGAGCGAAGTCGAGCAGTTGTACGTCGAGCGCGAATTCGGCAACGGCTTGCGCGGCAAGGCCGGCCTGTTCCTGATGCCGGTCGGCCTGCTCAACACCAACCACGAGCCGACCGCCTACTACGGCGTCGAGCGCAACTTCGTCGAGACGGCCATCATCCCCTCGACCTGGCGCGAAGTGGGCCTGGGCCTGTCGGGCGAATTCGCCAACGGCCTGAGCTGGGACGCCGGCGTCACCACCGGTTTCGACCTGAGCAAATGGCAATCCGGCGCCGACGGCGAAGGGCGCGAATCGCCGCTGGGCAGCATCCACCAGGAAGGCCAATTGGCCAAGTCGCGCGACCTGAGCATGCACGGTGCCCTGAACTGGCGCGGCGTACCCGGCCTGCTGCTGGGCGGCTCCGTCTTCACCGGTAAGGCCGGCCACAAGACCGAGGGCTTCGCCGCCAACGACGCGCGCATCACCCTGTTCGATCTGCACGGCCGCTACACGCCGGGCCACTGGGACTTGTCGGCGCTGTACGCGCGCGGCCAGATCAGCCACACCGACGCCATCAACGAAACCAACGTCGGCGCGCCGAACCCGCTACCGAGCGTCTTCGCCGGCTGGTATCTGCAAGCAGCCTACCAATTGCTGAAGGCGGGCGACTACACCCTCAGCCCCTTCCTGCGCTATGAGCAGTACAACACGGCGAAGAGCTACGCTGCCGTACCGCAGGGCTTGGGCATCGCCGCCGGTGCGGACGAAAAAGTCACCACCATCGGCGCTAACCTGAAATTGGGCGAGGGCGTGGTGCTCAAGGCCGATTACCAGAAGTTCCGCGAAGACAACACGCGCGACCGCCTGAACCTGGGCGTGGGCTTTTCGTATTAAAATTCGCGCATGATGAAAACCCTGCACCTGGCCGCTCTGGCGGCCGGCGCGGCCAGCGCGCCCGCCTTCGCCACCCAGTATCTGAACCTGGAGCAGGCCCAGCGCCTGATGTTCCCGGAGGCCAGCGGCTTCCGCGAACAGAACCTGGCGCTGAACGGCGCGCAGATGCAGCAGGTGGAAAAACTCTGCGCCCTGCCGGCGCGCTCGGTCAACTGGCGCGTCTTCGCCGCCTACAAGGCCGAGGCGACGATCGGCTACCTGATCCTCGACGACGTCGTCGGCAAGTTCGAACTGATCTCCTACGCCGTCGGCGTCAACCCCGACGCCAGCGTGCGCCAGGTGGAGATCCTCACCTACCGCGAAAGCCACGGCGGCGAAATCCGCAACCCGGCCTGGCGCCGCCAGTTCGTCGGCAAGAGCGCGCCGGCCGGCCTCAGCGTCGGCGAGGGCATCGCCAACATCAGCGGCGCCACCCTCTCGGCCACCCACGTCACCGACGGCGTGCGGCGCATCGCCGCCATCGCCCAGGTGGTGCTGAAAAAATGATCCGCCGCGCCCAGCCCTTGCTGGGCACCCTGGTCGAAATCTGCATCAACGATCCCCTGCCCGAGCGGGACGCCCACGCGGCGGCCGCGCTGGCCTTCGCCGAGGTTGCGCTGGTGCATACCCTGATGAGTTTCCAGGCCTCCTCCAGCGACGTCGCGCGCCTGAACCGCGCGCCGCCCGGCGCCCTGCTCGCCGTGCACGCCCACACCTGGGCCGTGCTGGCACTGGCGCAGGAGGTGGCGGCGGCCTCGCGGGGCATCTTCAACATCGCTTGCGCGGCGCAACTGGTGGCTTGGGACTGTCTGCCGGCGCCCGCCGGCGCGGCGCCCCGCTACGCGCCGCACGTGGAGGTGCTGCGCTGCGCCGATAGTGGCGCGGTGCGCAAGCTGGCCGAGGGCTGGATCGACCTGGGCGGCATCGCCAAGGGCTACGCGGTCGACCTGGCCGTGGCCGCGCTGGCGCGCGCCGGCGTGCGCAGCGCCTGCGTCAACGCCGGCGGCGACTTGCGCGTGCTCGGCACCGCCGCCTTCCCGGTGACGCTGCGCGCGCCGGGCGAGCCCACCGCCGGCGCCGCGCAACTGCAACTCAGCGACGCCGCGCTGGCCACCTCGGCCAGCTATTTTTCCGCCCGGGACAAGGACGGCGCCGCCGTCAGCGCCCTCGTCGACGGGCGCGACGGCCGGCCCATGACGGGCCCGGCCAGCGCCACGGTGCAAGCGCCCACCTGCGCCGTGGCCGACGCGCTGACCAAAATCGTCCTGGCCAGCGGCGACGCACGCCACCCGGCGCTGGCCGTCTTCGGCGCCGCAGCGCTTATAATCTGAACGATGCACTCCCACAAACCCGCCACCCCGCACGCGCACCCGCGCCACCACATCAACCTGCGCCTGGAACGCTGGCACCGCCGCTGCGTCTACGCCAGCGGCGCCGCGCTGCTGCTCAGCGGCGTGGCCTGGCTGCTGGCGCGCTACTACCTGCGCGCGCCCGGCCAGTTCGGCGAAACCATCCACCCGCTGGAGCCGTGGGCCATGAAAGTACATGGCGCGGCCACCATGGCGGCGCTGTTCTTCCTCGGCAGCCTGATGAACGGCCACATCCGCCGCGCCCTGAAGGCCGGGCGCAACCTCGCGTCGGGCTGGAGCATGATGCTGACCCTGGCGGCGCTGATACTGAGCGGCTTCGGCCTCTACTACATCGCCGGCGAAAGCGACCGGCCCGTCTGGTCGGCGCTGCACTGGATCGTCGGCCTGGGGCTGGGTGGCCTGAGCGTGCTGCACGTCATGCTGGGGCGGCGCCGTCCCTGAGGCGCAGCTCAATACGGCATCAGCCAGCGCCACAGCGACATCTTCTTGCGCGCCGACAGGCGGATGCGGCCGACCTGATTGTCGGCGGTCGAGTAAAACAGCGTCACGGCGTCGGGACGCGATTCCGCGCTGTGGGGCGTTGTTGAATAATTCGACCGATCGCCACAGAAGTGTACAATCTGGCATCATTTCTTTCCAGGTAGGCCCGTGCCGTACAAACACAGCGAAGAGCGTCGCCACAAATTCGAGAAGCCGCACTACAAGGTGACGAACTGGCCTGCGTACAACGCCGCGCTCAAGCGGCGCGGTGACTTTACGATGTGGTTTACCGAAGAGGCGATTGCCGAGTGGTGTCCAGCGAAGACCGGGGCGCGCGGCCGGCCAACAAAGTATTCCAATGTGGCAATCGAGACCGCGCTGTTCATACGCCAAGTTTTTCATCTGGCGTTGCAGCAGCCCGATGCGCAAGTGATCATTCCACCGCACAAGAGCGCTGTACGTTCCGACACCGGCACGACTTGGCGGGACCAGCATATTGAAACCATCGCTCAGAAATGGCGCGCCACCTGGCAGCGGATAAGCTGCTACAATTTCCGCAGCTATGTGTAGTGACCTGCATTTGAAACGTGCCCGACCAGCATTCCAGCTGATTTTCGGCCAGGAATAACTGCGACTCACGCCCCCCTCAAACCAGCATTAGCTGCAAATGAACCTGCATTTATCCGCGCCGACCTGCATTTCATCGTCGCGAACCAGCATTATCTGCAACTGCCCAGGATGTTCAACACCGCCTTGCTATCGGCCTCGATTTCGGCCAGCACATCCAGCCAGTGGCCGATTACGCGCTTGACGCTCGCCGCTGGCTGGGTGTCGCGCCAGACCGTAAGGATGCGCTGGTAAGTGCAGGTTCATTTGCAGCTAATGCTGGTTTGCGGAACCGTCAGTTGCAGTTATTCCTGGCCGAGAATCGACTGGAATGCTGGTCGAGCCCGTTTCAAATGCAGGTCTCTACAACTAGCAGTCGCTCGATGTAGTTCAATATTTTCAGGTGAAATATTGCGGCATACAGCTAGTTGTAGAGGTGAAGCGTCGATCCGGTCACCTGATGTATCGGTTTTCTCGTCGCTGTTTGATTAACATCAAAACGCCGTTGACGCAGTAGACTATGGTCAAGGCATGGACCTCATAACTTGGCGAATTTGTGGCGCTGCGATTGAACTGGCGCGATCACATGGAGTATTTTTCGCAGCTGCCTTTCTGGCGGAGCGCGGGATATCCATCGAATTAGCTGTCGAGCTACTCGCAAAAATACACTCTGTTCAACCACACGCGGTATCTTGATATAGTTCGGCGATCTACGATCGCGTTTTTTCACAGCCTCGGGAGGAAGCCGCCCGACATGCTGAAATGCATCTTCAATTTCACAAATCAATGATCACGTTGCCGAAAGCGAGACGTCCATGTATTAGGATCAACTGGCCCTACTGTCAGTCGGCTGGAAGGGTTGCCTCATGCTGTGTAAACTCGGCAGCTATGGTCAGTTGCTATCGGTACTGAAGGCCTGTACACCTCGTCGGCCACACACGGGGACTTCGACAAAGATCAGCAAACGTTACGCAGTGTGCAACACGGGGCGTTGCCTTCGCTGCCGCGTCATTCGCGGGTAAAGTCGGTGCTGTAGCTATGCCGGCGATAGGGGACGCGCTTCGGCAACGAAATGACCGCCTGAATTTTTGTGTCCATAATTGAATTTGTCGGCATAATTTATCTCGCACCCTATTCAAACATGCGGACATCGGATCAGATCATATAGACGTGACTGGGAGGACGCCTAACGTTATTTCGGGTTCACTATTGGTTTTAGTTCGAAACCATTAGGGACCGTTGAGCTAAGCTCCGATCTCAATCCCACCAGCCTGTTGAGAGGTGTTCGTGTATCTAGAAGCGAGTGAACTTCGTCGTATTGCATGGCACGTACGCGGTCCAATTGCTCACGCAAGGCAAGAATTTCGGACTGCAGCTTGGATACGATAAGGCGCAATCGTGCTCGAGGCTCGTTAGCATATTTCGGGGCAGTGTCACGGGCTTGACGACGCTGTATCTCTTGGGCATCCTGGAACGCCTCTGCAATAAGCTTACGTCCGTTCCAAGTCTTCTGGGATAACACGTTACGGCGGAAATGGTGGCCGAAGCGTAACTTCGTCTGCAGTATCACGTTGTTCCAAGTAACTGCAACGCTCGCGTCGGGAAACTGCTCGATCATGCGAACAATCTTACGGGCAAGGGATTCAGTCAATACCACTTTCGCACCGGCCTGCCCCTTAGAAATAACGCTGGAATCACCCTTAAGAATCTTATCAGGCCGCTTGTTCATCTTTCCCCTCTTCATCATTATCATCATCAACTTCAAGCAGATGGCGCTCATCATTTAGCCCCAAAGTTCGAGGAGCCAATTCAGGATGTTCCTGATAGAAGAGAGTGTCTTGCCGTTGCATCTCCTTGCGACCACCGCACTGTGCTTCTAGCGCGCGCTCGTGACCGGGTGCAGCATGTTTGGAAGGGTTGTGGTACTTAATTAGGGCACCATTTGGAACAGCTGGGTCATCGAGGCGAGTGACGACACCATGGGAAACGAATGCCGCCTCAAGTTCGTTCCTGAAGTGCAGATCATGGATCTGCACTTTGATTTCATGAAAGCGTTCAATGAGCTCATCGGCCATAGTTCGCATGTTAACTCCTTTAATCAGCGTCAGTAGGTGGGCATCGAGCGTCGCTGGGTCGTCGGCTAGGCCCCGCTGGCGAGCGGTGATCAAGGCCTGCAACTGGTTGACTATGCTGCGGTTGTTCAGTACCTCCTGCCTGCGCCACTCTTCGTTGGTCGGTAGATGTCCTTTAACCGTTAACTGTTCGTTACATCCTTCAGAGCACCCGGCATATGCCCGGCAAGGTGTCTCGTGATGCTGATGAAGGCATATGCCGAAACGGTTAGGATAGAGAATGATGATCTGGTTGCCACTACGTGCTACAGGGCGGTTCTC
This sequence comes from Janthinobacterium pasteuri, assembly GCF_051380775.1. Taxonomy (NCBI): domain Bacteria; kingdom Pseudomonadati; phylum Pseudomonadota; class Betaproteobacteria; order Burkholderiales; family Oxalobacteraceae; genus Janthinobacterium; species Janthinobacterium pasteuri. Next base: position 100,796 of record NZ_JBNYXS010000020.1, on the reverse strand, counting down.
GGTGGCTTGCGTGACCGCATCTACGCTCGTGACCGCAAGCCCATCTCCATGGGCAACTACAATCTCAGTGTGCAGGCCATATTCGTTTTCGATTCCCTCCAATGCCTGAAGACCCGCGGTGATGGATTGCAATTCTTTGGGAACTGGCAGCGCAGCTTGGTTCGCTTTCTGTTCGGCAGTTCGTAAGTCGTAGGCCGCCAACTGGGTAACGTTGATCCGGTTGGCCCACTTGTTGATAAGCACGTCACTCAGTCTCTCCTGAGCATCCAGAGCCTTTGTAGTTAGCCATCGCCGCGTGTCATGCGGCTCAATTTGACAGTCCACCAACTCGCCATCTTTAGTCATCTGAAGGTCGAGCTTAATGAAAACGCTTACTTCACAGCCCTTTTTTTGCCTCCAGGGTGCAGTTTTCAACCGAGCGCGTATAGCATCGGCATCCCACGCCTGCGGCAGGTAAGGAGTGCGGTTAGTGTCCACGAGCATGAGCATTTCGCTTAGCACACCATAGTATCGATTTTGCCTAGTCACTCGACGCATAGCCTCCATGCGCTCGCGCACTCTCTCGAGTAAATAGAGTTCTATCGCTTGCCACTTTAGTACTTGAATTTTAACGTTGCGGTTTTTTTCGCCATCAGATCGGTGACTACGCGGGTTTTCAATTAATACGACCGCAGTAACGTCGCCCTTGTGCAGATTCGTAAATGTCGCCCAAACGCCTGAACCTGTCCCCGAAATTTCAGTACGGCTCGGTTCTCGATTGGTCAGGTTTGTAATTTTCCACAAAGAATTTTTTGATATTAGAGTGCCCCGGAGATATTCAAGTTCCGGTAGCAGATATAGGCGATTGGGATCTTGCTCGTAGTGTTCCAGAAGAGTCCTAGACCGCTGCCCAAGTTGGAGGATGGTGTTCCAGCAGATCTCGCTCAGACCAATCATGAAGTTGAGAATTGGTTTTCCTGACCAATCTGCCCCTTTTGAGCCCTTCATCAGCAGTAATTGGTGTGCTTGAAAAAGCGGGCCTACTTCATCCCCGTTCGGACGCTTGGCGTAATCTTCAATTTTATAGCGGTCGCTGACCCGCATGCATAGCGGCTCATTAATTCGGGATGGGGCGCACATTAGTATGTTGGCTACCGCTATAGCTGATCGGTCAGGTGCGGACAAGCGTTCATCGCATAAAAGCATTGCTTGTGTTGCATCTGAGAGGCCCTCGATCTGCCGATCCAAGACTTCAATGTCCTTGTTACCCCGGCGTTGCTTTCGCCACGCTATACTCATGTTTCGTAGCGTCTCCTTGGCAACCGCGCTAGGACCCCATCCTAAATAGCTGATCACTCCTAGACGCGCGAGGTCGTCAAGCATCCCTCCAAGTAGTTTTAATGAGCTTAAAACCGGATGAGCCGCCGCCGGATTGGTTTTCTTTACTTCATCCTCTTCGAGATCACAGATGTGATGGCGATGCAATGCCCCAAGAGGAACGGTTTGACGATGGAGTAACCTCCAGGCCAGGAGAGCTAGTCGCGGACTTTTGGCCTTGCCTTCGAGCGCCGCACGGGCCATAAGGCAGCGAAAGGCTAAAAGATAGCTCGCATCTGTACCTGCGAAGTCGATGATCGCTGCACCGAACCCCACATCAAGCATTTTGGTGTCATACAAGGTGTAGATTGGCCACGAGTCCCCATCGAAATTGACCTGCGGCCAATGCTGCCTCATGTTTTCTCGGCACTGCTGGGCCAACGTCTGTAGCACCTCGTTGCTCCGAGCCAGATCGAGACCGATTATCTGGTTCATCGAGCCATCTCTACTTTTGCACGCTCAGCCTCAATTGCTTGCCGCTTGACCTCGCAAATGTTGATGACGATTCGGATTCGGTTTGCAATATGCATGTACCGCTTTATGTCGGCTTGACGCGGCAGGCCACCGCCGCGTGCAGACTCGACTTCCTCATTGACTCGCTCCAGATTGATTGTGTGGTCGACGTCGTAGCAGGGTTTGAAGCGGGGGCACTCATAACAAGCGATTGGGGCGTACTGACATATTTGATGTCGACCGCATTCTCCAGTTATTTCGCGACGCGTACGATCCACGGAGGGCGACACGATCCGTTTGGCCGGCGAGATCACATCTTTGCTTGATACAACATGCTTGATCACGGGGAAATGCTCCAAGAATGCCGGCTCCAGGGAGTCGCTGAGTTCATCGATAGCGCCTGAAAAGATTAAGTCGACATAAACGTTGGCTGCTCGATGAGTAGCATGGAGCAACACGGCAGCGATCGTTGAAGTTGAGCACCCGGCGATTGCTAATTGCGTGCCAAGGGTGTGCCTGAGTATTACGTGATTCATCTTGAGTCCGGTCAGCTTCTTCAGAGGCGCCATGTAGAACCCGGCAAGATAGCTCGCGTTTCCTATCAGCCCCAACCTTTCTTTGGACGCCTTAAACATTCGGTTGCTAGTCCCTACGCCAGGGAATAGCGGTAGATCACCAATTGTGTAAGGCGATGATGCCCGCATGCTTTCACTGAGCGCCGCATTTTTTTCCTGAATCAATCCACCTAGTCGCTTGGCCACCGCATCCCGTTGTCGGTCAAGGATCATTCCTACTTCTTGATGTAGACGAATATGTGCTAAAGGTCTTTCGCTAGTTCTTGCCTTAGGGATCGTGATCGTGAGGAAGTAGATCTTTTTGCCGTCTATCACGTCGATCTGAAGATCCTTCAATCGAAGTACTCGGAATGACTCCGGCCGTGCCGCCCGGCTTAGCAGCAAACGGCTAAAAGCAAAGACGCCCAGACTCAACTCACCTGTCTCGTAAGCTGCCTCTGTGATATTGAGGATGTGTACAAGTGTGGCCCGGCTCAAAGCGCTGGCCAGGACGCGTTTCCGAAGTTGCCCTACAGCTCCAAGCTCCTGTGAATCGTCAGTACTCCGCTTGCCTTTAGGAAAGTCACTCGAATGAAGGCCGGCCTGAAAGAGAGTTGGGTTGTGGAGTTGCCTGTTGTAAAAAGTCTTGAACGTGGCCAGATAGGTTTGCGGCACGCGGTCCTGCACCGCCCAAAGACCCATAAGAAGGTCTGAGTCAATTCTTTCAAACACAGGCGGCGTTACGGCACGCTCATTGCAGATCTGTATAAATTGACTTTGGCAGGCTTGAAGAACCGACTGGACTCGGTACGCATCATTCCAGATTGTTGTAGGTCTTACCTGTAAAACCCTGTCGATCCAACACTCCTTGAGCGCGAGAAGGAAATCGCGGTCGTAGCATTCAAGCAGGGGGGTAAGGTCGAACGAGGATTGCTTTAGTTCGGCGCGCTTGCCTTTGCCGAGCGTTTCGGACATCGTCCAGCGCAGCGGAACATTTTCTTGCCACTCTGCGATTGCACGCCCAACAATCTTTTTAACAGTGTTCATTTTTCAGCATTTTTGGAGACGTTGGCCTCGGCTAAAAGTGACTCCATATAGTCATCGACCGTTAGACTAGCTGCATCGCTCATTGCCCGTTGCGCATAGAGAGCTGGCATATCGCTTTCTTTGGACCATCCGAAGCGCATCTTCATCAAATCCATCACAACGTCTACACTCTTCGTCTGGATCTTCGTTGCATAGAACAGCGAAACAGACGAGTGCCGTAGCAGGTAAGCGTCGAAGTCGTACACTTCGCCGTGAAGATAGGGGTCGGCCGGATCTTTTGACAACAATCCGATTTCGGTCAAGCCTTTGCCCATCCGCCGGAACACATGAGCGATAGTGCCACGATCACCAATCGGACCGCCATGCTCAGCTAAGAACAAGAATCCTTCTGAGCGGTTGCGCAGGGTGCGAGTTATGACAGCCACTCGCTCGCTCTTGATGTAGTCCTGTATGGCCTGGGCCGTTGTGGCCCAGATCGCTATGGTAATTTCTGAGTTGTAGTTTTGGTTGCTAGCCGCACCTTTCTGCACGGGCGTGCTTGTGCTGACCTTTTTGGTACGTCTCGCGGTGTTATCTTTGATGGTGACATATCCACGCTCCTTCTTACCTGTCCACTTAAAGTCCGCCAGTGCGACGTTTCCGATGGCGCCTGGCCGCATGCCCTCAGCCGCTAATAAGATTATTGCCCGATCGCGCAAGTGGTTGCAGCCAATCTTTCCACTCTGCGTTCTTAAAAGGTCTGCAGATCGCAGGAACACTGAAGAATAGATTAGCATGAATCGCTCGGTCGGCATTGAACGGATACGGTGGGGATGGAGTGCCTTTGTGCCGCGCACGCCTTCCTTGAGCTCCGTGGCACATATCTCGACTCGTCGCTGTAGGGTTTCGCTCACTGCAGATCCGATAGGCATGCGTGGTTCCAAGATCTTCGTATGAAACCACAGCAGGAAGTCCGCGATTCCTACGAGTTGCTTGAGTGCTGTATTGGGCTCAACCGCGCCCGCCCGCTCGTTCGGTTCTTTGTCCTTGGTCGCCGATGCGATGGTCGTCACCGCACGGTCGGACATCGACTCAATCTGTTCAATTGGCCGGAAGACCAAATAACGCAGTGCCTTCTTTTCGGCCTCGGTTAGCCAGCGTCCCGCAAGAGCACGGGCTGCAAGGTCAATGCTAAATGCATCGGCCAAGCGTACCCAGACCCGCAATGCCCTGGCAACGACGTGTTTTGTGTGAGGGTTTGCGTAGGATTCGTTCAGATATAGCGTGCCCGGTACATGGAGGATTCCGGAATCGCTCGTGAGATAGACTTTTGATCCGTGCGTTTCAAGTCTCATTAAATGACATAAGTTAGGATTTTCTACAACATCCTATCAGCAAATAAAAAGAATACAACTTAGAATTGCATCTTGCTCCAAGTTTCATTGATAGCTTAAAGGAGCTGACTAAATAAGAAGTCAAATTGGGGAGGACACTCACCATACAAGTCGAAGCGCCCCGATTCCTTGGGCAGGTCCGCCGGCGCCAGATTGGCCGTAATGCGCCGCGCCGGCATGTCAAAGCCGCAATTTTGCAGCGCGGCGCGGACGCGGTCGCGCGATTCCTTCACTTCCGTGTCCGGCAAGCCGACAATGGTAAAGGCGGGCAAGCCATTGGCAAGGTGGACTTCGACACTTACCTCGGGTGCCTCCATGCCGGCCAGGGCGCGGCTTTTCAGGACGGCCAGACTCATCAGACTCCCCTGTGGCGCGAGCGCGGTCAGGATCAGTCTAGCGCTTGTAACGCTGTCAGGCTTGAGGTATGCCAGCTAGGCCGTCTATAACGCGACCTTGCCGGCGGTACTTTATGCCTTTGGTTCGTTCAGGCGCGTTTCCAGTTCGATCAGGCGCAATTCCAGTGCGTCCAGCTTGGCGCGGGTCTTGGCCAGCACTTGCGCCTGGATATCGAATTCCTCGCGTGTGACGAGATCGAGGCGGGCGAAGCCCTGGGTCATCATCGATTTCACGTTTTTCTCGATATCCTTGGCAGGCGAGTTTTCGATGGCTTGATGGATCTTGCCTTGCAAGTCGTTAAAGAAGGTATTCATGTCCATGGTCAGTCCTTATATGGTGCGGCCTGTGCATCGCACCATTGCGGTGCACAGCGGCGTTAATCTGGTGCGAAACTGGGCGGCTCATTGTGCTTCAGCAGTCCATTAGCGCAGCCCTGGCGGCTTACAGGGTATGTGTGGACGGAAATGCACCTGTCAAGGTGGCAAGAGAGCTGGCACGTATTCTGCTAAAGAAGCTATGAACGCTTTGTGATCTCCAGCCAAGATTTTAAACCTCAACCGCTTTAAAAGTTCAATAAAAGGAAATCGCCATGAAGAATCTGTCCAAGAACCTGACTTTAGTAGCAGCGTTGACGCTGGCCATGACCGCTGTGTGCGGTAGCGCCATGGCCCAGGATGCAGTGGCAGCGCCTGCTGCTGCCGAAGCCGTACCTGATAACGTGGTGAGCTACAACGTGGCGCTGACCAGCGACTACCGTTACCGCGGCGTGTCCCAAAGCCGTCTCGATCCTGCCATCAGCGGCGGTGCCGACTATACCCACAATCCGACGGGTCTGTACGTGGGGACCTGGCTGTCGAGCATCAAATGGATCAAGGATGGCGGCGGCGATACCAATCTGGAATGGGATATCTACGGCGGCAAGCGTGGCGAGATCAGCAAGGATTTCACCTACGATGTGGGCGGCCTGTACTACTTCTATCCCTCGAATGGGCTGAGCACCAATGCCAACACCTTCGAGCTATATGGCCAGCTCGGCTATGGTCCGGCCTACATCAAGTACTCGCACTCGACGACCAATCTGTTCGGCGTGCCTGACAGCAAGAACAGCGGCTACCTCGATGTGGGCGCGAATATCGATGTATACGAAGGCTATCTGCTGAACCTGCATGTGGGACGTCAGAAGGTCGAGCACAACGATGCCCTCAGCTACACCGATTACAAGCTGGGTGTCACCAAGGATTTCGGCGTGGCAACAGTCGCACTGGCCTACGTCAAGGCGAATATCACGTCGCTGGCACCGAACGGCAAGAACCTGGCGAAATCTGGTCTCGTGCTGACCGTGTCCAAAACCTTTTAAGCGAGACTGCCATGAAAATGATTACAGCAATCATTAAACCGTTCAAACTGGACGAAGTGCGCGAAGCCTTGTCGGCTATCAATGTGCAAGGCATTACCGTCACCGAAGTCAAAGGGTTCGGTCGCCAGAAAGGTCACACGGAACTCTATCGTGGCGCTGAGTATGTCGTCGATTTCTTGCCAAAAACCAAGATTGAAGCGGCCGTCGATGACGCCATTGTCGACCAGGCCATCGAAGCGATCGAAGGTGCAGCGCGTACCGGTAAAATCGGCGATGGCAAGATCTTCGTCTACAACCTGGAACAAGTCATCCGCATCCGTACCGGTGAAACCGGCAACGAAGCGCTCTAAGGGGAATATTGATGCGTAAAAATATAACAAAATTGCTCGCTGGGATAGCCTGTCTGTGTGCGTTTGGCGTCGCCACGCCGAGCTTTGCCGATGCCCCCGCCAAGGCGGAAGCGGTCGCGACTACTGCCGTCGCCGCCCCCGCCGTGACGCCGGTTCCTGACGCAGCACCCGCGGCTGCCGCTCCGGCACCGGCAGCTGCCGCGCCAGCCGCCGCACCCGTCGCCAACAAGGGTGATACCAGCTTCATGATGATCAGCACCTTGCTGGTAATTTTGATGACCATCCCGGGCCTGGCCTTGTTCTACGGCGGTCTGGTGCGCTCGAAGAACATGCTGTCGGTGCTGATGCAAGTGTTCATGGTGTTCGCGCTGGTGATCGTGCTGTGGTGTATTTATGGCTACTCGATCGCCTTCACGGAAAAAACCGCCTTCTTCGGTGGCTTCGACCGCCTGTTCCTGAACGGCATCTGGGATCCGGCCAAGGGGACGTTTGCCGCCGCCGCCACCTTCAGCAAGGGCGTCGTCATTCCCGAGTTCGTTTTCGTGGCTTTCCAGGGCACGTTTGCCGCCATCACGTGCGCACTGATCGTCGGTGCCTTTGCCGAGCGCGCGAAGTTTGCCGCCGTGCTTGCCTTCGTCGTGCTGTGGTTCACGTTTGCCTACTTGCCGGCCGCCCACATGGTGTGGTTCTGGACCGGTCCTGACCTGATCACGAATGCCGCTACCTCGGCCAGCGAAGCCCTGAAGGCTGGCTGGATCTGGCAAAAAGGCGCGCTGGACTTCGCCGGCGGCACCGTGGTGCACATCAATGCCGCAGTCGCCGGCCTGGTGGGCGCGATCATGATCGGCAAGCGCGTCGGCTACGGCCGTGAATCGATGGCGCCGCACTCGCTGACGATGACCATGATCGGCGCGTCCCTGTTGTGGGTGGGCTGGTTCGGTTTCAATGCCGGCTCCTCGCTGGAAGCGGGTGACGTGGCGGCCCTGGCCTTTGTCAACACGCTGCTGGCAACTGCCGCCGCCACCCTGTCGTGGGTGTTTGGCGAGTGGATCAGCAAAGGCAAACCATCCATGCTCGGTGGCGCATCGGGCGCCGTTGCCGGCCTGGTGGCGATCACCCCGGCGGCCGGTTTTGTCGGCCCGATGGGGGGCCTGGTCATCGGCTTGCTGGCCGGTGTCATCTGCCTGTGGGGCGTGAATGGCCTGAAACGCCTGATCGGCGCCGACGATTCGCTCGACGTGTTCGGCGTGCATGGCGTGGGCGGCATCCTGGGTGCCTTGCTGACCGGTGTGTTTGCTGCACCACAACTGGGCGGTCAAGGCATCTTCGACTATGTCACCAACAAGATGTCGGCTGACCCGTATTCGATCGGACACCAGGTGTGGGTGCAGGCGCAAGCGGTCGGCACCACCATCATCTGGTCGGCCGTGGTCTCCGTCATCGCCTATAAGCTGGTCGACATCGTCATTGGCCTGCGCGTACCGGAAGAAGAAGAGCGCGAAGGCCTCGATATCACCAGCCATGGCGAGCAGGCATATCATGGCTAAATGATCATGATCTGGCATGTCAGCGCCCCGGCGCGGCATGCCAGGCTTGCAAAGGCGCCTCTTTGAGGTGCCTTTTTTTCGTTGTGGGAATGGAAAAGGTCTTTAAAACAAGGCTTTTGCCCCGATTTGGGCTACTTACACGGTAATATAGTCGGCAGTTCTGTGTGCTTTTTTGAATACTGCACATAATTTAAGGATGTAACTATGGTTCCCCATCTCGTCACGGCCCTGACCGGACCGCTGCTCGACCTCGAAAAAAAGATTCTGGCCGCGACGCCGGCCATTGAGCGCTGGTTTCGCATGGAGTGGCAAGAGCACACGCCGCCCTTCTATTGCTCGGTAGATTTGCGCAATGCGGGCTACAAGCTGGCGCCCGTCGATACCAATCTGTTCCCTGGCGGTTTTCATAACCTGGCCACGGAAATGCTGCCCTTGTCCGTGCAGGCGGCCATGGCTGCCATCGACAAGTATTGCCCGGACGCCCGCAACCTGCTGATGGTGCCGGAATTGCACAACACCACGCCGCAATACTTGCAAAACGTGGCGCGCCTGATGCAGATCTTCCGCCAGACGGGGCTGCATGTGCGCCTGGGCTCATGGTCGCCCGAGATCACCCAGCCGACACCGCTGGCGTTGCCAGATGGCAACATGCTCGTCATCGAGCCGCTCGTGCGCTTGAATAACGGCCGCCGCCTGGGCTTGAAGGATTTCGATCCGTGCACGATCTTGCTGAACAACGACTTGTCGGATGGCATCCCCGATATCTTGCAAAACATTCACGAGCAAAGCCTGCTGCCGCCTTTGCACGCGGGCTGGGCCCTGCGCCGAAAGAGTAACCACTACACGGCTTACGATGAAGTGGTGAAAAAATTCGGCAAGATGATCGATGTCGATCCGTGGATGCTCAATCCGTTCCACGCCAAGTGCAGCGACGTGAACTTCCAGGAAGGCGAGGGCGAAGATGCGCTGGCCGCCAGCATCGACGTGCTGCTGGCCAAGATCCGCAAGAAATACAAGGAATACGGCATCAAGGAAAAGCCCTTCGTCATCGTCAAGCCCGATGCGGGCACGTATGGCACGGGCATCATGACGGTGCGCGACGCCAGCGAAGTGCGCGACTTGTCGCGCAAGCAGCGCGACAAAATGTCCATCGTCAAGGATGGCAAGGTCGTCACCGACGTCATCATCCAGGAAGGCGTGCCGACCTTTGAAAGCATCAAGGATGCCGTGGCTGAACCTGTCGTCTACATGATCGACCGCTATGTGGTGGGCGGCTTCTATCGCGTGCACGCTGAGCGTGGCGTGGATCAGAACCTGAACGCGCCCGGCTCGCAGTACGTGCCGCTGGCGTTTGCCCAGCAGCATGCCGTGCCGGACTTGAAGGCCAAGCCGGGCACGGCCGCGCCGAACCGCTTCTATGTGTATGGCGTGGTGGCGCGCCTGGCCTTGCTGGCTGCATCGCTGGAAATGGAGCGCACGGACCCGAATCCCGAGGTGTATTGATCCATCCATGCAGCTTGCCGGGCGCGGTGACTACCGCGCCTGGCGATCTCGGCTAGAATCAAGCATTCCTTATCCAGGCTCCCCGATTGGACGCACCATGAAAATTGCATTCCTTGCCGACCCGCTGGCAGGCTTCAAGACTTACAAAGATTCCACTTTCGCCATGATGCGCGAGGCGGCCAAACGCGGCCATGCCGTGTACGCCTTCGAACAGAAGGACATGGCGCTGGAAGAGGGCATCGTCACGGCACTGGTACAGCATATCGAGCTGACGGGCGACGAGCACGACTGGTACAAGGTTGTCTCGCGCGAGGAAGTGCGCCTGTCGGCTCTGGACGCCATCATCGAGCGCAAGGACCCGCCGTTCGACATGGAATACGTGTACGGCACGTATTTGCTGGAGCTGGCGGAAAAGCAGGGCGCGCACGTCTTCAACAAACCGTCCGCCATCCGCGACAACAATGAAAAGCTGGCTATCGCCCAGTTTTCCGAATTCACCTCGCCAACCCTGGTGACGTCGAATGAAGCGCGCCTGCGCGCCTTCCATGCCAAGCACCAGGATGTCATCTTCAAGCCGCTCGACGGCATGGGTGGCACGGGCATCTTCCGCGTCAAGGCCGATGGCCTGAACCTGGGCGCCATCATCGAGACCTTGAGCGAGAACGGCGCGCAAACCATCATGGCGCAGCGCTTCATTGCCGACATCGTCAAGGGCGACAAGCGCATCCTCGTCATCGGCGGCAAGCCGGTGCCGTTTTCGCTGGCGCGCATCCCGCAGGCGGGCGAAGTACGCGGCAACCTGGCCGCTGGCGGCACGGGCGTGGCGCAGCCATTGACGGCGCGCGACCTGGAAATCGCTGAAAAACTGGGCCCCATCCTGGCCGCGCGTGGCCTGATGCTGGTAGGATTGGATGTGATCGGCGACTATCTGACGGAAGTCAATGTCACCAGCCCGACCTGCTTCCAGGAAATCATGCAGCAGACGGGGTTTGACGTGGCGGCCATGTTTGTCGACGCCGTCGAACATGGCGTTGCACAAGCGCAGCAGCGCCAGAAGGTGAAATGAACATGGTAGGGATTTTGCTCATGACACACGCACCGCTGGGACAGGCCTTCATCGCCGCCTGCACGCATGTGTTTCGCGGGCCAACGGAACGTTTTGAAGCCATCGACGTCGTCGCCGACCAGGACCTGGCGGAAGTGCAAAAGCTGGCGTCGGACGCCATCTGCCGCCTCGACGACGGTTCCGGCGTGCTGGTGATTACCGATGTGAAGGGCGGCACGCCGTCGAACTGCTGCAACAAGCTGGCCGATGCGGGCCGGGTGGAAGTCATCGCCGGCATCAGCCTGCCGATGCTGCTGCGCGCCATCACGTATCGCCGCGACACGCTCGACGTGGTGGTGGAGATGGCGCTGGCCGGTGCGCAAAGCGGCGCCGTGCGCGTCGATAACCGCATCCGTGTGGGCGAATAAGGAAGTGCATGGCCGCCGCCCTGAAGGCGGCGGGTTTTATAGGCCAAGATTGTCATCAGCGTAGTGCATTCAGGGATAGAGACCATACAAAAATGATTCAAAGAGAACTCGAAATCATCAACAAGCTGGGACTGCACGCACGCGCCTCCGCCAAATTTACCCAGCTCGCCGCCAAGTTCAAGAGCGACGTCTGGCTGACCCGCAACGCGCGCCGCATTAACGCCAAGTCCATCATGGGCGTCATGATGCTGGCCGCCGGCAAGGGCGCGAAAGTGACCCTGGAAGCTGAGGGCGATGATGAGCTGGCATGTGTCGATGCGCTCACCGCCCTGATTAATGACAGGTTTGGCGAAGGCGAGTAATGCCCGCCGAACGCAGCCGCAGCCGCATTCCGACAGGTCACCCCATGGCATCTTTCACGCTCCACGGCATCCCGGTCTCCCGCGGCATCGCCATTGGCCGCGCGCATCTGCTGGCGCCGGCCGCCCTTGACGTCAAACATTACCTGGTCGCCCAGGAACAGATCGAAGCCGAAGTCCAGCGTTTGCAAAACGCCATCGCTGCCGTCCACAAGGAGCTGCAAACCCTGTGGAACGAGCTGCCGAAAGATGCGCCCACCGAGCTGGGTGCGTTCATCGACGTGCATGCGCTGATCCTGTCGGACCCGCTGATCGCCGAAGCGCCACTCGACATCATCCGTTCGCGCCATTACAACGCCGAATGGGCGCTGCTGACGCAAATCGATGAATTGTCGGCGCAGTTCGACGAAATCGAAGACCCGTATTTGCGCGAGCGCAAGGCCGATATCCAGCAAGTGGCCGAACGCGTGCTGAAGGTCTTGCTGGGCACCGAACAGCTGCTGCCCAAGGCGGCCGCCGAAGATGAATTGCTGGCGCAGATGATCGTTGTCGCCCACGATATTTCGCCGGCCGACATGCTGCAGTTCCGCGACCGCTCCTTCATCGGCTTCATTACCGACGTGGGCGGACAGAACTCGCACACGGCCATCGTCGCGCGTAGCCTGGATATCCCGGCCGCCGTTGGCATGTCGCAGGCGTCGATGCTGATCGAGCAGGACGACTGGCTGATCATCGACGGCGACGCCGGCGTGGTCATCGCCAACCCCAGCGCGCTGGTGCTGGAGCAGTACCGCGAGCGCCAGGTGGCCATGCAGCGCGCACGCAAGAAGCTGGGCAAGCTGAAAAAGACGCCGGCCGTCACCAAATGCGGCACGCCCGTTACCCTGCTGGCGAATATCGAACTGCCCGAAGATTGCGCGTTTGCGCTGGAATCGGGCGCAAGCGGCGTGGGCCTGTTCCGCTCCGAATTTTTGTTCATGGGCCGCGCCCACAAGATTCCTACCGAAGACGAACAGTTCGAGGCTTACCGCAATACGGTGCAGTCGATGAAAGGGCGCGTGGTGACCATCCGCACGCTCGACATCGGCGCCGACAAGCCGCTTGACCAGTCCGACCATACGGCCTTGAATCCTGCCCTGGGCCTGCGCGCCATCCGTTACTGCCTGGCCGAGCCACAGCTGTTCCTGACGCAGCTGCGGGCGATTCTGCGCGCCTCGGCCTTCGGCAAGGTGCGCATCCTGATCCCCATGTTGGCGCATGCCTTCGAGATCGACCAGTCGCTGGCCATGATCGCCCAGGCGAAGGCCAGCCTGCGCGATGAGGGCGTCAAGTTCGACGACGCCGTCGAAGTGGGCGCCATGATCGAGATACCGGCCGCCGCGCTGGCCCTGCCCATGTTCGTCAAGCGCATGGATTTCCTGTCGATCGGCACGAATGATTTGATCCAGTACACCCTGGCCATCGACCGCGTCGATTACGAAGTGGCGCATTTGTACAATCCGCTGCACCCGGCCGTACTGCAGTTGATCTCCATGACGATTGCCGCCGGCCACAAGGCGGGCATCGACGTGGCCGTCTGCGGCGAGATGGCGGGCGACGTGAAGCTCACGCGCTTGCTGCTGGGTATGGGGCTGCGCGAGTTTTCCATGCATCCGGCCCAGCTGTTGGCGGTCAAGCAAGAGATCCTCAACAGCGATCTGGGCCTGATCGCACCACAAATGCGCAAAATTATGCGTTCGATGGAACCAAATGTGATCGCGGAAGCCGTACAACAGTTGCAGCTCATGTAAACTGTCGCTATATCAGCACCAGGAGACATCGCGCGCGGCAAGATGTTTCCTGGTGTTAAAGTTGCAGCACCTATCATCGCGGTGCTGCATCGACCATGGCCCGTGGGGCCACCCCCTTTTATAAACCGACACACATGTCATCCATTGGAATCGTTTCGCCGCAAACCATGTATTTTGCGCAACCCCTGCAGCTGCAAAGCGGAGCATCGCTGCGGGACTATATGTTGATGTATGAAACCTACGGCACCCTGAACGCCGACAAATCGAACGCGGTGCTGGTTTGCCACGCCCTGAATGCCTCGCACCACGTGGCCGGCGTGTATGCCGACGAGCCGAAGAGCACGGGCTGGTGGGACAATATGGTGGGGCCGGGCAAGCCGCTCGATACGAACAAATTCTTTGTCATCGGCGTCAACAACCTGGGTTCCTGCTTCGGTTCGACGGGCCCCATGCACACCAATCCCGCCACCGGCAAGCCGTATGGCGCCTCTTTCCCCGTCGTGACGGTGGAAGACTGGGTCAGCGCGCAGGCTCGCCTGGCCGATGAGCTGGGCATCAGCCAGTTCGCCGCCGTGATGGGGGGATCTTTGGGCGGCATGCAGGCGCTGGCGTGGAGCATCATGTTCCCCGAGCGGCTGCGCCACTGTGTGGTGATCGCCTCGACGGCCAAGCTGTCGGCGCAAAATATCGCCTTCAATGACGTGGCGCGCCAGGCCATCCTGTCCGACCCCGATTACCATGGCGGCGACTTTTATGCGCACGGCGTGGTGCCGAAGAACGGCTTGCGCGTGGCGCGCATGGTCGGCCACATCACGTATCTGTCAAATGACGACATGGCCGAAAAATTCGGCCGCAAGCTGCGCGATGCGGCGCAGACGGGCGATTACAAATTCGGCTTCGGCATCGATTTCGAGATCGAATCGTATTTGCGCTACCAGGGCGACAAGTTCTCAGAATACTTCGACGCCAACACCTATCTGCTGATTACCAAGGCGCTCGATTATTTCGATCCGGCGCGCGCGCATGGCGGCGACCTGGCCACGGCCCTGTCGGGTACCAAGGCCAAGTTTTTCCTCGCCTCGTTTTCCACCGACTGGCGCTTCTCGCCCGAACGCAGCCGCGAAATCGTCGAGGCGCTGGTGTGCAACCGCCGCCAGGTGACCTATGCGGAAATCGACGCGCCGCACGGCCACGACGCCTTTTTGCTGGAAGACCCGCGCTACATGAATATGGTGCGGGCCTATTATGGCCAGGTATGGAATGACATCAACGTAGGCGCGCCCGCAGCAACCAAGAACACCGCCGTCCGCCAGGGCGCCAAGGAGACAGCATGACTTTTGACGAATTGAGCGCGTTGCGCCCTGACCTGGCCTTCATCGCCCACTGGGTGCCGAACAACGCGCATGTGCTGGACGTGGGCTGCGGCGAAGGCGTGATGCTGCAGTATCTGCAAAGCGACAAGGAGTGCAGCGGCTATGGCATCGAGATCGCCGACGACAAGGTGCTGGCCAGCACCCTGCGCGGCGTCAATGTGATCCAGCAGGACATGGAAAAAGGCCTGGCCATTTTTGGCGACAACAGCTTCGACACGGTGCTGTGCCTGTCGTCGCTGCAGATGATGAAGCAGGTCGAGCCGCTGCTGCGCGACATCGTGCGCGTGGGCGCCGAGGCTATCGTCTCGTTTCCCAATTTCGCCTACTGGCCGCACCGCGTGGCATTGCTGAAAGGGCGCATGCCCGTGTCGAAATCGCTGCCTTACCAGTGGTATGACACGCCCAACGTACGCTGCGCTACCATCAATGACTTCCGTGAACTGGCCGAAGAATGCGGCCTGGAAGTGATCGAATGCGTGGCCCTGGCCGAAGGCAAGATGGTCTCCGTGCTGCCGAACCTGCGCGGCGACCTGGCCGTCTTCCGTCTGCGCAAAAAAGCGGTGCATTGATGACCAAAAGCCCGGCGCCTGGCTGGCGTTCCTACGTCAGTGGCCGCATGCTGGCCGTACTGGTGCTAGGCTTCAGTTCCGGCCTGCCCCTGTTCATCCTGCTGTACCTGCTGCAGGCATGGCTGGCCAAGTCGGGCCTGAACGTAAAAGCGCTGGGGCTGTTCGCCCTGGTGCAGTTCCCGTACATCTGGAAATTCCTGTGGGCGCCCCTGATGGACCGCTACCGCATCCTGGGACTGGGTCGCCGGCGCGGCTGGATGGCACTTACGCAGGTGGCGCTGTTCTTTTCCATCGGCGGCATGGGCATGCTCGATCCGCTCACGCAGGTCGGCCTGATCGCCGCCGCTGCGGGCGGCGTGGCCTTTCTCTCGGCCAGCCAGGACATCGTCATCGACGCCTACCGACGCGAAATCCTTTCCGATAACGAGCAGGGCCTGGGCGCCGCCGTCATCGTCAACGCGTATAAAGTGGCTGGCATGGTGCCGGGCGCGCTGTCGCTGATCCTGGCCGACCGCATGCCGTGGCAGCCCGTCTTCTGGATCACGGCCGCTTTCATGTTGCCAGGCCTCGTCTGTACCTTGCTGATCAAGGAACCCACCGTCTACGGCTCGCCGCCGAAGACCATGCGCGAAGCGATCATCTTGCCGTTCCAGGAATTCATCGCGCGCGATGGTTGGCGTAACGCAATGTGGATCCTCGCCTTCGTATTACTCTACAAAATCGGCGACAGCATGGCCACCGCGCTGGCGACGAAGTTCTATCTGGACCTGGGTTTCAGCATGACGCAGATCGGCCTGGCCGCCAACACCACGGGTTTCTGGGCCAGCCTGGCCGGTGGCGTGGTGGGCGGCGTGTGGATGCTCAAGCTGGGCATCAACCGGGGGCTGTGGGTGTTTGGCGCGCTGCAGGCCATTGCCATCCTGGGCTTTGCCTGGCTGGCGCAGGTGGGCGCGAATACCATGCTGCTCAGCGCCGTGATCGGTTTTGAAGCATTTGCCAGCCTGGGGCTGGGCGCGGCCGCCTTTGTCGCGTTCCTGTCGCGCACCACGGATCCGCGCTACACGGCCACGCAGTATGCGCTGTTTTCCAGTTTGAGCGCCGTGCCACGCACCCTGATCAATGCCTCGGTGGGCTTTCTGGTCGCCGAACTGGGCTGGTTCTCGTTTTTCATCGTTTGCTTCTTCCTGGCCTTTCCGGCCATGATGATGTTGCCTAAAATTGCTCCATGGAGGTCTGCCAATGGCACCAATATCCCTTAAACGTTATACCGTCCTGGCCAGCCTGTGCGCGGCCACCGCGCTGGCGCCCCTGTCCGTTTTCGCCCAGCAGGCGACGGTACAGGATGGCATCAAGGTGCGTCCTCTGTCGACCTCGCGCATCTTTGCCGGCGGCGCCGATTTCAACGCACAATCGAAGCAGCAATATGCGCAGTTGGTTAACGAAGCGAAGGAAAAAAATGCGCTGGTGCCCGACAGCGACCCGCAAGTGAAACGTCTGCGCGCCATCGCCCAGCGCATCATCCCGTTCGCCACGCGCTGGAACGAGGCGGCGGCCAACTGGAACTGGCAGGTCAACCTGCTCAACTCGGACGAGGTCAACGCCTTTTGCATGCCGGGCGGGCAGATCGCTTTTTACAGCGGCATTATCACAAAGCTGAATTTGACCGACGATGAAGTGGCCGTCGTCATGGGACATGAAATTTCGCACGCCTTGCGCGAACACGCGCAGGCGCAGGCCGGCAAGGGCAACCTGGCCGCCGTCGGCGCCAAGCTGGCCGGCGCCGGCCTGTCGGCCTGGCTCGGCGTCGACCCGAATCTGACCAGCACCGCCACGAATATGGCGGCCAAGGGCGTGATGCTGAAGTTCTCGCGCGACGATGAGCGCGAGGCGGACCTGATCGGCATGGACCTGGCCGCGCGTGCAGGTTTCGATCCGCGCGCCGGCGTGGTGCTATGGCAGAAGATGGCGGCCGTAAGCGCGGGCGCGCCGCCCGAATTCCTCTCGACCCACCCGTCGGGCAAGGACCGCATCTCGCAGATGAACAGCCATATGGCGCAAGTACTGCCCCTGTACGCGCGCAGCAAGGGCGTTAGTGTCGATGCCTTGCCGCCCTACCGCAGTAACGCTATCGCGCAACGCTAGGATGTCCAGCCGCCACGCTGCCTCACCCTTGCCCATGCGCGACGGGGTGGCGCCCAGCTACCTCTGGCTGCCGGAAGGGCAATGGCCCGACATGCTGTCGTTTCTGCTTGATCGCTATCCGCAGATCAGCGCCGCGCAATGGCAGGACCGCATGGCGCGCGGTGACGTGGTCAATGGCGACGGCGCCGTGCTGGCGCCCGACAGCGCATACCGGCGCGGCATGCGCATTTTTTACTACCGCGAGCTGGAGCGCGAAACGCCGATCCCGTTCCAGGAAGAGATCCTGTTCCAGGACGAACACCTGGTGGTGGTCGACAAGCCGCATTTCCTGCCCATGACGCCGGCCGGGCGCTTCGTGCAGGAGACCTTGCTGACGCGCCTGAAGAAAAACCTGGCCTGCACCGACCTGACGCCCATTCACCGCCTCGACCGCGAGACGGCCGGCGTGGTGATTTTTTCGCGCCAGATAGCCAGCCGTGGCGCCTACCAGTCGCTGTTCCAGCGCCGCGAAGTGCGCAAGACGTATGAGGCGCTGGCGCCGCACCTCGATGGCCGCGATTTTCCGTTCACCTATCGCAGCCGCATGGTCGAGGGCGAGCAGTTCTTCCTCATGCGCGAGGAAGCGGGCGAGCCGAACTCGGAAACCGTCATCGACGTGATCGAGCGGCGTGGTGACGTGTGCCTGTACCGCCTGCAGCCGCACACGGGCCGCAAGCACCAGCTGCGCGTGCACCTGGCTGCACTCGGCATCCCCATCGTCAACGACGCGTTTTACCCGCTGGCCCAGCCGTGCAAGGAAGACGACATGTCGCAGCCTTTGCAGCTGCTGGCGCGCGCGATCGACTTCACGGACCCGCTCACGGGCGAGCCGCGCCACTTCGAAAGCCGGCGCAGCCTGTAGCGGTGCTTACGCCTTGACGGTGTAATCGATAATCAACGGTGCGTGGTCGGAAAAACGCTCGTCCTTGTAGACGCTGACCGTGTGCGCCTGGCCCGCGATGCCTGGCGTGGCGACGTGGTAGTCGATGCGCCAGCCGACGTTCTTCGCATAGGCCTGGCCCCGGTTGCTCCACCACGTGTACTGGTCTTCGCGCTGGTCCAGGCCGCGGTGAACGTCGACGTAGCCTAGTTCATCGAAGACGCGCGTCAGCCACGCGCGCTCTTCCGGCAGGAAGCCGGAGTTCTTCTTGTTGCCCTTCCAGTTCTTCAGGTCGATTTCATGGTGGGCGATATTCCAGTCGCCACAGATGACCACTTCGCGTCCCAGCGCTTTCAATTCCAGCAAGTGTGGCAGGAACACGTCCATGAAGCGGAACTTGGCTTCCTGGCGCTCAGGGCCGGACGAGCCGGAAGGGCAGTACACGGAAATGATGGACAGCTTGCCAAAATCACAGCGCACGTAGCGGCCTTCGGCGTCGAACTCCGGGCTGCCGAAGCCGATATGCACGGCATCCGGTTCGACCTTGCTATACACGCCGGTGCCCGAATAACCCTTTTTCTCGGCATAGTGGAAATGTCCATGATAGCCGTGGGGATTGAGGAATTCCGGCGTCATGTCGGGCAGTTGCGCCTTCAATTCCTGCACGCAGATGAAATCGGCCGTCTGCGTGCCCATCCAGTTGAAAAAGCCTTTTTTGGCGGCGGAACGGATGCCGTTCAAGTTGGCGGAGATAATTTTTGGCATAGGTTGAGAGTGAAAGGGCGCTGGACGGGGCCGGCGGGCGCGGCATGGCGATTGTCTCGCCGGTGCGCGCGGATTAAAATACAGGCACTTTTAAAAAATGAGGCTAATGTGAATAATTTACGCCAGCAGTTTATCGCGTTTTCAGTATCCAAGGGAGTCTTGCGGTTTGGCGAGTTCACCACCAAGGCCGGACGCCAGTCGCCGTACTTCTTCAATGCGGGCCTGTTCCATGACGGCGCCACCCTGGCCGAGTTGGCGCAGTTCTACGCGCAGACCCTGCTCGACTCGGGCGTGGAATTCGACATGCTGTTCGGCCCCGCCTACAAGGGCATCACTCTGGCATCGGCCACCGCCGTGGCGCTGGCCGGCAAGGGCCGCAACACTTCGTTCGCCTTCAACCGCAAGGAAGCCAAGGACCATGGCGAAGGCGGCACCATCGTCGGTGCCAAGCTGCATGGCAAGGTTGTCATCATTGACGATGTGATCTCGGCCGGTACCTCGGTACGCGAATCGGTGGACATGATCCGTGCCGCCGGCGCCGAGCCATGCGCCGTGCTGATCGCCCTGGACCGCATGGAGCGTTCGGGCCCGGACGGCCAGCTGTCGCCAAGTTCTGCGGTGCAGGAAGTATCGAAACAGTACGGCATTCCCGTCATTTCGATCGGCAACCTGGACGACTTGTTCGGCTACCTGAATGGCGCGGGCGCCGATCCGGAACTGCTGAAATATAAAGAGGCTGTTTCCGCGTACCGTAATCGGTATGGAATTTAAGGAGTCCTCTCCAGCAGCGCCCGCAGCCGCGGGTCGCTGCAGGTAGCGCTGGCCGATGGGTGGCATTGCAACAGCCGCCGCAACAGCGCGCCGCCGATGCCGCGCCGCCGGAACGGCGGTTTCACGAACAGCATGTTCACCTTGATTTCATCGGCGTGCCTGCTGATATCGAGCATGGCCACTTGCTGGCCATCGACCCACGCGCACAGCGCGCTGTCCCCTTGCCAGTCTATCTGCATCACGCCAGCCATGGTTTGACCGCCGCATGCAGGCCCAGGGCGAACAGCCCGACAAAAAAGCATCGCTTGAACACTGGCTGCGCGATGCGCCCACGCAGCCATTGGCCGGCCAGCATGCCGACCAGCGCTGGCAGCAGCGCATACGCGGAAGCGCTCGCCGCGCCCAGGGTGAAGTCGCCGTGCAGGGCCAGGCTGGCCGCCAGCGCCACGGTCGATGCCGTGAACGCCAGGCCCAGCGCCTGCACCAGCGCATCGCGGGCCAGCCCCAGTCCCTGCAGATACGGCACGGCTGGGATCACGAAGACGCCCGTGGCGGCAGTCACCAATCCCGTCATGGCGCCTGCCATGGGTCCCAGCCAGGCTTCGTGCCGCGCCGGCACCCGCAGCTGCAGCGAGAACAATCCCGCCAGCGCATACAGCATCAGCGCCACGCCCAGCGCGACGACAGCCCAAATACCGCTGTCCTGTGGCAGCAGGGCGCCGCCCGCCAGGGTGCCCGCGATGACGGCGGCCAGCATGGGCCACAAACGGCGCAGCAGGGCGCGCAGGCCCGGGCCGGCCGCCAGCTGCCAGACATTCGTCACCATCGACGGCACGATCAGCAGGGCTGCTGCCTGCACGGGCGGCATCAGGAGACTGAGCGTGCCCATGGCCACCGTCGGCAATCCCAGTCCGACTACGCCCTTGACGAAGCCAGCGACGAGAAAACTGGCGCCCACGGCCAGCAGAAATGACGTCTCCATCTTTTTATTCCAAAGTGATTTTGCGTGAATTCTGCGCTTGCCTGCGCCTTTCGCCAAGGTGGATTATGTTGAGTCTGCCTTAGTAAAATACGAAGGCTGATAAGATGGCGAAAAGGAGAGCCGCCATGCGCTTTGATCTGGTCGATTTGCAGCTGTTTGTCAACGTGGTGGAAGCGGGCAGCCTGACGGCGGGCGCCGCGCGCAGCCACCTGGCGCTGGCGTCCAGCAGTGCGCGCGTGCGGGGCATGGAAGAGATGCTGGGCATGCCCTTGCTGCTGCGCGGCCGGCGCGGCGTGGAACCGACCCCCGTGGGCCAGACTTTGCTGCATCATGCGCGGCTGGTGCTGCTGCAAATGGAGAAAATGCGCGGCGAGTTAGGTGAATTTGCACGGGGCTTGAAAGGGCAGTTGCGGCTGCTGTGCAATACGGCGGCGCTCAGCGAATTTTTGCCCGAGGCACTTGGTGCTTTTCTCGACCGCCATCCGAACCTGACCATCGACCTGGAAGAGCGCCTCAGTTACGATATCGTCAAAGCCGTGTCGGAGGGGCTGGCCGACATGGGCATCGTCTCCGACTCGGTCGACATGCGCGGCTTGCAGACGTTTTTGTTCCGCCCCGACCGTTTAGTCGTCATCGCGGCAGCCGACGGCATGCATCACCGCGCGCTCGGCCAGGATGGCGTCGTTGACTTTGCCAGCGTCCTCGATCACGATTTCATCGGCCTGGCCGATGACAGCGCAATGCAGCAGTACCTGGGCATGCACGCGGCGCGCCTGGGTCGTCCATTGAAGGTGCGCGTGCGTCTGCGCAGTTTCGATGCCGTGTGCCGCATGGTCGCCAGCGGCGTGGGCATCAGCGTGGTGCCGCTGGCGGCGGCCAGCCGCAGCCAGCAGACGATGGCGCTGCGCTGCCTGGAATTATCCGATCCCTGGTCGGTACGCAATCTGACGATCTGCGTACGCCAGTTCAGTGAATTACCCCTGTACGCGCGCCAGTTGATCGATCATCTGAAAGCGTGACAGGGCACGACAGGAGCAGCGATGCGTTTTTCAGAAGACAAGATGGCCAGCCTGCTGTGCAGCGACCAGGTCGAACGCCCGATCCACATCTGGCAGCCGCCACAGCCCCAACGCCCCCGCGCCGTGATCCTGGCGATCCACGGCGGCATGGCGCATGCGGGTGACTATGTCACGCCGGCGCTGACCTTTCGCCAGCACGGTTTCGCTACCGTCAGCTTCGACATGGTGGGCCACGATGGCAAGCGCAAGGTCGATATTCCTTCATTCGAGGCCTTCCTCGACGACGAGGAACGGTTCCTCGTCTGGGTCAAGCAGGCGTATCCGGGCTTGCCGATTTTCGTCATGGGCCATTCCATGGGCGGTTTGATCGCCACGCATTTGGGGCTGCGGCGTTTTGCGGACGACCCGGCCATCAAGGGATTTATTATTTCATCGCCGTATTACGTGAATGCGATTCCCGTGCCGAAGGTGCTGCAGATGTTGTCCGGCTGGCTGGCGCAGCGCTTCCCCACGATGAAGGTGCCGCTGGGCAACCTGACCATGTTGCTGACGCACGACCAGGCTATCACCGCGCGCCATTTCCAGGATGAGCGTGACGGCATCCGCGCCAGTGCAGCGTCGGTGCGCTTCGCCCATGCGCTCACGTCGGCGCAAAAGGAACTGGCGGGCGGCTTGTCGGAATGGCGCTTCCCCCTGTTCGCCGTGGTAGCGGGCGACGACAAGCTGGCCGACAGCCGCGCCACGGAAAGCATGCTGCGCAGCGTGCCCGAGGGCTTGCTCGACTATCACTACTATCCGGCCAATTACCACGAGAATTTCAATGAAGTGAACCGCGACGTGATCTTTGCCGCCATCCTGGCCTGGATGGAAAAGCTGCTCCCAGCCGTGCCGGCGTGAGGCGCAGGTATCGTTATAATCGGATAAATGGATTTTACCGCTGGCACATGCCGGCCCGGTCCCCGCGGCACAGGGGAATACTCAAGGAACGAACGATGCGCTTGCTGATTGCCCTGTTACTCCCGTGGCTGACCTTTTTCACGATCAGCCGCCCCATTGCCGGCATCATTTGCCTGATCCTGCAGATTACCGTGATCGGCTGGCTGCCAGCCACGATCTGGGCCGTGTATGCGCTGAGCCAGTACAAGACGGACCAGAAGATCGCCGAGGCCATTCGCCGCCGCTGATGTGGGGCTAAGCCCTGTTTAAGCTGCGCCTCCTAACTTGATTCAATCGATATGAGGAGAGTGAGATGGCATCAGACAGACGCGGTACCCTGGGCCTGGCGGCGGCAATGCTGGCCGCCGGGCTGTTGCTGGGAAGTGCGGCGCAGGCGCGGACTGACAGCGCACTGCCGCCCGTGCAAAAGAGCCGGGCGGTGGAATACCTGAGCGGCGGCATCGGCCTCGACGAATCGACGGCCATCCAGAGCGCCAGCCGGCAATGGCCATTGAGTCTCGTGTTTTCCGTGCAGGCGGCGGGCAAGGCGGAATTTGCCTCCGACGTGAAGCTGGAGATACGCGACGCCAAGGGCGCGCAGGTGCTGGAAACGACGGCCAGCGGACCGTTCCTGCTGGCGAAACTGCCGCCGGGCAGCTACAGCCTGCGCGCTACCCTGGCCGGCAAGACTCTGGATCGCAAGGTGCAGGTCAAGGCGGGATCGTCCGCGCGCGTGGAGCTGGTCTGGCCTGCGGGAACGAACCAGGGCCGGCCTTGATGCCCGGCGACTGCAGCCCGATCAACTGACCGCGAGCACGCGCCCTTCGGCGGCGCTTTGCAGCGCCAGTTCGATCAGGCGTATCGTCGCTGCCGCATCTTCGGCTGCCACGGGCGCCGGTGCGCCGTGGCGGATGGCGTCGGCCATGCCCTGGTAAAAGTCCTGGTAGCGGCCCGCCTGCATTTCTAAGTGTTCAAAATGTCCGTCCGGCTGGGTACCCAGGTGCAGCGCGCCGCGCACGGGGTCCACGCCCCAGCCGGTCTGTCCCGGCCTGCCGCCCGCCTTCAGGGCATCTTCTTGCGGGTCGAGGCCAAACTTCACGAAACTCCCCTTGTCGCCATGCACGGCGAAGCGCGCCGTCGGCGCCTTCACCAGGCAGCCGGCTTGCAGCACCACGCGCAAGTGGTCGTAGTACAAAACGATGTGCATATAGTCGACCGCTTGCGCGCCATCGCGCTGCAGGGCGATATCGGCGTACAGTTTTTCCGGCTGGCCGAACAGCTGCATGGCCTGGTCCAGCATGTGCGGGCCCAGGTCGTACAGCAAGCCGCCACCGGGTGCGCCGGACTCGCGCCAGCGCTGGCGGATCTCGGGGCGGAAACGGTCGAAATGCGATTCGACGCTGGCGATGCGCCCCAGCGTACCCTGCGCCAGCAGCGCTTTCAGGGTCAGGAAGTCGCCATCCCAGCGCCGGTTGTGATACACGCTGAGCACCAGCTTGCGCTCTTGCGCCAGGGCGATCAGGGACTGTGCCTCGGCGCTGGAAATGGTAAAGGGCTTGTCGACCACCACGTGCTTGCCCGCTTGCAGGGCCGCTTGCGCCAGGCTGAAATGCGCTTCATTGGGCGCGGCGATGACGACCAGTTCGATCGCGGCATCGGCAAACAGTTGCGCCGCTTCCGCATACACGGTGGCGTTCGGCCAGTCCTTGTGCACGAGGTCCGGCTTGCTGGAGGCGACGGCCGTCAGTTCCAGGGCCCCGATGGCGGACAGCACGGGAGCGTGGAAGGTGGAGCCGGCAAAGCCGTAGCCGACCAGGCCGGTTTTGATCTTGTTCATGGCGGGTTCACAGGTGCGTGGAAGAATCCATGATCATACCTGCAAGCGTGCGGCGCCAGCACCAATGCGGCGCATAAAAAAAGGGATGCCGCAGCATCCCTTCCTGGCAAGCGGGGAGCTTATCCCGCCAGCTTGGCCTTCAGCAGTTCCGTCAGCTGGGCCGGGTCAGCCTTGCCCTTGGAGGCTTTCATGGACTGGCCTATCAGCGCGTTGATGGCCGCTTCCTTGCCGGCGCGGTACTGCTCCACCGACTTGGCGTTGGCCGCCAGCACTGCGTCGACGATGGCTTCCAAAGCGCCAGCGTCAGAGATTTGTCGCAGATCCTTGGCATCGATGATGGTGTCGACCAGGTTCTCGTCGCTGGACTTCGCTTCCCACATGCCGACGAAAACTTCTTTCGCCGCCTTGTTCGAAATGGTGCCGTCGGCGATGCGCTTGAGCATGGCGGCCAGCTGCGCGGCGGAAACGGGTGCTTCGTCCAGGTCCACGCCTTCGCGGTTCAGGGTCGACGCTACGTCGCCCATCAGCCAGTTGGCGGCGGCCTTGGCATTTTCCTTGCCGGCCTTGTCGACCACGGCGACGAAATAGGTGGCCATGGCTTTCGATTGCGTCAGCACCAGCGCGTCATATTCAGGCAGCGCGTATTCGCTGATGAAGCGCGCGCGCATGGCGGCCGGCAGTTCCGGCATCGAGGCCTTGACGGTATCGATCCACGCTTGCGAGATGACCAGCGGCGGCAAGTCAGGATCCGGGAAGTAGCGGTAATCCTGCGCGTCTTCCTTGCTGCGCATTTCGCGCGTTTCCTTGCGGTCCGGATCGTACAAACGCGTCGCCTGCACCACCTTGCCGCCGTCTTCGATCAGTTCGATCTGGCGGCGCACTTCGACGTGCACGGCTTCTTCGATGAAGCGGAAGGAGTTCAGGTTCTTGATTTCGCAGCGGGTGCCGAATTCCTTCTGGCCCACGGGGCGCACGGAGACGTTGACGTCGCAGCGGAACGAGCCTTCCTGCATGTTGCCGTCGCAAACACCCAGCCACATGACCAGCGAGTGCAGGGCCTTGGCGTAGGCCACGGCTTCGGCGGCGCTGCGGATTTCCGGTTCCGAGACGATTTCCAGCAGCGGCGTGCCGGCGCGGTTCAAGTCGATGCCGCTCATGCCTGCGTAGTCTTCGTGCAGCGATTTACCGGCGTCTTCTTCCAGGTGGGCGCGCGTCAGGTTGACCGTCTTGGTGACGAATTCGCCATCTTTTTCGTAGCCGAAGGTCAGCGCGCCGCCGATGACGACAGGGTCTTCGAACTGGCTGATCTGGTAGCCCTTGGGTGAGTCCGGATAAAAATAGTTCTTGCGCGCGAAGACCGAGTGCGGCGCGACGGTGGCGCCCACGGCCAGGCCGAAGCGGATCGCGCGGTCGACGGCTTGCTTGTTCATGACGGGCAGCACGCCTGGTAGCGCCAGGTCGACGGGGCTGGCCTGCGTGTTGGCGTCGGCGCCGTACTTGATCGGCGAACCGCTGAAAATTTTGGATTCGGTCGTGAGCTGCACGTGGTTCTCAAGACCGATGACGACTTCCCATTGCATAGTGTTCTCGCTTATTTTTGGTGGCGCCGCCGGGCGGCGCGCTTGTTCTTGGTCTGTTCTTAAATACCGGCAGGGCTGCGCGTATGCCAGTCCGTCACTTGCTGGAACTGGTGGGCCACGTTCAGCAGCCTGGCTTCGCCAAAATAGTTGCCGATGATTTGCAGGCCAACGGGGCGCTTGCCGTTTTTCTCGCCAGTGCCAAAGCCGCATGGAATCGACATGCCGGGCAGGCCGGCCAGGCTGGTCGACAAGGTGTAGATGTCGGCCAGGTAGTTTGCGACCGGATCGTCCGTCTTGTCGCCCAGGTCCCAGGCGACAGTTGGTGCGACGGGGCCCATGATGACGTCGCAGACGGCGTTCGGGCCATTCAGGACGGCGTCGAAATCCTGCGCGATCAGGCGGCGGATTTTTTGCGCCTTCAGGTAGTAGGCGTCGTAGTAGCCGTGGCACAGCACATAGGTGCCGACCATGATGCGGCGCTGTACTTCCGGGCCGAAGCCCTGCGCGCGCGACTTCTTGTACATGTCCTGCAAGTCCTTGTACTCGGTGGCGCGGTGACCGTAGCGCACGCCGTCGTAGCGCGACAGGTTCGACGACGCTTCGGCCGGCGCGATCATGTAGTAGGCGGGAATTGACAGGGCCGTGTTCGGCAGCGAGATATCGACCAGCGTGGCGCCCAGCTTTTCATACTGCGCCAGCGCGCCGCGAACTGCCGCTTCCACGTCCTTGGCCAAGCCCTCGCCGAAGTACTCGCGCGGCACGCCGATGCGCAAGCCCGTCAATGGCTGGCCCAGTTCACGTGAAAAATCTTCCGCCACGCCGCCCTGTTCCGGGGCGAGGCTGGTCGAGTCGCGTTCGTCGAAACCCGCCATGGCGGTCAGCAGCAGGGCGCAGTCTTCGGCCGAGCGGGCCATCGGGCCACCCTGGTCCAGCGACGAGGCAAAGGCGATCATGCCGAAGCGCGAGACGCGGCCATAGGTTGGCTTGATGCCGGTAATGCCGCAGAAGGCGGCCGGCTGACGGATCGAGCCACCCGTGTCGGTGCCGGTGGCCGCTGGCGTCAGGCCGGCGGCGACGGCGGCAGCCGAGCCGCCGGACGAGCCGCCCGGCACTGCTGTTGTATCCCAAGGATTCTTCACGGCGCCGAAGGCCGAGTTCTCGTTGCCGGAACCCATGGCGAATTCATCGCAATTGACCTTGCCCAGAATGACCATGCCGGCCGCCTGGAATTTTTCCACCACGGTGGCGTCAAACGGGCTGGCGTAGTTGGCCAGCATTTTCGAGCCGGCCGTGGTGCGCCAGCCTTTAGTGACGAACAGGTCCTTGTGCGCGATCGGTACGCCCGTCAATGGCGTGGCCGTGCCGGCGGCGATGCGTGCATCGGCTTCGGCAGCTTGCGCCAGGGTCAGGGCACGGTCGACGTGCAAAAAGGCGTTCGAGTTGTCCGCTGCGATGCGGTCGAGGAAGTGCGTCGCCAGTGCAACGGCGGAAATTTCCTTGGTCTGCAAAAGCGTGGACAGCTGTTTGATGGATTTTGTATGCATGGCGTTTCTATTTTGATATTCGACGGGAAGGCAAAAGCATGGAGCTGCGCTTTACTCGATCACTTTCGGGACCAAGTACAGGCCATCCTGTACTTTCGGTGCCACGGCCTGGTAGGCGTCGCGGCGATTTGCTTCGGTGGCGATGTCTTCACGCAGGCGCAGGGCGATATTGTCCATGTGGGCGGCCAGCGGGTGGCTCAGGGGGGCCACGCCATCGGTATTGACGGCTTGCATTTGTTCCGCCAGTGCAAAAATCTTGTTCAATTGGGCCAACGACGTGACGGCCTGATCGTCGGCCATTTCAAGTTGTGCCAGGTGGGCGATGCGTTTTACGTCGGATAGTGTCAGGGACATGGCGAATGGCGCGGAGTGACGCGCATGAGTATTAAGTTGGCGTTTTGATAAAACGCGGGCATTTGCTGCTTTTTTGCTCACAAAAGCCGAGGAATGCCGCGTAAGTCGCGGCCGCAAGAGTCGCACTTTTCCATGGTTTTTGAGCAAATCGCATTCAAATTATAAGGTAGAATGGCGGGCTAATGCGTTGTCGGCGCTGATGGACTGCTGCCGCAGCATAGAAAAGATTGCGCAAGCGCCAAGCGAAACCCGGAAAAATCGCCTTCATGGATTTTCAGGGTGCCTGAAAGCGCCCGCTTTGAAACTCCCCATAAACAGCTTTTGCGCAGCTCGATGCGCTACAGGACACTCATGTTTGGTTTTTTACGCAGGTATATCTCCACCGATCTGGCCATTGACTTGGGCACGGCCAACACCCTTATTTATGTGCGCGGCCTCGGTATCGTCCTGGACGAACCGTCCGTCGTCGCCATCCGCCAGGAAGGCGGTCCGAATGGCAAGAAGACCATTCAGGCAGTCGGCAAGGAAGCCAAGCAGATGCTGGGCAAGGTGCCGGGCAATATCGAAGCGATCCGTCCGATGAAAGATGGCGTGATCGCCGACTTCACCGTGACCGAACAGATGCTCAAGCAGTTCATCCGCATGGTGCACGACTCGAAATTCTTCCGTCCTTCGCCGCGCATCATCATTTGCGTGCCGTGCGGTTCGACCCAGGTCGAGCGCCGCGCGATCCGCGAATCGGCGCTGGGCGCCGGCGCTTCGCAGGTATACCTGATCGAAGAACCGATGGCAGCGGCCATCGGCGCAGGCTTGCCCGTGTCGGAAGCGACCGGCTCGATGGTGGTCGATATCGGCGGCGGCACCACGGAAGTGGGCATCATCTCGCTGGGCGGCATGGTCTACAAGGGTTCCGTGCGCGTGGGCGGCGACAAGTTCGATGAAGCTATCGTTAACTACATCCGCCGCAACTACGGCATGCTGATCGGCGAACAAACGGCCGAAGCCATCAAGAAGGCCATCGGTTCGGCTTTCCCGGGTTCGGAAGTGAAGGAAATGGAAGTCAAGGGCCGCAACCTGTCCGAAGGCATCCCACGTTCGTTCACCATTTCCAGCAACGAGATTCTCGAAGCGCTGACCGATCCGTTGAACAACATCGTCTCGGCCGTGAAGAACGCGCTGGAACAGACACCGCCGGAACTGGGCGCCGACATCGCCGAAAAAGGCATGATGCTGACGGGCGGCGGCGCACTGCTGCGCGACCTGGATCGCCTGCTGATGGAGGAAACCGGCCTGCCGGTGCTGGTGGCTGAGGACCCGCTCACCTGTGTGGTGCGCGGTTCCGGGATGGCTCTGGAGCGTATGGACAAGCTCGGCTCGATCTTCTCCTACGAATAATCTGACAGAAGGGCCGGAAACCAACTCCGGCCTTTTTTTGGTTTTGGCGCCGGCGTCTGACCGGGGCCTGCAAGTTGGCGCACTGCGCCTGGCCTGATTATTGGAAGTCATGGAATACAGTCCTCCGCCACTTTTCAAACAAGGCGCCTCCGCCCGCGTCAAGATGATGGTGTTCGCCGGCATTTCTATCGCCCTGTTGCTGGTCGATTCGCGCATGCACGCCTTGACGGCCGTGCGCCAGGCAGTCGGCACCGTGCTGTATCCGGTGCAGATGGTGGCCCTGGTACCGCGCGACGTGGCGATTGGCGTCGGCAACTACTTTTCTTCGCTGTCCTCTCTGGAAAAGCAGGTGCGCGACCTGAAGCACGAGCAAATCGCCTCGGCGCAGATCATGCAGCAGGCGCAGCTCAATATCGTTGAAAACAACCATTTGCGCAAATTGATGGAGGCGCGCGAAAGAGTGCCCGTCAAGACCCTCATGGCTGAAGTCCTGTATGACACGCGCGATTCTGCCACCCGCAAGATCGTGCTGGACCGGGGCATCCAGAATGGCGTCGAACTGGGCCGTCCCGTGATCGACAACCTGGGCGTGGTGGGACAAGTCACGCGCGTGTTCCCGTTCACCTCGGAAGTAACCTTGCTGACCGATGAAGAACAGGCCATTCCCGTGCAGCTGCTGCGCAATGGCGTGCGTAGCGTGGCCATCGGCCGCGGCAAGTCCGGCACCATGGAGCTGCGCTTTACGGCTCCCACCGCCGACATCCAGATCGGCGACATCGTGATTACCTCGGGCCTCGATGGCCTGTATCCGGCCGGCCTGGCCGTGGCGCGCGTGACCCTGGTCGAGCGCAATGCGCACGGTCCCTTTGGCCGCGTCGTGTGCCAGCCGCTGGCCGGCATCGAACGCAACACCCAACTGCTCATCCTGATGACGTCGCCCGAGATCCCACCGCGTCCGCCAGTCGAAGACGTCAAGAAGGGCCGCAAGATCGCCGGCAAGATGGCACCCATCAAGGACCCGGCCGCCGCGCCACCCCCGCCCGCCGCCGCCACCCCCGCGGCACAACCGCCAGCCACGCCTGCCGCCGTACCGAAACCGGCCGTGGTACCTGCCGCCGTGCCACCGAAGGAGGCGACACGATGAACCGCCCGCATTACATCCTGCTGCCGGTCAGCCCCCTGTTCATCGGTTTTTCCCTGCTGTGCGCTTTTCTGCTGAACCTGCTGCCATGGGGGCAGTTCGTCGGCGTGCCTGATTTCGTCGCCCTGGTGCTGGTTTTCTGGGGTATCCACCAGCCGCGCAAGGTTGGCATCGGCTTGGCGTTCTTCATGGGCTTGATGATGGACGTGCACGACTCGACCCTGCTGGGCGAGAATGCGCTGGCCTACACCTTGTTGTCCTACTTCGCCATCATGATGCACCGCCGCGTGCTGTGGTTCCCCATCCTGACGCAGGCGCTGCATGTGCTGCCGCTGCTGCTGATGACGCAGGCGCTGCAATTGCTGACGCGCCTGATCGTCTCCGGGCGCTTCCCCGGCTGGCTCAATTTCATCGAGAGCTTCGTCGCCGTTTCCCTTTGGCCCCTTGTCACATGGGTCTTGCTGGCACCGCAGCGCCGCGCCGTGGACCGCGACCATAACCGGCCGATTTGACGGGCGACTGCCATGACTGAACTTAAGAATACCGAGCGCGAACTGCATTTTTTCCGCATGCGCCTGACCATCCTGGGCGCGCTTGTCTTCGTCTGCTTTTCGTTGCTGCTGGCGCGCTTCATCTGGCTGCAGGTGATCAAGCACGAGGACTACGCGACCAAGGCCGAAGACAACCGCATCGCCGTGGTGCCCATCGTGCCCACGCGCGGCTTGATCCTCGATCGTAACGGCGTGGTATTGGCGCGCAATTACTCGGCCTATACTTTGGAAATCACGCCATCGAAATTGAGTGCCAGCCTTGATTCGGTGATCGACGAGCTGTCGACCCTGGTGCAGATCGACATCAAGGACCGCCGCCGCTTCAAGAAGCTGCTGGAAGACTCGAAGAATTTTGTCAGCGTGCCGCTGCGCACGCGCCTGACGGATGAGGAAGTGGCGCGCTTCACGGCGCAGCGTTTCCGCTTCCCCGGCGTGGAGGTACAGGCGCGATTGTTCCGCCAGTATCCGATGGGCGAGGTGGCGTCGCACGTGGTGGGCTTCATCGGACGCATCAACCGCAATGAAGCCAAGGGACTGGAAGAGGGCGAGGACGCGGCCAACTACAACGGCACCGACCATATCGGCAAGGAAGGCCTGGAAAAAAGCTACGAAAAGCAGCTGCATGGCACCACCGGCTACGAAGAAGTGGAAGTGTCGGCCGGCGGGCGCGCCATGCGCACCCTGTCGCGCACGGCAGCGACGCCTGGCAACAACCTGATCCTGTCGATCGACATCGAACTGCAAAAAGTGGTCGAGGAAGCGTTTGGCGAATGGCGCGGCGCGGCCGTGGCGATCGACCCGGCCACGGGCGATATCCTGGCCTACGTCTCCAAGCCTGGCTACGACCCCAACCTGTTCGTCGACGGCATCGACCAGCAAAGCTGGAATGAACTCAATACCTCGCTGGACCGGCCGATGGTGAACCGTCCCCTGTCCGGCACCTACGCGCCCGGCTCGACCTTCAAGCCATTCATGGCGCTGGCCGCGCTCGAATTGGGCAAGCGCACGCCGAGCCAGTCGATCTCCGATCCCGGTTTCTTCATCCTGGGCGGCCACACCTTCCGCGACGACAAGGTGGGCGGCCATGGCACGGTGGACATGCACAAGTCCATCGTCGTCTCGTGCAATACCTATTACTATCAGCTGGGCCGCGACATGGGCATCGATGCCATTCACGACTTCATGAAGCCGTTCGGTTTCGGCCAGCTGACGGGCATCGACCTGAATAATGAAAAGACGGGCGTGCTGCCGTCGACGGAATGGAAGCGCAACCGCTTCAAGACGCCGCAGCAGAAAAAATGGGTGGGCGGCGATACGATTTCGGTGAGTAACGGCTCCGGCTATAATTCCTACACGCCGCTGCAGATCGCCCACGCGACAGCCAACCTGGCCAATAACGGCGTGGTGATGAAGCCGCATCTGGTGAAGATCATCGAAGACGCAGCCACGCGCGCGCGCACCTTGACGGTACCGAAGGAAAGCTACCGCATCGCGCTCAAGCAGGAAAACATCGACACCATCAAGCGCGCCATGGTAGGCGTGACCAGCGAGCAGGGCGGCACGGCCGCGCGCATCTTTGCCGGTGTGCAGTACACGGTGGGCGGCAAGACAGGGACGGCGCAGGTGGTGGGTATCAAGAAAAACGAGAAGTACAATGCCAAACTGCTGGCCGAACGCCTGCGCGACAACGCCTTGTTTACGGCCTTTGCACCGGCCGACAAGCCGCGCATCGCGATTGCCATCGTGGTGGAAAACGCGGGCTTCGGCGCCGGCGTGGCTGCGCCGATCGCGCGCAAGGCGCTCGACTACTACCTGCTGGGCAAGCGCCCGAGCGACAAGGAAAAAGACACCACCAAGGTGCCCAAGGAAGATGTCGACGAAGTGCGCACGCTGGAAGAAATCACTGACGAGCAGGCCGCCCCGGCGCCGCCTGCCAGGCAATAAAGGAAGCACATGCCCATTAACGAGAGGCGCTCGCTGTGGCGGCGCGCCAAACCCTATCTGGCGGTGTTCGATCCGCCGCTGATAATCATCATCCTGATGCTGCTCAGCACCAGCCTGCTGACCCTGTATTCGGCCAGCATCGGCATCCCCGGCAAGATCGAGGACCACCTGCGCAACATCCTGCTGTGCTTTTTCGTCATGTGGGTGGCGGCCAACATCACGCCGCAGATGATGATGAGCATCGCCGTGCCCGCGTATACGGTATCGGTGATACTGCTGGTGGCCGTGGCGCTGTTCGGCACCATCAAGCTGGGCGCGCGGCGCTGGCTGCATATCGGCGTGATCGACATCCAGCCCTCCGAGTTCCTGAAGATCGCCACGCCACTGATGCTTGCCTGGTTCTTCCAGCATAATGCGGGCGCCCTGCGCTGGAAATCGTTCCTGATGGCGGCCGTGCTGTTGCTGGTGCCCGTCTACCTGATTGCGCGCCAGCCCGACCTGGGTACTGCATTGCTGGTGGTGGCGGCCGGCTTTACCGTCATCTTCCTGGCCGGCCTGTCGTGGAAGGTGCTGGCCGGCCTGCTGATCACCTTTGTTTCCTGCCTGCCGATCGCCTGGTCGCACCTGCATGATTACCAGCGCGACCGCGT
This sequence comes from Janthinobacterium pasteuri, assembly GCF_051380775.1. Classification (NCBI taxonomy): domain Bacteria; kingdom Pseudomonadati; phylum Pseudomonadota; class Betaproteobacteria; order Burkholderiales; family Oxalobacteraceae; genus Janthinobacterium; species Janthinobacterium pasteuri. The sequence goes on along the minus strand of NZ_JBNYXS010000020.1, from coordinate 66,766 downwards.
AATGATGCTGATTGACCCGACCAAGGACCCACTGGGCAAGGGCTTCCATATCATCCAGTCCATCATCGCCATCGGCTCCGGTGGCATGACGGGCAAGGGCTGGACGCACGGCACGCAGGCCCACCTGGAATTCGTCCCGGAGCGCACGACCGACTTCATCTTCGCCGTGTATTCGGAGGAGTTCGGCCTGGTGGGTAATCTGATGCTGATGCTGATGTATTTGCTGCTGGTGGGACGGGGGATGATGATCGCCGCCAACGCCCCCAGTTTTTTCACTCGCCTGCTGGCAGGAGCGATAACAATGATTTTCTTTACGTATGCGTTTGTAAACATGGGCATGGTCAGCGGCATCGTGCCGGTGGTCGGCGTTCCCCTGCCTTTCCTCAGCTATGGCGGCACCGCGCTGCTGACCCTGGGCGTGGCCACCGGTATCCTGATGAGCATCCAGCGTCATCGCAAGCTGGTGCAGACCTGATGCGCGCGCCTGTCGACACCTTCGCCATGCGCGGGCTGAATGTTGCCACATTGCTGGCGGTCTTGCTGACCCTGGCCGCCTGCGGCACCACGCCGCACAAACCCGCATCGAACAACGTGCCGCTGCCTTCAGGCGGCAAGGTCAAGTCCCCCGTGCGCCAGGACCCAACCTTGCCGGCGCTGCCGGCGGCCGGCTCCGGGCGCGGCGGCTACTACAAGGATGACGGTCCGGGCGACAATCCGCCGGCCAACCTGCGCGACGTGCCCGATGCGGAGGTGCGCAACGAGCCGTATTCGACGCGCTCGAACCGCCCGTATGTCGTCTTCGGCAAGACGTATACGCCGATCACCGACAACGAACCATTCAAGCAGAAGGGCACGGGCACCTGGTATGGCAAGAAATTCCACGGCCAGCGCACTTCGTCGGGCGAAATCTACGATATGTACAAGATGACGGCGGCCCATCCGACCTTGCCGATTCCGTCGTATGCGCGCGTGACGAGCATCGACAGCGGCGAGCAGGTGATCGTGCGCATCAATGACCGCGGTCCGTTCCACGCCACGCGCGTGATCGACGTGTCCTATACGGCGGCGCTGAAACTGGGATTCCTGGGTAAGGGCAGCCACCAGGTGGTTGTCGAACGGTTGCTGCCGGCCGATATCGATGCCATCCTGGCGGCCAGAGCGGCGCCCAAGCCGGTGCCTTCCGTAGTGGCCATCTCCATCGATACGCCGGTGGAAACGGGCGCCGTGGTGCAGCCGGAAGTGTCGACGCAGATGCTGCCCGTCGATGCGACGGTGGCCATGCCTGCCCCGGCGACGCTGGCCAGCGGCTTTTATTTGCAGCTGGGCGCCTACTCGCGCGCCGACAATGCGGAATCGGGGCGTTCGCGCCTGGCGCCGTACGCGGCAGCCCTGGGGACGCTTGGGGTGGTGCAGGCCGGTAACCTGTTCCGCCTGTATGGCGGACCGTTCTCCAGCCGTGCCGAGGCAGCACGCGCGGCGGCTAATTTACCGGAATCGACGGGTATCAAGCCTATCGTGATCCAGCGATAGGCGCGCCTGATGGTGCAAAGCACCTGATAAAACCGTAGCGAGCGGCAGCGATTTGTGGCTAAGAAGCGCAGCTGTGCTGGGCACGGGGCCGCCGAGGCAGCGAGCATCGCCGGCCGCAAAGCGCGACGCGCAGTAGGTTTGGTCAGGTGCTTACTTGCAGCTGCGCAGTTCCTGGTCTGGGAACTGCGCCTTGATCTTTTCGAGGCGCGCGCGCGTGGCGGCGTCGAGGTCGCGGAACTGGTAGGCCATCTGCTTGCTGGTGCTGTAGCGCGGCGCGACGCGGGCGCTGTGCACGCCCTGTTTGTTAAGCGATGCCAGCTGGCTTTGCGCGCTGGTTTCCGACTTGAAGACACCCAGGGAGATGCCCCAGCGCAGCGAGCTGCCTTCGTTCATGATGAAGTAATTCGTCACGCCCAACTGCTTCAATTCACCGGCCTTGCGGTCGGCGCCTTCCTTGCTGCCCTGCGGCGGGATGTACACCATATAGCTGGAAATCTCCTGGCCGGCCACGTTGCGGCGCGACTGGCGGTCGCCCAGGTCCAGCGCTGCCACTTGTGCCTCGAAGCGGCGGCCGTCGGCCAGCAGGAAATTGCCCACCTCCGTGCAGGCATACGATAGCGGCGGTGTCGGCACCGCAGCTGCCTCGGTGGCCGGCGGCGCGGCGGGTACCGTGGCCTGCTCCTGCGCCAGCAAGGTGAGCTTGCCGGCCTGCAGCTGGTTTTTCAGGCGCGCCGGTTCGCGCGTTTCGCTGCGAAAACTGCCCAGATAGCCCTGGCCGATGGCCAGCACCAGCAGGTTGACACCGGCCAGCAGCCAGAAGACAAATTTCAGCATATGCGGTTTCCTTGTGTTCCTGCCGCGCCGGCGCGCGCGGCCGCCTGCAGGCCGATCATGACGACGTTGTCCACCAGCTGCAGCGGTACCGCCAGTGCCAGGGCCGGTGCGATACGCGGCGCGGCGCCGCCAGACAATAAACAGGCGCTGGCGCCGTGCATGCGCACGGCCCGTTCGATGGCGCCCGCCTGGGCCGCCAGGCAGCCGGAGAGGATGGCGTCGTCGGTGTTGTCGGCAAAACCGGCCGGCAGCATGGCGTCGCTGGCGATTTGCGGCAGCTGCGCCGTGTTGCGCGCCAGCGAGCTTGCCATCAGTCCCAGTCCCGGCAAGATCATCCCGCCGAGGAAAACACCATCGGCCGTGATGGCGTCGATAGTGGTGGCGGTGCCGCAATTGGCGACGATGACCGCCTGGCCAGGCGCCAACACCCGCGCACCGATGGCGGCGGCAAAACGGTCGCAGCCCAGTTGCGACGGCGCGCGGTAGCTATTCGTCAGTCCGGCCAGCTGCGGCAGCGAGACAAAGTCACAGGGTGCTACCGGCAGCATGGCGCGCAGGCGCATGCCGATGACATTGCCTGCCACGTTCGACAGCAGCGCTTCGCTGATGGCGAGTTTCTCCCATTGCGCCGCCAGGGTATCGATCTGCGCATGCATGACGGCGCCGCTGGCCAGCCAGCCGCCGACGGCACTCTCGGTCGTCACGAGTGCCCATTTGATGCGCGTATTGCCGGCGTCGATCAGCAGTAGCATGCGCTTACTCCCCGGTCAGACGCAGTGATACGTCGCCGGACATGATTTCCTGCAGAACGCCATCGCTGCGCAGCAGCAGGCGGCCCAGGTGATCCACGCCGGCCGCCACGCCTTGCTGCAGCAACTGGCCGTCGTCGAGGATTTTCACGTGCTGGCCCTGCCACGCATGCAGCGCGTTCCAGCGTTCGGCAAAGGGCGCGAAGCCCGTGTCGTCGAATTCGGTCAGCACGCCGGCCAGGCGGCTGAGCAGGGTCGCCACCAGCGTATTGCGCTCCATCTGCGCCAGCCAGGGCACGGCCGAGACGCTGCGCCCGATCTGCCGCTCCAGCGCATCGGGCATCAACAAATTGATGCCGCAGCCGATGACGGCCCACACGCCGTTGCCCTCGGGCGCCTGCTGCGTCTCGACGAGGATGCCGGCCAGTTTATGGCCATCCTTGAGCATGTCGTTCGGCCACTTTAATTGCACCGGCACGCCCAGCGCTGTCATGCTTTCTGCCAGCGCCACGCCGACGGCCAGCGGCAGGCCGACCAGTTGATGCAGCGGTCCCTTGAAGCGCCAGGCCAGCGAGAACATCAGGCTGGCATCGGGCTGCGACACCCAGGGCCGTCCGGCACGTCCGCGGCCGGCCGTCTGCTGGCCGGCGATGCGCAGGGTGGGGCCGGCCAGTGTGGCGCAGCGCGCCAGCAGGTCGGCGTTGGTCGATCCCGTTTCGTCGACCACTTCGATGGCCACGTGGGCGGCGCCCGTGGCGCAATGGGCGGCGATGGCCGCGCTGTTCAGGTCTGAGTGCTTCGTCATGGTGGTAAGTTCAGTTGCGCGCCTTGTGCGGCGCGTTGGCGAAGGCCATGTCGTAGACGGCATTGGGCAGCGCGCGCAGCAGCTTGGCAACGACGCCCATCTGCCACGGGATCACGCGGTAGCTGTCACCGTCGGCGATGGCGCGCGCGGCGCGCACGGCGAATTTTTCGGCCGGCATCAGGAAGGGCATGCGGTAGGCATTGTGGCGCGTCATCGGCGTGTCGATGTAGCCGGGCGTGATGGTGACGACCTTGACGCCGGCCGGCCTGAGTTCCAGGCGCAGCGATTCGCAGTAGCTGATGACGGCTGCCTTTGAGGCGCTGTAGGCTTCGGCACCGGGCAGGCCGCGTATGCCGGCCACGCTGCCGATACCCACCAGGCGTCCGCTTCCCTGGGTTTTCATGGCCGCGATGAAGGGCGCGAAGGTGGCGACGGTGGCCGTGACATTGATGGCCATCAGGCGCGCAAAGGCGTCCAGGTCTTCCGCGTGTTCGGTCAGGGTGCCGTACGACACGCCGGCGCTGGCGATGACGACGTCGATGCGTCCGGCGCAGGCGATAAAGTCATCTGCCGCGTTTTTCAGGGCGGCGTGGTCGCACACATCGACGGCGTAGGCGCGGTGGCGTTCCGGGTGGGGCAGGGAGGCGATCAGTTGCTGCAGCGCGTCGCCGCGGCGGGCCAGCAAGCCCAGTTGGGCGCCCTGGCGAGCGTACTGCAGCGCCAGGGCGGCGCCCAGTCCGCTCGACGCGCCCGTGATGAAAACGCTGTGCATCAGGCGATGCCCGGGCGCACCAGGGAAGTGGCCATGTTTATTTCTTTTCCGCTTTGGCTTTCGCGACCAGCACGTCCATCACGGTCAGTGCCTGGGCGTTCAGCTGCTCTTCGTTCTTGGCCGACTTGCTGCCCTGATCGGCCTGCGAAGGCGACGTGATGTAGCGGCCATCGATGGCGATCATGGGCCAGAACGTCACGTTATAGCCTTGCATCATGGCGTCCGCACGGCGCACGCGGGCCGAGATACCCATCGAACGGTAGGTGTCGATGAATTTCTGGCGGTCCACGCCCTGCTTGGCGACGAAGTCGAATACGGCATCGTCGGTAGCCAGGCGGTTGCGCTCCACGTGCATGGCCTGGAAGACGCTGGTGTGCAGCTTGTCGAGCAGGCCCATCGCTTGCAGGGTGAAGAACAAACGCTGTTGCGGCGCGACGCTGTCATCGCGCGACACGTGCACGCGCTTGAAGACGATATTGTCGCCCTGCTTCTTGACCCAGGCTGCCAGTTGCGGTTCGAGTACGTTGCAATGCGGGCAGTAATAGGCGAAGAATTCCGTCACTTCGATTTTCTTGCCCGATTCCGTCGCCTGCGGCGTGGTCAGGGTTTCGTATTCGACGCCGTTCTTCGGCTCGGCCGGCGAGGCCGACGCGCCCATGGCGGCAGTGCACAGGGCGGCGGCGAACAGGATCTTCTTCAGAAAGCGCATGCTGGTTCCTTATTTTTGGTTGCGCACGACGGCGACATCGATGCCATTTTCAGACAGCTTGGTGCGCGCGCGGTTCATCGCTTCGAGCTGGTTGAACGGTCCGATGCGCACGCGGTGCAGCACGCCGGCATCGGTGCTGCGGTCGCTGATGGCCGCTTCGAAGCCCAGCAGCGCCAGTTTGCCGCGCGTGCTTTCGGCGTCCGACATGTCATGGAAGGCGCCAGCCTGCAGATAGTAAATCCATTTTTCGCTGGCTGCATCGGCCCTGCTATCGGCTTTCACGTCAGCCTTGGCTTGCGCTGCCGGCGCGGCCGCCGGCGTTTTCGGCGCCGGCTTGTCCTTCAGGGTGCCGATCAATTCCTGCAGCGCATCCGGCGGCGGTGCCTTCGGCTGCTGTGCGGTGTTGGGCGCGGGTGCCGGCGCAGCTGGCTGCGTCGGCGTGACGATCTCGCGTGGCTCCTTGGAGAAGTCGCGCGCCGCTTCCTTGGCCGCTTCCTTGTTGCCGTACATCGGCTTGTTCGGGTCGGCGATCTGGCCGGCCGTCGGTTCGGCCGATTTGCCGGCCTTGCCCGACTTGTCAGTGAAGGGCGAGGCACCCTTAGTGATCACCAGGGCGACCACCACGGCGATGCCCAGGCCGATGACCAGGCCGATGATGATGCCGACCAGGGTATTGCCTTGCTGGCGCCGGGTCGAAGAGCGGCGGGAAGCGTTGGGGGAAGCGTGACTCATTGACGGTTTGACCTTCGCGATTACATTTTGTTTGGCGCGGACACGCCGATCAGTGCCAGACCGTTGCGCAGTACCTGGCGCGCGGCGATGACGAGAGCCAGGCGCGCCATCTTGATGGCTTCATCCTCGACCAGCACTTTTTCAGCGAAGTAGAAGCTGTGCAGATTGGCGGCCAGGTCGCGCAGGTAGAAGGCAACTTGATGCGGCCCCAGCTCCGCTTGCGCGCGCGCCAGCATTTTCGGGTAGGCGGCCAGGGTTGCCAGCAGGGTCGCTTCGGTCGGCGCCGTCAGGGGAGACAGGTCAACGCCGGCGACCGTGCTTGCATCACCACCCCAGTTTTCCAGGATGCGGCAGATGCGCGCATGCGCGTACTGCACGTAGTACACCGGGTTTTCATCGGTGGTTTTCAGCGCCACGTCGACGTCGAAGACGAATTCCGTGTCGGCCTTGCGCGAGATCAGGAAGAAGCGCACGGCGTCGCGGCCCTTGGCGATGTCACCGCCGCCCGACCATTCGATCAGGTCGCGCACGGTCACGTAGGAGCCGGCGCGCTTCGAGATTTTCACTTCTTCGCCGTCCTTCATGACGGTGACCATCTTGTGCAGCACGTAGTCAGGGTAGCCTTGCGGGATGCCCATGTCGACGGCTTGCAGGCCGGCGCGCACGCGCGCAATGGTGCCGTGGTGGTCGCTGCCCTGGATATTGATGGCTTGCACGAAGCCGCGCTGCCATTTCACCAAGTGATACGCCACATCCGGCACGAAATACGTGTAGGTGCCATCCGTCTTGCGCATGACGCGATCCTTGTCGTCGCTGAAGTCGGTGGTGCGCAGCCACAGCGCGCCATCCTGCTCATAGGTGTGGCCTGCCTTGATCAAGGTTTCGACCGCGCTATTGACCTTGCCGTCCGCGTACAGCGAGGACTCGAGGTAGTAATTGTCGAACTTCACGCCAAACGCCTGCAAGTCGATATCCTGTTCGTTGCGCAGGTAGGTGACGGCGAACGGGCGGATCGAATCGATGTCTTCCACGTTGCCGTTGGCCGTGGCAGGCTGGCCATCGCTGGCCGAGACGGTCTTGCCGGCCTTGAAGTCGTTGGCGATATCGGCGATGTAGTCGCCGTTGTAGGCGGACTCTGGCCATTCGGCGTCGCCCGGCACGAAGCCGCGCGCGCGCGCCTGAACGGAATTGGCCAGCGTCTGGATCTGCACGCCCGCGTCGTTATAGTAAAACTCGCGCGTGACCTTGTAGCCTTGCGCGTCGAACAGCGACGACAGGGCGTCGCCCAGGGCTGCCTGGCGGCCGTGGCCCACGTGCAGAGGGCCGGTCGGGTTGGCCGAGACGAATTCCAGGATGACTTGCTTGCCGGCACCTGCCGTGCTGCGGCCATAGCTGTCGCCTTCACACAGGATGGTCTTCACCACGGCCTGCTTGGCAGCGGCAGAGACGCGCACGTTGATGAAGCCGGGACCGGCGATTTCCACTGCCTCGATCAAGCCCTGGCCAGCCGGGTTGGCCAGCACGGCCGTGACGATGGTTTGCGCCAGTTCGCGGGGATTCTGTTTCAGCTGCTTGGCCAGTTGCATGGCGATGTTGCAGGCGACGTCGCCATGCGATGCATCGCGTGGTCGCTCGAGCACCACGGATGGCTCAAGCGAAGTGCCGGCCAGGACGGGAGCGAGGGCGGCCTGGAACAGGGCGATGATTTCTTGTTTCTGTTGGGCGAGCATGAGCAGGATGGCGGTGGAACCGCGTTAAGAATGAATAGAATGAATCAAAAAGCAAAACGGACGGCAAGTACCCAAGCCGCCCAGACTGCGTTAATTATACTGGTTTGCCGGCGGGAACAATACGCTTGCCGGCAAGGCCCCCGTGCCGGCGTATTTCACGATATTATCAGGACAACATGCCAATGTTGGTGCATGAAAACATCAGCATGGCGCATTCTGCTTGTATATATGCAGTTTTTTGCCGCAAATTGCCCATATCGCTGCAATCGCTTGGGCCAGAGGGCGCCACAAACGCTACAATCGACCCTTTATTGATGACGCGCGGCCGCGTATTTGCCTTCATGCCGCCAGCCGCGCGCAGCCACACCGGATAATTATGAACAAGCGCCCCACGCTGAAATTGAAAACCAAGCCGGCGCCAGGCCAGGCTCCTGCCCCTGCCGCACCGAAATTGCGTCCCAGCTACCATCCCGACCTGAAACAGGTCTTGCAGCCAGGCTTCCAACCCGATTTGCGCGCCGACTCGCTGGCATTTTGCCTGCTGGGTGCCGCCAATGCCGTGGCGCAAGTGCGCACGGGCACGGCCCTGCCGCAGGCGCTGGCCAAGGTGTTTGCGCAATCGAACGCCAGTCCGCAGGCGCGCGGCGCCATCCAGGATATTTCCTACCGCACCATGCGTCAGCTGGGCCGCAGCGAAACCCTGGTTGGCCTGATGACATCAAAGGCGCCCGAGCCGCCGATGCTCGCTGCCCTGCTGTGCTGCGCGTTGTCCCTGATGTCGGCCGAGCCGGGCGAGCAGCCGTACGAAGAATTCACGGTGGTCGACCAGGCTGTCACGGTGGCCACCTCGCATCCTGACCTGGCGCATGCCAAGGGCATGGTGAATGCCGTTTTGCGCCGTTTCTTGCGCGAGCGCAAGTCCTTGCTGGAAGCGGCCCTGCAGCAACCTTTGGCGCAATGGAATTATCCGCAGTGGTGGATCGATTCGCTGCGCCTGGCCTATCCGCGCGACTGGCAAGCCATTCTGACGGCCGGCAATGCCGTGCCGCCACTGACCCTGCGCGTGAATCGCCGCAAGAGCACGGTTGAGGCGTATCTGGCCGTGCTGGCAGAGGCGGGCATTGCCGCGCGCCAGGTGGGACCATTTGCCGTGCGGCTGGACAAGCCCATCGGCGTGGCGCTGATTCCCGGCTTCGAGCAAGGCGTCGTCTCCGTGCAGGATGCCGGCGCACAACTGGCCGCACCGCTGCTGGACTTGCAAGATGGCATGCGCGTGCTGGACGCCTGCGCGGCGCCCGGCGGCAAGACCTGCCACATCCTGGAACTGGCCGACGTGCAGGTCACCGCCATCGATGCGGATGCCAAGCGCCTGCCGCGCATCGCTGAAAACCTCGAGCGCCTGGGCCTGGACGCCACCTTGAAGGCGCAGGATGCGCAATCGAGCGCGTGGTGGGACGGCCAGCAGTACGACCGCATCCTGGCCGACGTGCCGTGCACGGCCTCGGGCATCGTGCGTCGCCATCCCGACATTCGCTGGTTGCGCCGCAAGGGCGATGCGTTCCAACTTGCAACACTTTCCTCCAAAATTCTGGACAACCTGTGGCAGATGCTGCGCCCCGATGGTAAATTGCTGTTCGTGACATGTTCATTGTGGCCGCAAGAGTCCGAGGCCCAGGCGGCGGCATTTGCGGTGCGCAATAATGCGACCCGATTGACAGCGCCTGGCCAGCTGTTGCCGACTGGCAGCGCGGAGCAGGACCATGACGGCTTGTTCTATGCGCTATTCCAAAAAAATGCGGCTTGAGCGATTCGTCGAACCTTTTCCTACGGACACCACCGGCACACTTGTGACAACACGACTCTTCCGACTCCTGGCCCTGCTGCTGATGCTGGCATGTACCATGCCACGCGCGCATGCCGCCGATATGGTCGAGATCACCCGTGCCTACATCGAGTCGGGCGAAGAGGGCTACAAGCTGGCCGCCACGTATTCCTTCGAGCTCAATCACGACCTCGATGATGCGGTACAGCATGGCGTGCCGCTGTATTTCACGACGGAAATCGAACTGAGCCGGCCCCGCTGGTACTGGTTCGATGAAAAAGCCATCGTGGCGCGCCAGACCAGCAAGCTGTCCTACAACGTGCTCACGCGCCAGTACCACGTGTCGGGCGGTGCCTTGCAGCAAAGCTTCCCCACCCTCGATGACGCGCTGTTCCTGATCCGCCGTCCCAGCCGCTGGCTGGTGGCGCGGCGCGGCGAGCTGAAAGTGGGGCAGACGTATAACGTCACCTTGCGCATGGGCATGGACCGCGATTACCTGCCCAAGCCGATACAGGTCAATGCCTTCAATAACAGCGACTGGCGCCTGGCTTCGAATAAAAAAACCTTCTTGTACACGGCGGAGTAGTGAGTCAAGCATTGCGCTATCTGCTGGTGGTGGGCGGCGGCATTGTCAGTATCCTGCTGTTCCTGCTGGCGTCGGCTTCCGACAATTCCGGCTTCTTCGACCGCTATTACACCTGGCTGCTGGGCCTGAACGCCGCCGTGGCAGTGTCCCTGCTGGCGCTGGTGGGCATTTCCCTGGCGCGCCTGTACGCGCGCTACAAGAGCGGCAAGTTCGGCTCCAAGCTGATGACGCGCCTGGTGATGCTGTTCGCTGCCGTCGGCATCCTGCCGGGCCTGGTGATTTTCCTTGTCTCCGTGCAATTCGTTTCCCACTCCATCGAATCCTGGTTCAACGTCAAGATTGAAGCGGCGCTGGAATCGGGGATTGAGCTGGGCCGTGCCGGCCTCGATGCGGCCCTGGTCGAGCTCGACCACCGGGGCCACAAGGCGGTCGAGGAACTGGGCGCCGACCCGGTGGCCGGTCCGGCCGTGCTGACCAGCCTGCTGCGCGAAGAGGGCATGCAAAATGTCATGATCGTCAGCGGCGACGGCGTGCTGCTGGCCAGCGCCGGGCCGCACAGCGCGGCTGACTTGCCCACGCCGGCCATGCTGGTGCAAGCCGCTTTGCCGGCCGGCTATGCCTCCGCCGAAGGGGGCCTGGAATTGCACGACGATGGCACGGAGTCCGGTGGCGGCGGTTTCCGCGCGGGCACGCCGGCATCGCTGGAAACGGCGGCCAGCCTGCGCCTGCGGGTGCTGGTGGCTGTGCCGGGTCCCTCCGTGTCGCCCCGCTACCTGCAACTGTTGCAAGCGGTGCCGCCCAAGCTGGCGACGAATGGCGAGGTGCTGCGCGCCGCTTACAGTGAATACAAGGAACGTTTCGTCGCGCGCGTGGGCTTGCGCAAGATGTACATGGAAATCCTCACCCTGACCTTGCTGCTGGCCATTTTTGGCGCCATCGGCAGCGCTTTCCTGATCGCAGGGAACCTGGCCCAGCCGTTGTTGCTGCTGGCCGAAGGCACGCGCGCCGTGGCCGAGGGCGACCTGTCGCCGCGTCCCATTGTCGCCACCAAGGATGAACTGGGTACCCTGACGCAGTCGTTCAACATCATGACGCGCCAGCTGCTCGATGCGCGCACGGCCGTGGAAAGCAACCGCGCCGCGCTGCAAAACGCCAAGGCCCACCTGGAATCCGTGCTGGCGAATATGTCGGCCGGCGTGATGGTGCTCGACGGCGATTTCAAGCTGGTGACGTGCAATGAATCGGTCGAGCGCATCTTGCAGCATGCGGGCATGAGCATGGTGGGCCAGCCGCTGGTGCATATTGCTGGAATGGAAGAGTTTGGCTCGGCCATCATCAGTGCCTTCACGGCGCAAAGTGCGCAATCGGCGTCGGGCCGCAACCAGCAGCGGCTGCACTGGCAGCGCCAGATCGAGATTCCGCGCCGCTTGGGCAGTAGTGCCGACGAGCATGATATCACCCTGCTGGCGCGCGGTTCGCGCCTGCCGCTGGAGTCCGGCAGCGGCTACATCGTCGTCTTCGATGATATTTCCGACGTCATTTCTGCGCAGCGCTCGATCGCCTGGGGCGAGGTGGCGCGCCGCCTGGCGCATGAAATCAAGAATCCGCTCACGCCCATCCAGCTGTCGGCCGAGCGACTGCAGATGAAGCTTGAAGGCAAGCTGGAGCAGCCGGATGCCGACCTGCTCAACCGCGCCACCACCACCATCGTCAAGCAGGTCGATGCGATGAAGCGCATGGTCGATGACTTCCGCGACTATGCGCGCACGCCGCCGGCCGTGCTCACGCCGTTGCGCCTGAATGAACTGATTGAGGAAATCCTGAACCTGTACCTGCGCGGCGATGATGGCGACATCATCCACCCGCAACTGGCGCCGAATCTGCCGATGGTGATGGGCGATCCGACCCAGTTGCGGCAGGTGATTCATAACTTGTTGCAGAACGCACAGGACGCCATGGCCGACCTGCCGCCGGACTCGCCGCATCCGCGGATTGACGTAAGGACGGAAGCAATTCATTATCGCAGTGCGGACGGTGGCGTGAATATCGCCGTGCGGCTGGCCATCACCGACAATGGCCCTGGTTTCGCGCCAAAAATCCTGGCGCGCGCCTTCGAGCCCTATGTGACGTCGAAGGCGCGCGGCACGGGATTGGGCCTGGCGATGGTAAAGAAAATTATCGATGAACATGGCGGACGCATCGATATCGAGAACCGGGTCGACGGCAATGGCGCTTCGGTGGTCATTTTGCTGTTAAAGTTAGCTCCCGACACTCCTGCCCAAGAATTCCTGGCGTGAGGGTCTGGTTTAGTATTTAAAACACTAATAAAATCATAGCTGTCCGCCGTGTGCATCTTGTGCACGAGGGCCGGCGAAATGAGGAAGGCAAGACACGAATGGCAAACATACTCGTAGTGGATGATGAAATGGGTATCCGTGAGTTGCTCTCGGAAATATTGGGCGACGAAGGACATGCTATCCAGCTGGCCGAAAATGCGCAGCAGGCGCGTGAAGCGCGTGCCGCCGGTGCGCCGGATCTGGTACTGCTCGATATCTGGATGCCCGACACCGATGGCGTGACCCTGCTCAAGGAATGGCAGCGCGACGGCTTGCTGACCATGCCGGTGATCATGATGTCGGGCCACGCCACCATCGATACGGCGGTCGAGGCGACGCGCATCGGTGCCATGAACTTCCTGGAAAAACCGATTGCCCTGCAAAAACTGCTGAAAGCGGTCCAGCAAGGCTTGACGCGGGCACAGGAAACCGTGCGCGCGCCGAGCGTGGCGCCGCGTCCCGTGGCACCCGTGGTGGCCGAGGAAAGCAGCCATCCTGTGCCCAACTTTGGCGGCAGCGCGCCGCAACAACTGATGGTGCGCCCAGGCATCCCCGTACCGGCGGTGGCCGAAGGCCATGGCTACAACCTGTCGTTCGACTTGCCGCTGCGCGAGGCGCGCGACGCGTTCGAGCGCATGTACTTTGAACACCATCTGGGCCGCGAAGGAGGCAGCATGACCCGCGTGGCGGAAAAAACGGGCCTGGAACGCACCCATTTGTACCGCAAGCTGAAACAGCTGGGCGTCGAACCGGGCAAGCTGGCCAAGAAAAGCCTGTGACGACAGCCGTGCGGCGTCCGACGCCGCTGACCCTGGTCAGCGGTGGACGCGCCGCCGAGCGCGAGGCAGCCATCGCGCAAGCCTTGGCGCCGGACCAGCCGGCCGCCGTGATCCTCGAAGGACTGGCTGATGGCGGCGCCATTCTGGCCGACCTGGCCGAACAAATTTCTCCTTCTCCATCGTTTCCACTGCAACTTTTGCGCATTGCGCCTGGTTGCCTGTGCTGCAGCGGCAATCTCGTATTGCGTGTAACATTGAATCGTCTGCTGCGCCATCCTCCCGCGCGCTTGTTCATCAGCCTGGCCGACGCCACGCACATCGAACAGTTGCGCACCTGGCTCACTGCCAGTCCCTACGATGCCCTGCTGGCGCTGCAAGCTGACATAGTAGTTGCCTGACGATCTCCTGATGGAATTACCGCAGTTGCCTTTGCATCTCGTTACAACTCTGCAGCCCGCCGGGTGGCATGGCGCTTGAAATGGCGCCGTATAGCCCCACCTCTGTTCTGAAACCGCAGGAGCTTCTCCTGCCTGAGCGAAGGATGCAAAATGAACTTGATCTATAACAGCGAACAATACAGCGTCGTGGAATTCGGCGCCGACATCGACCTCGAAGCCCTGCGCTTTGGTGGTTATGAAATCGTCGACAAGGGCGGCAAGCGTGAAACCTTCATCGCCGGCATCCTTGCGCAAAACTTCCGCCGCGACGTCACGGAATTGATCGCCAGCGAACCCAGCATGGAAGAGATCGATGAATTTTTGGGCAGCTATGATTCCCTCATGAGCCAGCCCGTGCTGTTGCACTGACTGGATGGCTATCGCCACCATACCAATCCGTCTGACGGCATGGTATGGTGGCTGTGTTACCCTGCTGCAAACAGACCATGTGCCAACTTCTCGGAATGAATTGCAATGTCCCCACGGACATTGTCTTTAGTTTTACCGGCTTCGCCATGCGCGGCGGCCAGACCGATACCCACCATGACGGCTGGGGCATCGCTTTTTTCGAGGGCGCCGGCGTGCGCCATTTCGTCGATCACCAGGCGGCCATTGCCTCGCCGGTGGCCGAACTGATCAAACGCTATCCGATCAAATCCCGCAATGTCATTGCGCATATCCGCAAGGCCACGCAAGGCCAGGTGGCGCTGGAAAACTGCCACCCCTTCGTGCGCGAACTGTGGGGCCGCTACTGGGTGTTCGCCCACAATGGCGACTTGAAGCAATTCCATCCCGTGCTGACGGGCAGTTACCGCCCCGTCGGCTGCACGGACAGCGAGCTGGCCTTCTGCTATCTGCTGCAGGAGCTGCATGCGCGCTTTGGCGACGCACCGCCGGCGTTGCCGCAACTGCATGCCGCCCTGGCGCAGTTGTTGCCCAGCATCGCGGCCCACGGTACCTTCAACATGATGCTGTCGAGCGGCGAGGCGCTGTTTGCCCATTGCTCGACCAGCTTGCACTATCTGGTGCGACAACATCCGTTTCCAACTGCTAAACTCTCCGATGAAGACCTGAGCGTGGACTTTTCCCAGGTAACGACGCCCCAGGACCGCGTGGCAGTGATCGTTACCCAGCCGCTGACGACGAATGAGCAATGGACGGCGTTTGCGCCGGGCGAATTGAAATTATTTGTCGACGGGATGGTGCAAGACACGCGAGCGGCCTAATTTGTTGACGACAATACGCTTGATTGCTGCCAAAATACCCACAGCGCGGGTGAAATTCAGCTAAAGTATTGTCAATAGTGAACCTTGATGCGGGCGCGGCGCGGCCGGTGTCACTCGACCTGATTGATGAAGACTTAATGATCGATATTTCCAGCAACGACATCACCCCGAAACCCTTGCGTGTGCGCGAGTTCTATCTGGGGCGACAACCTATCCTTGACCGCAATCAAGCCCTGTTTGGCTATGAGTTGCTATTCCGCAACGCCCCGGTCGGTCCCGCCAACATCACCAGCGACCTGTCCGCCACGGCATCCGTGATCGCCCACGCTTCCCAGCTGGGCATGGAAAAGGTCATCGGCGACGGACTCGGTTTCGTCAACGTCGATGCCGACGTGATCATGAGCGACATCTTTGTTTTCCTGCCGCGTGAAAAAGTCGTGCTGGAAATCGTAGAATCGATGCCCGTTACGCCGGAAGTGCGCACGCGCATCAGCGAACTGGCGAGCCATGGTTTCACCTTCGCGCTGGAAAACGTGGTGGCCGATACGTCGCAAGTGCAGCAGCTGTTGCCTCTTGTGCAATATGTAAAAATGGATATGAGCACGGTCGACCCGAAGGTGCTGGCAGCGCTGGCCCCCCGTTTCAAGCAGGAGCAGAAGAAACTGGTGGCGGAGAAGGTCGAGACGCGCGAAGAATTCAAGTCTGGTCTGGACCTGGGCTTCGATTATTTCCAGGGTTATTATTTTGCCAAGCCCGCCATCATGACGGGCAAAAAACTGTCGCCGTCGCAACTGGCCGTCATGGAACTGATGACCCTGGTCACGTCCGACGCCGACAACATGGATATCGAGCGCGCCATCAAGCGCGACGTGTCGCTGGCCCTGAACCTGCTGCGTCTGGTCAATACGCCCGCCGTGGGCGCGCGTCAGCGCATCGATTCGCTGAGCCAGGCGGTGACCGTGCTGGGCCGCCGCCAATTGCAGCGCTGGCTGCAAATCATGCTGTACGCGGAGCCAAGCAAGCGCGGCCATAGCATGACTCCGCTGCTGATGCTGGCCACCACGCGCGGTCGTTTGCTCGAATTGCTCGCGCATAAACTGCGTCCGAACCACGCCCACTCGGCCGATATCGCGTTTACGGTCGGCATCATGTCCCTGATGGATACCCTGTTCGGGGTGCCGATGTCGGTAATCCTCAGCCAGATCGAAGTGATCGATGAAGTGGCCGAAGCGCTGCTGTCGCGCGAAGGTTTCTACGGCGACCTGCTGCGCCTGGCCGAATGCATCGAGCGCATTGAAGACATGGAAGGCGAGATCGTGCCGACCTTGCGCGACCTGGCCATGTCGCCGGACGACCTGGTGGAGCTGGAAATGGCGGCCTATGAATGGAGCGATAACGTAGTGCGTTATGCCCTGTAATTGGCATAGCTAACCATATCAAGAGCCCCGCCCGGCATTGCCCGGCGGGGCTTTTTAACGCCAGTAGCTGCGCTATGCTGCGGCGCCGGGCCAGTGCTTGTGCAGCTCGCGGTCGGTACGCAATCTCCACAGGGTCAGCACGACGACGGCGGTACCGACGAGCAACGCGTTCCACATGACGATGCGCTGTTCGGTTAGTGGGTTGCGGCGCGCGATAAGTTCCGCGCGCCCTGTGCCTACCTTGTGCTGATCATGACAGATTGGGCGCCAGCCAGCGTTCCACGTCCTCGATGTTGGCGCCACGGCGCTTGGCCATGTCTTCCACCTGGTCCATGCCGATCTTGCCGACAACGAAGTATTTCGACTCCGGGTGGGCAAAATAGAAGCCGGAGACGGCTGCGCCGGGGAACATGGCATACGATTCCGTCAGTTGCATGCCGATTTCCTCGGCCTGCATGACCTCGAACATCTCTTTCTTGACGGTATGCTCGGGGCAGGCGGGGTAGCCGGGCGCGGGGCGGATGCCGACATATTTTTCGCCGATCATGTCGTCGTTGCTCAAGTGCTCGTCCGGCACATAGCCCCATAAATCCTTGCGCACGCGCTCATGCAGGTATTCGGCAAACGCTTCGGCCAGGCGGTCGGCCAGGGATTTTAACATGATGGACGAGTAATCGTCGTGCGCATCTTCGAAGCGCTTTTCGTATTTCTCGATGCCCAGGCCGGAAGTGACGGCGAACATGCCGATGTAATCCTTCACACCCGATGCCTTCGGCGCAATAAAGTCGGCCAGGCACTGGTTCGGCCGCTGCACGCCGTCGACCACGGGTTTGACGCCCTGCTGGCGCATGCCGTAATAGGTGAACGCCACCGTACTGCGCGTATCGTCCGTGTACACCTCGATATCGTCGTCATTGATGCTGTTTGCCGGCAGCAAGGATACGACGCCATTGGCCGTCAGCCAGCGCCCGTCGATGAGTTTTTTCAGCAAGGCCTGGCCTTCCGCGTATACCTTGGTGGCCGCGTCACCCACCACTTCATCGGTCAAGATGGCGGGGAAGGGGCCGGCCAGGTCCCAGGTCTGGAAGAACGGGCCCCAGTCGATATAGTTGGCCAGGGCGGCCAGGTCGACATTCTTGAACACGCGGCGGCCGATGAACTTCGGTTTCACGGGGGTGCACGGGCCATCGAAGGGCACGATCATCCTGTTGGCGCGCGCTTGCGCCAGAGGCAGGATGGGCAGCGCCTTCTTGTTGGCATGCTGCTCGCGGATGCGCGCGTAGTCGAGTTCGATGTCTTCCACGTACTTGTCGCGCTGTTCCGGCGTCAGCAAGGATTGCGCCACCGAAACGGAACGCGAGGCGTCCGGCACGTAGATCACGGGGCCGTCGTAGTTGTGCGCGATTTTCACCGCCGTGTGGGCGCGGCTGGTGGTGGCGCCGCCGATCAGGAGGGGGATTTTCAGCATGCGGAAATGTTCATCGCGCTGCATTTCCTTGGCGACATACGCCATTTCTTCCAGCGACGGCGTGATAAGGCCCGACAGGCCGATGATGTCGGCATTTTCCACCTTGGCGCGCGCGAGGATTTCCGAGCACGGCACCATCACGCCCATGTTCACCACTTCGAAGTTGTTGCATTGCAGAACGACGGTGACGATGTTCTTGCCAATGTCATGCACGTCGCCCTTGACGGTGGCCATGATGATCTTGCCCTTCGGCTTGGCGACAATACCCGTGCGCTTTTCTTCCAGCAGCTTTTCTTCCTCGATGTACGGAATCAAATGGGCCACGGCTTGCTTCATCACGCGCGCCGATTTCACCACTTGCGGCAGGAACATCTTGCCCTGGCCAAACAGATCGCCGACCACGTCCATGCCGGCCATGAGCGGCCCCTCGATCACGTGGATGGGACGGCCGCCATTGTGCAATAGCTCCTGGCGCGCCTCTTCCGTGTCTTCGACGATGAATTGCGTGATGCCATGCACCAGCGCGTGCGACAGACGCGCCTGCACCGTGCCTTCGCGCCAGGCCAGGGTTTGCGCTTCGGCCTTGCCGCCCGCCTTCAGGGTGCCGGCAAATTCGATCATGCGCTCGGTCGAGTCTTCGCGGCGGTTCAGCACCACGTCTTCCACGCGCTCGCGCAATTCCGGGTCCAGATTGTCGTACACGCCCACCATGCCGGCGTTGACGATACCCATGGTCATGCCGGCCTTGATGGCGTGGTACAGGAACACGGTATGGATGGCTTCGCGGGCCGGATCGTTGCCACGGAAACTGAACGAGACGTTCGATACGCCGCCCGAGATCTTCGCATACGGCAAGTTTTCCTTGATCCAGCGCGTGGCGTTGATGAAGTCGACGGCGTAATTATTGTGCTCTTCGATGCCGGTGGCGACGGCAAAGATGTTCGGGTCGAAAATGATGTCTTCCGGCGGGAAGTCCAGCGCATCGATCAATAAATGGTAGGCGCGCGCGCAAATCTCGATCTTGCGCTCGAAGGTGTCGGCCTGGCCTTTTTCATCGAAAGCCATGACGATCACGGCCGCGCCATAGCGGCGGCACAGCTTGGCCTGGCGCAGGAATTCTTCCTCGCCTTCCTTCATGGAAATCGAGTTGACAATGGCCTTGCCCTGCACGCATTTCAGGCCCGCTTCGATGACCGACCATTTCGATGAGTCGACCATGATGGGCACGCGCGAAATATCGGGTTCCGAGGCGATCAGGTTCAAAAAGCGCGTCATGGCGGCCAGCGAATCGAGCATGGCCTCGTCCATGTTGATGTCGATCACTTGCGCGCCATTTTCCACTTGCTGGCGTGCCACGGACAGGGCTTCGTCGTATTGCTCGTTAAGAATCATGCGCGCGAACGCCTTCGAGCCCGTGACGTTGGTGCGCTCGCCCACGTTGACGAACAGCGATTCTTCGTTGACGACGAACGGTTCGAGGCCGGCCAGGCGCAAGTCATGCGACGGTGCAGGCACGGTGCGCGGCGTGTTTTTCGACAGCAGCTCTCCGATGGCGGCGATGTGCTCGGGCGTGGTGCCGCAGCAGCCGCCCGCCATGTTCAAAAAGCCCGCGTCGGCGAATTCGCGCAGCAGGGCGGACGTGTCGGCTGGCAACTCGTCAAAGCCCGTGTCGCTCATGGGATTGGGCAAGCCCGCGTTCGGGTAGATGCACACGAAGGTGTCGGCGATCTTGGCCAGCTCTTCCGCGTACGGGCGCATCAGGGCGGCGCCCAGCGCGCAGTTCAGGCCGATGGTCAGCGGTTTCGCGTGGCGCACGGAATTCCAGAAGGCGGGCACGGTCTGGCCCGACAGGATGCGTCCCGACGCATCCGTGACGGTGCCGGAAATCATCAGCGGCAGACGCACGACGGTCGGATTCTGCTCGTAGAACAAGTCGATGGCGAACAGGGCCGCCTTGCAGTTCAAGGTGTCGAAAATGGTTTCCACCAGCAGCACGTCGGCCCCGCCTTCCACCAGACCCTGCGTCTGCTGCAGATAGGCCGCCACCAGCTGGTCGAAACTGACGTTGCGCGCGGCCGGGTCGTTGACGTCGGGCGAGATCGATGCCGTCTTCGGCGTGGGGCCCAGGGCGCCGGCGACGAAGCGCGGCTTGTCCGGGGTGGAATACTTGTCGCAGGCGGCACGCGCCAGCCTGGCCGCCTGGACGTTCATTTCATAGGCCAGATGGGCCATGTGGTAATCATCTTGCGCGATCGTCGTGGCGCCGAAGGTATTCGTTTCGATCAGGTCGGCGCCCGCCGCCAGGTAGCGCTCGTGGATTTCCTGGATGATGTGCGGCTGCGTCAGGGTCAGCAGCTCGTTATTGCCCTTGACGAACAGTTCACGCGCGCCACTATCGGCCGGCGCGGCGAAATCGATGAAGCGGCCAGTTGGCCCGCCCCGGTATGCCTCTTCGTCGAGCTTGTATTGCTGGATGATCGTGCCCATCGCGCCGTCGAGGATCATGATCCGCTGCGCCAGAATGGCGCGCAAGGTGGCTTCGGTCGGGGACATGGCGGGGATCACGGTATCGTTCATTTCATGCTTTCAATAGGCAAACGGGCGGCGGCGCGGCGACAAGACAGTGACGAGGCGGTTGCGGGTCAGCCTGATCGGCGGACGGAGATTGCCGGCCGGGTAGGGCCAAGCAGAAGGTGGCAATCGCCTGATTTCACCGGGTCTAAAATTATACGGCATCAGGCTGCTTTGGTTTTAAGCAAAAGCGGCCGTCCTCCTCACGGCAGGCCTACTTGCAACACATCGGCTTCCTCCGCTCCCATTTCGAAAAATTACACTCCTGAAAATCTTACTCAAAACGTTAAATTTTCCGCCAAAGTTGCCTGGAAAATACTTTGTCTGGCTTGTGGAAAAATTTCCACATTATTTGTCACGGATCAGTCATTTTTTTATGAATTGAATGGCAATAGCTGCAAAGGAAAATAAATCTGATTTCAGTTGATGCAGAGTGAGAGGTGTAATGCTCAAAATAAAATTTGGCAAAAAGCTATTTTAATTATTGTAAAAATCAATTAAATCAAAAGCATCAATAGTTGTCTTGCGGAATTGAACTGACCCATAATATTGGTTCTTGGAAATTAAATTCTCACCAAAAGCCACCAATATGTCACATTTTCCCCCTGTCCTTTCCGGCATCGCGCTACACCAACATGGGCGCCAGCCATGAAAAACCATCTGCTTGCAGCATTGTTTGTGGTGCTGGGCCTGTCCGCCTGCGGCGGCGGTGGCGGGGGCGGGGGCGACACTGTCGTGGCGACCAGCTCGGGTGCGCCCAACCTGACGCCTGCCGTGGCGGCCGTCTCGGCGGAGAATGTCGCCGTGGGGGGCACTCTGGTGGTCACGGGCACGAATCTGAGCCGCGTGAAGGCTTTCCAGGTGGGCGGCGTGACGCTGGCCACCAGCGCCGCCAGCGATACCAGTGTGACCCTGGGCATGCCGGGCGTGCCCGTATCGGGCGCCTTGAGCCTGGTCGGCGCCAGCGGCACGGCAGCCAGCAGTTATAACGTCAATGTGTACCTGCCATTGAGCGTGGCCAGTGTCGCGCCATTGACGGGCGGCGCAGGTTCCAGCGTGACGATCGCGGGCAGTGGCATGGGTGCCGTGACGGCGGTGCAGTTTGGCAATGACAAGACAGCGACGCCGCAAAGCCAGACGGCCGGCAGCGTGACCGTGCTGGTGCCCCAGGGCGCGGTTACGGGAGCGCTGACGGTGCGCGGTCGGTATAACGAAGTCATCAGCAATGATACTTACAAGGTCTTGCCCAGCGTGGAAGTGACGTCGATCACATCGGTCGTCAACGGCGCGACCTTGTCGGTGAAGGTGCAGGGCAGCAATCTTGACCAGGTCAGCGCGGCTGCGGTGGGCAATACGCCAGCCGCCATCGTCAGCGCCAGTGCCAGCCAACTGGTATTGTCTGCACCAGGCTCGGCAACGGGCAATGTAATGCTGTCGGCCGCTGCGCGCATTGCCGTGAACGCGGGCACGGTGTCGGCTTTTACCCTGGGCAGCATTGATTTTGCGCAAGTGCTGAATTTGAACGCCAGCAATACTGCCTTGCGTCTGACGTACGGCAAGCCGGCCGCCGTACGCGTGTCCGTGCTGGCATCGCAAGCTGGCCAGGCCAGCCCCGCCGTGACCTTGAACGCGACCGCCGCCAATGGCAGCAACCTGGGCAGCATCAGCATGAGCGGCCCATCGGTCTTGCCGACGACGAAAAGCGATGACAGTTTCAATGGCAATTTCAGTGCCGTCCTGCCTGCAGGCTGGATCTTGCCCGGCGTGCGCGTGCGCGTGACGGCGGTGGGCAATGACGGCGTGCAAGTAAGCCAGGAAGCGGCACCGGCGGTGGCCAGCCTGGCCAAGATTCGCCTGGTACTCGTGCCCTTGAGTACCGATGATGGCGTGGCGCAATTGCCTGACGCCGAGGTGATCCGTGCCGCGCTGCTGCGCGTGTATCCATATGCGACGGAAAACATCAGCATCACCACGCGTGCTTCGCTGAGCATGCCTGGCAGCAGCACAGCCGACAGCTGGTGGAACAACGCCCTGGCAACGCTGGACGGCAAGCGGGTGCAGGAAGACAGCGGCGCCTATTATTATGGTTTCGTGCCGAAAATGTCTTCCACGCGCGCCGCCGGCCTGGCCTACATCAACCAGCGCAGCAGCGGCAACGACTTCACCTCGGCCATCGGCCTGGACGCCAGGTTCAATAGCATCGCCTCGGTCGATCCATTCGGCAATAAATGGCCTGAATGGCTGACCACGCTCGTGCATGAGCTGGGCCACAATCACTCGCTGCAGCACGTTGCCTGCGGCGGCCCGGCCGGCGCCGCTGCCGATTACCCGTATGCGAATGGCGATCTGGGCCCGCAACCGCTGTATAACAGTGACTATGCGGGCAGCATTGGCCAGCTGAGCAAGGCTGCTTATGGCGGCACGCCGATGAAGGATGTGATGAGCTATTGCAGCGGCGCCTGGTTCTCCGATTACAGCTATGCGCGGGTGCAGCAATTCCTGGAAAAACGCGGCACGCAGGTGACGGGCAGCAATGTGCTGGCCGCCAGCATGTCCGTGGCCGAGAATGGTTATCTGACCATTTCCGGTCGCATCACGCCGACCGGCGTGGCCTTGCGCCCAGCCGTTGCCTCGTCCACGCGTGTGGGCGCAGCGGCCAGCGGCAGCGGCCAGGCGTACACCCTGCGGGTCCTTACGGCGTCTGGAGCGACTATCGACTTGCCCTTTGATGCCGTCACCGTGGCTGACCATGGCGGCAGCGCCATGAGCCACTTCCGCGTCAGCTTCGCCAACCCGGGAGAAATCAGCGACGTGCAGGTGCTGGCAAATGGCAAGGCCTTGGCCAAGCTGGAGCGCCCGGTGCGCCGCAGCAAGGCCGCCAACGATGGCAGCTTTGAGGTAAAGCAAAGCGGCGGCAAGCTGGTGCTGACCTGGAATGCCCAGGCGGAACCATACGCCGCCGTGCTGCACGTAGCCGCAGATGGCCGCAAGACAGTCGTCGCCAGTGACTTGACTGGCGGAAATGCCAGCGTTGACGTGAGCGCCTTGCCGGCCGGTGGCCGCTTCGAGGTCAGCCTGTCGTCTTCCCTGGGCGCACGCCTGATGAAAGTGGCGCGCCGCTAAGCACGGGGGGCGGATGCAAAAAGGGCTTGCCGCGGCAAGCCCTTTTTTTATGTACGCAGGCATTGGTGCACAAACTGCACAGATCCTGTGCCTGGCGGAGGCTGCCATTTTTCATCCCGCCTGCCTAGAATGGGTCTTCATCCACTTGCGGAGCGTCCCATGCCCATCCTGAACCTGCGTTTGTCCACCGCGCCCGATGCGCGCCAGTCGGCCGCCATCGCCGCCACCCTGAGCGCCCTGACGGCGCGGCTGCTGCACAAGGCGCCCGAATTGACGTCGGTGGCGATCAGCCATGTCGATGCGGCGCACTGGTTTGTCGGCGGGCCCTCGCTGCAAGCCCAGGGCAAGGCCAGTTTTTTTCTCGATATCCTGATCAGCGATGAAACGAACACGGCAGCGGAAAAAGCCGCCTATATCGCCGCCGTGTTCGCCGCCATGCAGGAGTGTCTCGGCGCCTTGCATGACGTCAGCTACATCCACGTGCATGATGCGCGTCAGGCGGCCTGGGGCTATGGCGGCTTGACGCAGCAGTTTCGCGCCGTGCGCAAGGTGCTGCAGCAGTCGTGATCAATCCCAGTGGTGATCTTGATAGTGTTGCACGGCAAAGTCGACGAAGACCCTGACCTTCGGCGACAGCTGGCGGCTGTGGGGATATAGTGCGTACAAGGTGCGTCGGCGCAAGGTGTAGCCGGGTAATATCTCGACCAGCTGGCCGCTGTGCAGCGCGTCGCGCACGATGAAGGCGGGCGCGCCGGCAATCCCCATGCCGCCCACGGCGGCCTCGCGCAGGGCGACACTGGTATTGGCTTGCAGGCTGCCGCGCACGGCCACCTTGTGCGTGGCGCCGTCACTATCCGTGAACGACCACTCCGCCGGCTTGTCGCCCGATGTGTACATCAAGCAATTGTGCTGCGTCAGGTCTTGTGGCGTGGCCGGATGGCCATGGCGGGCCAGGTAGGCGGGCGAAGCGATGGCCAGTGTGCGGCTGCTGGCCAGCTGGCGCACCACCAGGGTGGAATCGGGCAAGTCGCGCGCCAGTCGCAGCGCCACGTCAAAGCCATCGTCGATCAGGTCGACGATGCGGTCATTACAGACGAGGTCGATGCGGATGTGCGGGTATTGGCGGCTGAAGCCGGGCAGCCAGGCGGCCAGTTCCAGGGTGCCGAAAGCCATCGGCGCATTGATGCGCAGGCTGCCAGACGGCTGTGCCTGGTGCATGGCGACGGCGCTGTCGGCCGCATCGAGCGCGTCGAGAATGTCGCGGCTGGCCAGATAGTATTCCTGGCCCGCAGCCGTCAGGGCGAAGCGGCGCGTCGTGCGATTGAGCAACTGGGCGCCCAGCTGGCTTTCCAGCTGGCGGATCTGGCGCGAAACGATGGAGTGGGAAATGCCCAGCGCGGCGCCAGCGGCCGTGAAACTGCCAAGTTCCACGACGCGGCGCAGGGCGCGCAGGGCGGTCAGCTGGTCCATGGGGCGCTTGCCGCCGGGCTAGTTGGGGCGTGAATTAAACGAAACGTTTGCCTTCCAGCGGGAAGCCCTTGATGAACTCCGAAGCGGGCAGGCGCTTGCCGCCCGGTTTTTGCAGCTCCGTCAGGCGCAGGGAACCATTGCCGCAGGCCACGACGATGCCGTGCTGGGCGTCGGCCGCCAGCACCTGGCCTGGCGCTTCCTTGCTGTCCGCTTCAATGACCTCGGCGGACCAGATCTTGATGGTCACGCCATCGACCTGGCCGCAGGCACCGGGGAACGGATTGAAGGCGCGGATTTTCAGGCCCAGTTCCAGCGCAGGCTGGCTGAAATCGAGCGCGGCTTCTTCCTTGGCGATCTTTGCCGCGTAGGTGACGCCCGCTTCCGGTTGCGGCACGGCTTCGAGCGGCTGCTGTTGCATCTTGCGCAGGGTCTCGACGATCATCTTGCCGCCCAGCGTGGCCAGCTTGTCGTGCAGGCTGGCGGTGGAATCGCCCGCTTCGATGGGCGTGCGCTCGATGGCCAGCATGGGGCCCGTATCGAGGCCTTCTTCCATTTGCATGATGGTCACGCCCGTTTCATCGTCACCGGCCTCGATGGCGCGGTGAATCGGCGCCGCACCGCGCCAGCGCGGCAGCAATGAACCATGGATATTGATGCAAGGTTTGATGTCGAGCGTGCTACGCGGCAAGATCAAGCCGTAGGCCGCCACCACCATCACGTCGTAATCGGTGGCCAGCAGGCGCTCGTGGGTTGCCTTTGCCTCGGCGGCGCGCTGCGGGTCCTTGCTGTCCATGCGCAAGGACAATGGCTGCAGCACGTCGATGCCATGCTGCTGCGCGTACTGTTTGACGGCCGAGGCATGCAGTTGCATGCCGCGTCCGGCAGGGCGGTCGGGCTGGGTCAGTACCAGCGGAATCTCAAAACCCGCTTCGTGCAAGTCTTTCAGGGCCGTGGCGGCGAATTCAGGCGTGCCTGCGAAGATCACTTTCATATGGTTCCTTGACGTGAGGTGCGCAGGCCCGCGCCGGAGGCGCCAGGCTGGCGTGGTGTAGCGACTACTGTTGTTGCTTAGTCTATCAGCAGTACTGAAATACTGGCTTAGAAACGGCGATTCTGTGCGCGCAAGCTCGCTTCGCGCTCGAGACCACGGATTTCCTTGACCATCTTGGTCTTGATGCGGTTGCGCTTGAGCGGCGACAGGTATTCGACGAATACCTTGCCCAGCAGATGATCCATCTCATGCTGGATACAGACGGCCAGCAAGCCATCGGCTTCCAGCTCGAACTGCTTGCCGTGACGGTCCAGGGAGCGCACCTTGATGCGGGCCGGGCGCTCGACGCCATCGTAGACGCCAGGCACGGACAAACAGCCTTCGTCGTAGACCTGCTTTTCTTCGCTGGCCCAGGTGATTTCCGGGTTGATGAACACTTGCAGCTGGTTTTTCTCTTCGGTGGTGTCGATCACCATCATCTGGATATGCGCGTCCACTTGTGACGCGGCAAGGCCGACGCCAGGGGCGTCGTACATGGTTTCGGCCATGTCGTCGATCAGGGTTTGCAGGGGCTCGCCAAATTCGGTGACGGGCTTGGCGATCGTGTGCAGGCGAGGATCGGGGTAACGCAGGATATTTAATATGGACATACGGATTCGACTGGTTAAGGTGGGCGCCGATGCGCCGGATTATTCATGCCTGGGCCATGCGGACGATGGCAGGGCTATTTTATTTGAGTACGCTACGGTTGGGCGCGTAAGGCGCAACGACGCGGCAGATGCGTTTGCCAGTGCGCTATTCGTTTGCTGCAAAGAGAAATTTTATCACAGACGCCCATGGCCCTGTTGACGGCGGGCCGTTTGGCACCGCCATTGCACGCATCCTTGCGCGCGTCGGTATCGCGTGCGCGCCATGGCGCTAGCATGGGATGGCACAGTACACAGTGAGGTTGTCATGCATGCACTTGCAACGACGGCAGACACGGCCACGGAATTGGCGGGCTGGCTGCGCCTGCAGCATCTGCCCGGCGTGGGGCCGGTGGCGGCGCGCGCCTTGCTGGCCCGCTTCGGCTTGCCGCCGCAAATCTTCGCTGCTCCGTTCGAGGCCTTGCGCGAGGTGGTGCCGGCCAGCGTGGCGCACGCCATCGTGCAACCGCCCAAGCCGGTGGCCAACAGCCAGCTGGCACTCACCCTGCAGTGGTTGCAGCGGCCCGGCAATGCCGTGCTGACCCTGGCCGATGCCGCTTACCCGCCCCTGCTGCTGGAAATCGCCGATCCGCCGCTGCTGTTATATGTGAGGGGGCGGGTGGAACTGCTGTCGCGTTCCGGCGTGGCCATTATCGGCAGCCGCAATGCCAGCGCGCAGGGCATGCAGAATGCGGCCGCCTTTGCCCACGCCCTCAGCACGGCGGGCTTGACCATTATTTCCGGGCTGGCGCTGGGCATCGACACGCACGCGCACGAGGGCGGCTTGCGCGGCACGGGGGCCACCGTGGCCGTGATCGGCACGGGTGCCGATCTGGTGTATCCGCGACGCAACTTTGATCTGGCGCAAAGAATTGCCGAGCGGGGTTGCATCGTCAGTGAATACGCGCTGGGCTTGCCGGCCATGCCGGGGAACTTTCCGCGCCGCAATCGGCTGATCAGCGGCCTGGCGCGCGGCGTGCTGGTGATCGAGGCGGCGGCGCAATCGGGTTCCCTGATCACGGCGCGCCTGGCCGGCGAGCAGGGGCGCGATGTGTATGCCTTGCCTGGCTCTATCCATGCCACCCTGGCCAAGGGGTGTCATGCGCTCATCAAGCAGGGCGCCAAGCTGGTCGAGTCGGCCGATGACGTGTTGCAGGAATTGTCCTGGCTGGGGAAGCCGGCGGACATTCCGGCGGCGCAGGATGCGGCGCCCGTGGACACGCCGCTGCTGGCCGCACTGGGCCACGATCCCCTCGATGCCGATACCCTGGCTGCGCGCAGCGGCCTGGCCATGGGCGTGCTGATGGGGGAGTTGCTGGCGCTGGAGCTGGCGGGCCTGGTCGAGCGCTTGCCGGGAGGACTGTTTCAACGCTGCAAATGACAGCTTGTCACTTGTGTGGCAGCCTTGCCGCACGGGCGCGCTTTGTCGGCGCACACCCTTGTGTCGCAGCGAACTTAGCTGATAGAGTAGAGCCATGTTCGATATCCTGGTGTACCTCTACGAGACTTACTATCGCCCCGACGCCTGCCCCGAGCCGGCAGTCCTGGCGCGCAAACTGTCGGCCGTCGGTTTCGACGACGTGGAGATTTCCGAAGCGCTGGTCTGGCTGACGGACTTGAACGCCATGGCCGGTGTCGAGCAAACTTTGACGGCCAGTTCCACGGGCACGCGCTTCTATGTCAAGCAGGAAAGCGACGTGCTGGGTACGCCCGCCGTCGGTTTCATCCAGTTTCTGGAAAGCGCCAAAGTGCTCTCGCCGCTGCAGCGCGAAATCGTCATCGAACGGGCGCTGGCCCTCGACGAGGCGCCCGTGTCACTGGGCAAGCTGAAAGTCATCGTGCTGATGCTGCTGTGGAGCCAGGGCAAGGAACCGGATGCACTGATGTTCGACGACTTATTTGTCGACGACGAAGATCTACCGCCGCGCCTGCTCCACTAGTATATATAACCGCCCCTGGGCGCACCTGGCGCTGCTGCTGCGCCATCTTCCTTGCCATATGCTGCGGCACCGCGCCCGCTAGCCCATTGTGTTTGCGCCTGCGCATTCTTGCTTGCAGATAACTTGCCGAATTCTTCAATAGGCGCTTATCATTGGCCGCTTGACAAGACCATAAGTCACAGGGCCTTGCGCAGACAAAAGCGTCGGCGCCTGGCAATGCACTGTATGATGCGCATGCTGAAACTATCCTAGAGCATTTTTCGAGACTAAAAAATATGACAAAAACCCTCATCATCGCCGAGAAGCCTTCTGTCGCGAACGATATCGCGAAGACGCTTGGCGGCTTCACCAAGCACGATGAGTACTTTGAATCGGATGAATACGTCCTGTCGTCGGCGGTTGGCCACTTGCTGGAGATCGCCGTACCGGAAGAATTCGACGTGAAGCGCGGTAAATGGAGTTTCGCGCACTTGCCGATGATTCCACCGTATTTCGCGCTGAACCCGATCGCCAAGACGGAAGCGCGCCTCAAAGTATTAAACAAGCTGATCAAACGTAAAGACGTCACCACCCTCATCAACGCATGCGATGCGGGGCGTGAAGGCGAGCTGATTTTCCGCCTGATCGCGCAAAACGCCAAGGCCAAGCAACCGGTCAAGCGCCTGTGGCTGCAGTCGATGACGCCGGGCGCCATCCGCGACGGTTTTTCGCATCTGCGCAGCGACGAAGAAATGCTGCCGCTGGCGGACGCGGCCCGCTGCCGTTCGGAAGCTGATTGGTTGATCGGTATCAATGGCACGCGCGCCATGACGGCGTTTAATTCGAAAGAAGGCGGCTTCTACCTGACCACCGTGGGCCGCGTGCAGACGCCAACGCTGTCGATCGTCGTTGAACGTGAAGACAAGATCAAGAAATTCGTGCCGCGCGACTTCTGGGAAGTGCGCGCCGAATTCGTCTGTGCGGCCGGCATCTATGAAGGCCGCTGGCTCGACACGAAGTTCAAGAAGGACGAGAACGATCCAGAGAAGCGCGCCGAGCGCCTGTGGAGCAAGACGGCTGCCGATTCGATCGCCACCGCCTGCCGTGGCCGCCAAGGCATCGTCACGGAAGAATCGAAACCGACCACCTCGATGGCGCCGGGCCTGTTCGACCTGACCAGCTTGCAGCGCGAAGCGAACTCGCGTTTCGGCTTCTCGGCCAAGAACACCCTGGGCCTGGCCCAGGCGCTGTATGAAAAGCACAAGGTGCTGACGTATCCGCGTACCGATTCGCGCCACCTGCCGGAAGACTACATGCCGACCGTGCTGCAGGCGCTGGAAACGGTCAAGGAAAACAGCAACTACCACCAGTTCGCCAAGCAGATCATCGACAAGGGCTGGGTCAAGCCGAACAAGCGCATCTTCGACAACACCAAGATCTCGGATCACTTCGCGATCATCCCGACGACGATCGCGCCGAAGAACCTGTCCGAGCCGGAACAAAAATTGTACGACCTGGTCACGCGCCGCTTCATGGCCGTGTTCTTCCCGCCTGCGGAATTCCAGGTCACCACGCGCTACACGGAAGTGTCGGGCCATCAGTTCAAGACTGAAGGCAAGGTCATGACCAATCCGGGCTGGCTGGCTATCTACGGCAAGGAAGCGTCGACGGATGCCGACAAGGAAAGCAATGGCAACGGCAACCTGGTGCCTGTGGCCAAGGGCGAGAAAGTACAGACGGAAAGCGTCAGTGCCAACGGCCTGGTAACCAAACCGCCAGCGCGCTTCACGGAGGCGACCTTGCTGTCGGCCATGGAAGGCGCCGGCAAGCTGATCGACGACGACGAGCTGCGCGATGCGATGGCTGGCAAGGGTCTTGGCACGCCAGCGACGCGCGCGGCCACCATCGAGGGCTTGCTGACGGAACGCTACCTGATCCGCGAAGGCCGCGAACTGATCCCGACGGCCAAGGCGTCGCAGCTGATGACGTTGCTCAAAGGCCTGGGCGTCAATGAATTGACGGCGCCAGAGTTGACGGGCGAGTGGGAATACAAGCTGTCGCAGATGGAAAAAGGCAAGATTTCGCGCGAGGAATTCATGCGTGAAATCGCGCAGATGACGCAAATCATCGTCAAGCGCGCCAAGGAATACGACAACGACACGATTCCCGGCGATTACGCGACTTTGGTAACGCCCTGCCCGAATTGCAGCGGCGTAGTGAAGGAAAACTACCGTCGTTTCGCCTGCACCAAGTGCGAATTCTCGATGAGCAAGACGCCGGGTTCGCGCCAGTTCGAAATCGCCGAAGTGGAACAATTGCTGAAGGACCGCACCATCGGCCCGCTGCAAGGTTTCCGCTCGAAGATGGGCCGTCCGTTCGCCGCCATCCTGCGCATCGTGCGCGATGAAGAGATCAAGAATTCCAAGCTGGAATTCGATTTCGGCCAGAACGACGAAAGCGAAGATGGCGAAGGCGTCGATTTCACGGGCCAGACGCCCGTGGGATCTTGCCCCAAGTGCAACGCCGGCGTGTATGAAATGGGCCTGGCCTATGTGTGCGAACACAGCATGGCCAAGCCGAAGACATGCGACTTCCGCAGCGGCCGCATCATCTTGCAGCAGGAAATCTTGCCGGAACAAATGGCGAAACTGCTCAACGATGGCAAGACGGACTTGCTGCCGGGCTTTGTTTCCCAGCGTACGCGTCGCCCGTTCAAGGCTTTCCTCGTGCGCGGCAAGGATGGCAAGGTGAGCTTCGAGTTTGAAGAACGCAAGGCCAAGCCGGGTGCCAAGCCAAAGGCGGCAGCGACCGAGGTGGAAGGCGAAGAGGGCGCGGCGCCAGTGAAGAAAACGGCGGTCAAGAAAGCGGCCGTGAAGAAAGCGCCGGCGAAGAAGGCTGCGGCTGTGAAAAAGCCGGCGGCCAGGAAGGCGCCGGCGAAGAAGGCAGCGGCAGCGGAGTAATCCGGTGCCAGCCAGACAAAAGCCAGGGATCGCTCCCTGGCTTTTTTACGTCCCGATGCTGCCTGGTGCCAGCCTGGTTCTTAGTCGAGATAGTCCGAATACTCGCGCTGCGCGTAGTTCTGCAGATTGGCCCACGGCTGTGTCTTGCTGACGCTCGGCTGCAGCTTGACGTCGACCCGGCGATAGAAGGTGTTCGCGCGGTCGCCGCTTTCGATGACCAGGGGAATCTGTTTTTGCTCATCCCACAGGATGCGCTGGAACACGCCATTTTTTTCCACTTCGCGCCAGCGCGCGCCCGTCACGTTCGATGCCTGTTTCGACAGCGGCATGGCGGCCACCAGTTTCGGGTCCAGCAGATAAAAACTGTTTTCCCAGGAACCGTCGAAATTCACGTTTTCGTACTCGGCCTTGGGGACGGAGACGACGATCTTGTCGTGCGCATCGATGTATTCCACGCGTACGGTGTTCTTTTCCAGCATCACATGGCGCGGTATCAGCACGGGATTGAAATGCTTGTGCTCATGTTGCGTGGCCGCAGTCGACGTTTTCAACGTCACCTTCTTGTGCTCGCCATGGCTGTGGCCCGCGTGCGCGTCGGTCGACGGCGCCAGCACGCGCTCGACCCATACGTGGCCGGGGCGGCGCAGCATTTTTTCTTCGTAGCGGCTTTCGCGCGTCACGCCTTCCGGCGTCAGCACGCGGCTGTAATAGGTGATGCCCAGATCCAGGTCGGCGGGAGCGGAAGGGGTTGCAGGAGCGGCTTGCGCGCTGGCGGCAAAGCCGGCGGCCAGGAGGACGGCGATCAGGGTCGATTTCATGGTGTTGCCTTTATCGTGCAAAGGGGGCGGAGGGCAAAACTGCCATCCGCCCCGGTGGGGTTACCGTGTTGATGTGGATCAGAAGCCGAATGCCGCCTTCAGCAAGGCAAATACCTTGGTGTTGTCAATCGTGCCCTTGAAGGCCTTGGCGCCGGCGCCCGTGGCCAGCAGCTTGACGTCGCCGCCGCCGTGGGTTTCGCTGGCCAGACGCACGCCTGTTTCTTGCTGGTAGTTGTCGGCCAGGGCCGTGGCGCTGTCGACGTTGGTGCGCAGGTCAGGGCGGTTCGGGCCGTTGCCGAACACCAGGGTGGTGTAGGTATTGCCGTCTTCATCCTTGCTTGGCTGGTTATCTTTGTAGCCGCGGTTGATGTCGAGGATAGGGTTGCCGCGCTTGCCGTAGCCGTTGAACGCCAGCGTGTGGTCGTGGTCGGCCGTGACGACGATCAGGGTATTTTCCAGCTTCGGATCGGTTTCCCTGACCTTGTCGATGGCCGCCTTGATGGCGTCGTCGAAGGCGATGGTGTCGACCAGCGCACGCTTGGCATTGATGCCGTGCAAGGCGTGGTCGATGCGGCCGCCTTCGACCATCAGGAAGTAGCCAGCGTTATTTTTCGATAGCAGGTCGATGGCTTTCAGCGTCATTTCCGACAGGCTAGGCTGGTTGGCACCGTCGGCCGATGGCTTGGTCGTGCGGTCCAGTTCATAGTCGAGGTGGCTCTTCGCGCTGTACAGGCCGATGAACTTCTTGCCACTTGGCGCGGCTGCCATTTCCGCTTTCGTCGCGGCCACGGTGTAGCCCTTGGCCGCAAATTCGGCCAGCAGGTCGCGGCCGTCGGCGCGGCCGCCCTTGTTGCTGGCCGACCAAGGCGTGAAGTGGTTGCGTCCGCCACCCATCAGCACGTCGACGCCGTCACCCAGGGCCGCGTTGTAGCCGACCCC
Source organism: Janthinobacterium pasteuri (assembly GCF_051380775.1). Taxonomy (NCBI): domain Bacteria; kingdom Pseudomonadati; phylum Pseudomonadota; class Betaproteobacteria; order Burkholderiales; family Oxalobacteraceae; genus Janthinobacterium; species Janthinobacterium pasteuri. Next base: position 33,356 of record NZ_JBNYXS010000020.1, on the reverse strand, counting down.
GCCCGGCGCCGTTTGCGCAGCGATCGCGTATTGCGCATTGCGGTTGCAGATGTGCGAGAAGGTCGTCGCCGGCGTGGCATGCGTCAATTCCGTGGTGGTGATGGCGCCCACAGCCTTGCCCTTGGCTTTCGCCAGTTCCAGGATGGTGGGCACGCTCTTGCCGCCGGCCGGGCAGTTGTCCACGCCCAGGTTGCCGTTGGCGTCGCGGCCCGGTTCCTTGGCGATGGTGTCCTGCGCCATCGAGATGACTTCATTGTTCATCTTGACGCCGGTCATGTAGGCGGCCATCGATGGGGCGCTGTCCGTCGTTTGCGCATCGTTCGAGAACGTCTTGATGCGCGCCGTGCGTTCCAGCTTGTCCATGTTCAGGCTGCCCTCTTCCTTGTACTTGAAGATGCGCGCTGCCGTCACGACGGAAGGGCCCATGCCGTCGCCGAGGAAGAAGATGACGTTCTTGGCGTCGGCGGCGTAGGCGCTGGCGACGCTGGCGGCCACAAGCGTGGTCAGCAAGGAGAATTTCAGGGCAGATTTCAGTGCGGCGGTTTTCAATGCGGGTTTCATGTGCTTGTCCAATTCTTGTCTCTTGGGGATTACAGACCGCCGGCGGTCTTGACCAGGCCGAATACTGTGGTGTTGTCGATGGTGCCCAGGAAGGTTTCCGAACCCTTGCCGATGGCGCCCAGGAAGACGTCGGTGCCGCCGTGGGTTTCATTGCCGACCGCGGTGCGGATCACTGCTTCCTGGTGGTAAGTATTGGCGCTGGTGACGGTTTCATCGAGGCTGGCCATGGCGGCGCGGCTCGATTGCGTGCGTTTTTCGCCATTGCCGAAGCCGATGATCGAGTACGGTGCGCCGTCCAGGTCTTTCTCGACCGCGCCGGTGACGTAGTTCTTCACCACGCCCAGCACGCCAGCGTTGCCGGCAGCCGTCTTGCCCGTACGCTTGGCGTAGCCGTTCAGCACCAGGGTGTGGTCATGGTCGGCCGTGACGACGATCAGGGTATTGGCCAGGGTCGGATCGGTAAGCTTGGCTTTTTCGATGGCGGCCTTGATAGCGTTGTCAAACGCGACGGTGTCTTGCAGGGCCTTCTTGGCCGTGGTTTCGTGCAGCGCATGGTCGATGCGGCCGCCTTCGACCATCAGGAAATAACCCTTCTTGTTCTTGGCCAGGACGTCCATGGCCTTGGTGGTCATTTCCGCCAGGCTAGGTTCCTTGGCCGCATCACGGTCCAGGTCGTAGCTCATGTGGCTGGAGGTGAACACGCCGAACAGGCGGTCCGTCTTGGCAGCATCGACGGCCTTGAAGTCGGTGGCGTTGTTGGCGATGGTGTAGCTCTTCGCTTTCAGCTCGGCGACCAGATCGCGGTCGTCGGAACGCTTGCCGCCGTTCTTGAATGGCGTAAAGAATTGCGCGCCGCCGCCGAGGACCACTTCCAGACCGGTAGTGCCCAAGGCGCTGTTGTAGCCCGTGCCGCCTGGCACGAGGGCCGCAGCGATATCGTTTTCCAGGTCGCGGTGGCAGATGTGCGAGTAGGTGGCAGCTGGCGTGGCGTGCGTCACGCGCGCCGTGCTGACGACGCCGGCTGCGAAGCCCTTGGCCTTGGCCAGTTCCAGCAAGGTGGTGGCGGGTGTGCCGTTGCCGGTGCCGCATTTGTTGACCAGCTTGTTGCCGTTGGCATCTTTGCCCGGATCGATGGCGAGCGTGTCGGCCGACATGGAAATGACTTCATTGTTCATCTTGACGCCCGTCATGTAGGCGGCCATCGATGGCGCGCTATCGGTGACTTGCGCATCGTTCGAGAAGGTCTTGACGAAGGCCGTTTCCGGCAGCGTGTCCATGGTCAGCTCACCCTCTTCGCCCACCGAATAGATGCGCGCGGCCGTCATGGTGGTCAGGCCCATGCCATCGCCAAGGAAAAAGATGACGTTTTTCGGTGGTGCTTCGGGCGCCACGTCTTCTTTTTTGGCGTCGCTGCCGCAGGCGGCCAGCATCAGGGTAAGGGCGACGCTGCAGCCAGCGACGGAAATTTTTCTGCGTGTCATGTGGTTCATCCGGCTAGGTTTGAAAGAGCTAGCAAGATAACAATCCAATGTGACACCCTCATGACTTTGTGACACGTTTTGCAACGGCGCTTCGCCGACGCCTGTGACGTTGTTTTTGCGCACGTTGTCGCTGGAAAAATACAGCGTATCGCGCAAGCGGTCCTGCCCGGCTTTGCCTGCCATTTGTCTGTTGCATCGTTTATTTCGCCGAAATATGCAACAAACTATTGCGGTTTTTCGGGTTTTTCTGCCGAATCAAGCAACGTAAGATGCATGCATCCCCATTATCTTGTGAAGGCACATCATGTTCTCCAAATCTATCAGCAGCGTTCTTGTTTCCACCCTGTTTGCCGCCGGCGCCGCCTCGGCCGCCGCCAGCGCCCCCCTGACCCTGGACGTCTTCAACCCGGGTGAAGCAGCCATCTTCCCCGTCGCATCCGTGCTGGTCGCGGGCAAGCATGATGCCGTGCTGATCGATGCGCAGTTTTCGCGCGCCGAAGCGCAAAAGCTGGTGGAAAAGATCCGCGCCAGCGGCAAGAAACTGACGACGGTGTACATCAGCCACAGCGATCCCGATTTTTACTTTGGCCTCGATGTGATCAAGGCCGCTTTCCCGCAGGCAAAAATCGTCGCCACGCCGGAGACGGTCGCGGAAATCCGCCGCAAGGCCGATGCCAAGGTCGCCTACTGGGGCCCGATTTTGAAAGACAACGCGCCGCACAGCATCGTCATTCCCGAAGCGTTGAAAGGCAAGCACATCGCCCTGGAAGGCCAGTCGCTGGACATCGCCGGCCCGACGCCAGCGCGCACCTATGTGTGGATTCCATCGATCAAGGCCGTCGTCGGCGGCGTGGCGCTGTTTGGCAACTTGCACCTGTGGACGGCCGATACGCAAAGCCTGCAATCGCGTCAGCAATGGCTCAAGACGCTCGATGGCATCGCCGCGCTGAAACCGGTCACCGTCGTGCCGGGCCACTTCAAGGTCGGTTCCAGCCTGACGCCCGACAGCATCGGCTTTACGCGCGACTACCTGGTGACGTTTGAAGCTGAAACGGCCAAGGCCGCCAATTCCGCCGCCCTGATCGAGGCCATGAAACAGCACTACCCAAGCGTGGGTCTCGATGGCGCGCTGGAAACTAGCGCCAAAGTGGCCAAGGGCGAAATGAAATGGTAAAAACCTACTGCGCGACGCGATTTCCGGCCTGCGATGCTCACTGCCTCGGCGGCCCCGTGCCTAGCACAGTTGCGCTTCTCTGGCAGAACTAGCGCCGCTCGCTACGGTTTTTGCAAGTCATCTGTTTCAGTTTTATAAAGGATAGAGTCATGCCCACACTGCATTACATTTTCGATCCCCTGTGCGGCTGGTGCTATGGCGCCGCGCCGCTGGTCGAGGCGGCGCGTGCCGTGCCCGGCCTGACGGTGGCCTTCCACGGCGGCGGCATGATGACGGGCAGCAATCGCCGCCAGATCACGCCCGAGTGGCGCGGCTATGTGTTGCCGCATGACCGGCGCATCGAGCAATTGTCTGGCCAGCCATTCGGCGCCGCCTACGTCAACGGCTTGCTGAACGACAGCACGGCCATGATGGATTCCGAACCGCCGATCACGGCCATCCTGGCGGCTGAAGTATTGGCCGGCAAGGGCCTGGACATGCTGCAGCGCGTGCAGCGCGCCCATTACGTGGACGGCTTGCGCATCGCCGACCTGCCCGTGCTGGTGGCGCTGGCGCAAGAACTGGGCATGGATGGGACGCCATTCCAGGCCGAATATGCGCAGCAGGCGGGCGCCGCCACGCAGCAGCACATCGATGCCAGCCGCGCCTTGCTGGCACAGGTGGGCGGGCAGGGCTTTCCCACATTCGTGCTCGACGACGGCAGCGGCAAGCTGTCCGTGATCGACATCGGGGACTTTTTGGGCCAGCCGGCGAAGTTGCAGGCGCAGCTGGGCGGTGTATGCGACGCTCACGGTTGCCCATTGTAAATATCTATCGTTTTGATAAAATCAATTAGCTTTTCCTTTGTTGTTGGCCTCGTTACACTGATTGCATTAGTCAACAACGAAGGAAAAGCAGCCATGCGCCAACAGCCGCCATTCAGTACCGCCTCGGGCATCCCCGTCGCCGACAACCAGAATTCCATCAGCGCCGGCCCCCGCGGCCCGCTGCTGCTGCAAGACTTCCACCTGATCGAAAAACTCCAGCATTTCAACCGCGAGCGCATTCCCGAACGCGTGGTGCATGCAAAAGGCTCGGGCGCCTACGGCACCTTTACCGTCACGCACGATATCTCGCGCTATACCAAGGCCAAATTGTTTGCCGAAGTGGGCAAGCAGACGGCCACCTTCGCGCGCTTTTCCACCGTCGGTGGCGAACGCGGCAGTGCCGATACGGAACGCGACCCGCGCGGCTTCGCCGTGCGTTTTTATACGGAAGAGGGTAACTGGGACCTGGTTGGCAACAACACGCCCATGTTCTTCATCAAGGACCCGATCAAGTTCCCCGACTTTGTCCACACGCAAAAGCGCGATCCGCAAAGCAATTTGAAATCGGCCGAAATGATGTTCGACTTCTGGAGTCATGCACCGGAAAGCCTGCACCAGGTCACCATGCTGTTCTCGGACCGGGGCACGCCGGACGGCTACCGGCACATGGATGGCTTCGGCAGCCACACGTATAGCCTGATCAATGCCGATGGCCAGCGCGTGTACGTGAAATGGCACTTCAAGACGCGCCAGGGCATCAGGAATCTGCCTGCCGCGGAAGCGGGCCGCCTGGCCGGTGCCGACCCCGACTACGCCCAGCGCGACCTGTTCGGCGCCATCGAACGCGGTGATTTCCCGCGGTGGGAAGTCAAGCTGCAGGTGGCGACGCAAGAGCAACTCGATGCATGGGAGCAGCGCACGGGCTGGAACCCGTTCGACCTGACGAAAGTGTGGCCGCATGCGGACTTCCCGCTGTTACCCGTAGGTATTTTCGAGCTGAACCGCAACCCGGACAATTACCACGCGGAAGTCGAGCAGGCAGCCTTTTCGCCCGCCAACGCCGTGCCGGGCATGGGATACTCGCCGGACAAGATGCTGCAAGGCCGGCTGTTCGCCTACCACGACGCTCAGCTGTACCGCGTCGGCACGAACCACCAGCACCTGCCCGTGAATGCGGCCCGCTGCCCCTTCCATAACCAGCAGCGCGACGGCAGCATGGCGAGCAACAATGGCGGCGCGGCGCAGAATTACGCGAACGTGGCGGCGGCAGGCACGCAGCCGCGAGGCCTGGGCCATGGCGAGGGGGCGCTGGCACTCGATGGTGGCGCGGCGCGCTACGATGGGCGCGGCGTGGAAGACGATTACACGCAGGCCGGCAATCTGTTCCGTTTGATGTCTGCCCAGGCGAAACAGAACCTGTTCGACAACCTGGCCGGTCCCTTGAGCCAGGTGCGCGCGGAAACCTTGCAGCGTCAGCTGGCGCACTTCGACCAGGCCGACCCGGCCTATGGCGCCGGCGTGCGGGCGGCCCTGCAGGCACGCGGCGTGGCGCTGTAATCATGTGTTGCAAGCGGACCTGTCCTGTTCCGCTTGTTGTTGATATAGCACAAATTGGAGAGTGATATCAAATATTGCCGTATGGACATATTTGTCTTCTCTGCGTAGACTTGTCGGTCTGATGATTGCGCCGTCGTCCTGGCGGCGCCCTGACTAGAAAGTCTTGTACTATGAATATGGTGAAGCTGTCGGTGCATGGGGACGACCCCACGCTCAAATCCATCCTGGAAGTCTTGCCTACCGATCCTGAACGGCAATGGCGCAAGGGCGAGCCGAAGGGTGCGGGCCGCGTGCATCTCGATTCCGGCTTCGACGTGCTGATCGCGCAGGCGTCCAAAGCGCAAGTGTTGCCTTCGCGCATACGCACCTACCTGGCCGAATGCCGTTCGCGCGGCGTCACGTTCACCATGCCGCGCATCGTGGCCGAGCTGCAACTGGCGTTGAATGGCGAAGACACGGTCGATGCGCCGCTGGACCTGACCCTGGCCGACATGCAGCACCTGACGGAAATGGGCATCAGCCTGAGCCTGGTGACGCGCTGCGCCGCAGCCTGACATCCAAAATACCGAAAATGGCCGCCCTGAACAGGCGGCCATTTTTCATCACGGTTCTTCGAGTTCGACGGTGACCATATTGTCATCGGGCTTGCGGTCGATCAGCTTGTTGTCGGGATCGATGCCCGCCTTGCCGGGCCGGCTGTTGACGATGACGGTGTAGCTCGCTTCACGCGCCGTCATGCGCAGGCGTTCGCGCAGCAGCGGATGGCCATTCGCATCGTCGACACCGATCTCGATCCAGTCGTGCAGGGGGGCGTCGTGTTCCTCTCCCTGTTCGCCGGCTGTCAATTTGCTCGCCTGCACCTTGAGGGTGACGGCGTACTTGCCGTCGCTGCGTTTGGTGGCCGTGGCCGACAGGGCGCGGTTGTCGAACAGTACGATTTTCTCGAACAGATCATCGATCAGGTAAGCCTGCTCGGGTGGCGTGACCTGGCGCAAGCCGGCTATCAGGGCCGTCACGCTGGCATATGGCGGGCCTTTCTGGCCATGGGTCTTGAGCAGCTCGCGCAGCACGCCGTTGACCTTGTCTTCGCCGATGATGTCTTGCAGCAAGTACATGGCCAGGCTGCCCTTGTGGTAATGGATGTACGCCTGGTTTTCATTCTCGGCCAGCGGCAGTTCCTTCTTGCGCTCTTCGCTGCGCCCCATCAGGTATTGATTCAGGTCATAGCGCAGGAAGCGGCGCATCTTGGCCGGCCCCACGGTTTTCTTCATCACCATCAGGGCCGAATATTCGGCCAGGGTTTCGCTGAGCACGGTGGCGCCGCGCGTGTTGCCGCCGACCAATTGATGCGCCCACCACTGGTGCGCCACTTCATGCGCCGTGATGTAGAACGGATAGTCGATATCTTTCGGGTTCTTGTCGTCCACCTTGGCGATGAAGCCCAGGCCTTCCGAGTACGGAATCGTGTTCGGGAACGATTGCGCAAACGTGGCGTAGCGGGGAAATTCGACAATGCGCAAGACTTTGTGCTGGTAGGGGCCGAAGTTTTTCGTGTAGTACTCAAGCGCTTCCTTGCTGCCATGCACGAAACGGTCGAGGTTGTATTCATGGCCAGGATGGTAATACACGTCGATGGCCACATCCTGCCAGCGCTCATGCCTGACGGCGTAGCGTGCCGACTGGAACGCGTAGAAATTCAGGATCGGCTGATCCATTGTGTAATGGAAGTAATGGCGGCCCTTGGCGATCCAGTCGTTGTCCAGCATGCCCGGCGCGATGGCCGTCTGGCCGTCGATGGTGCTGACGGTGGCGTCAAAGTTGATGCGGTCAGCGTCATTGCTGACGTAATTGTCGGCCAGCCCCCGTGCATCGTCGCGCGGCAAGGCCCGTTCGCGCGCGGGCAAACCGTGTTTCTTGCGGTCGCGCGGGTCCGTCAATTCCAGCTGCGGCTGGTAGCCGATGTGCGGCAGCACCGCATTCGTGAAGAAGGTGCCGTTGGCGACCACGGGCGTGTCCTGGCCCAGGCCGAAGATGCCGCGCGGTGCATAGGAAATGTCGAAATCGAGGCCCAGACTGGCGCCCGGCGCCAGCGGCGCGGCCAGGCGGTAGCTGTAAAAACCCAGCTTGCCGTCATCGAGGCCGGGATGCACGCGCGCATCGAAACGCAGGCGCATGGTGGACGTGGGGTCTTGCTGCACAAAAATGTGGCTGATCGGCAGGCTGGTCTTGTTTTGCAGCATATAGCGGCCCGTGACGGCCAGCGTGCGCTGCGCCGGGTAGATGGCCACGTCGAGTTTCACGTCGGTGATTCTCGGCTGCGGCGTGACGGCAAACTTGCGGTACTGGCGCTCGACACTGGCGCGGTCCGCATCGCGGGCGAATTCGGACGTGTAATCGTTGGCCACGTGGAAGACGTAGAACAGCACGGCGCCGGCACCGACGAAGATCAGGGCGCCGCCGGCAAAACTGGCCAGCACGCCGTGCGTCAGGCCGTGACGCGCCAGGCGCAGGCGGATGCGCCAGCTGTCCTGCGCGCCGCGGGGCCAGAACAGCAGCGACAGTACCGTCAGCATGACGGCCGCGCCGCTCCAGTACAGCAAGTACCAGCGCTCGCGCAACACATAGTGGCCGGCGCCGTTCATGGCTGAATACATGAAGTCCGGCGTGCTGCCGTACAGCAGCAGCGGGTCGCCCAGGCCCAGCGAGGCAAAGCTGATGCTGGCGATGTGGTACAGAATCATGGCGAAATACGCCAGGTATTTGTGATTGATCAACACCTGCAGGAAGATGGCCAGCACGGCGATCAGCGCGTAAGACGGCAGGTGCGACAGGAACAGCGATTCCACGTACAGGCCAGGGTCGAGGCGGTAATAGCCTTTGAAGACCTGGATCGACATGCCGCACAGCATGATGACCAGGCTCAGCAGTGCCTGCAGGCCGATCAGCGCAAACAGTTTCGACAGCAGGGGCAGCCAGTTTGGCACGGGCAGGGCATCGAGCATCAAGTGCGTGCCCGCCTCGCGCTCGCGCCATACCAGTTCGCCCGCGTAGAAGGTGGTAATGATCAGCATGAACAGGGCGAACGAGGCGCTGACCATTTGCAGCACCTTTTCCGTTGTCGGATAGGTATTCGTGCCGTAGAGCGAGCCCATGTCGAGCGCGCCCCCATACATGGTCAGCACGCCGGCCAGCACGATGACGACAAAATAGATGTTCTTGATGGTTTCGCGCAGGTTCAGCCAGCTCATCTTGACGAGCAGGGCGGCCAGGTTGCGCTGCGCGAAGTCCGGCGCTTCCTGCGTCGACAGTGAGGCGTTCGACAGGCGCAGCGGCACGTCACCGTCGCTGCGGCGCTTGCTGGCGCCCGCGTCCGTCGTGGCGTGGAACTGGAAGCGCCAGTAGCCGAGCAGCAAGGCCACCAGGGCGAAGCCGGACCAGATGGCGCGGTTCAGCAAATACACGCCTTCCAGGGTCACCAGGCGCGTGTTGCGCTCCGCGTTCGGCCAGTATTCCGTCAGGCGTATCAGCGCCGTGGTGCCGAAGGGGTCGATCAGGGCGGCCAGGGTCTTGTAGTCGAGGTCGCGCGCCAGCGAGGGCGCCACCAGGTAGCCGATCAGCATGACCACCGAGCTGATGTACACGGGCAGCATGCGCCGCGTGAGGGCGGCGATGACGAAGAAGATGGCGCCGAAGATGAACAGATTGGGCAGCAGGGTAAACACGTACGGCATCAGGTAGGCCAGCGCCCGTTGCGGCCCCAGCCGTTCCGGGTCGATGCCGGGCAGCCAGGCACCCAGCCAGGCACCGATCACGATGCTGGAAAACACCACCGCCAGCACCAGCCAGGCGCCGAGGAAGCGGCCGAATACATACTGATATTTCTTGATCGGCGCGCTGAAGAAGAAATGCTGCATGCCGTACTCGAAATCCTGCTGCACCGAGCGGCCCATCATGGCGGCCACCACCACGGCGCCGAAGCAGCCCAGCAGGCTGCACGTGAACGCCAGCGAGCGCGGTGCGTTGATCAGGAACTTGCCGCCAAAACTGATGCTCGCTTCCTTGAAGACGCCGCCGGCGGCGGCCATCCACAGCATGGCCAGCGCCAGGAACATGGCGAAATACACCCAGGTGGATAGCAGCTTGAGCCGCTGTCGCGCTTCAAAGCGGGCGATGGCAAACATGGCCGCCGCCTCAGTCGCACTGCGGGGCGACGCGGTGGCGCCCGGCAATGGTGGCGAAATACAGGTCTTCCAGGTCGCCGATGGCTTCCTCGAAGCCGTCGCCCGGATCATCGTCGCTGTAGACGTGGATCAGGGTGCGGCCCGACAGCAAGCGCGTGGAAATGACGGCGTGGCGCTGCTGGAAGCTGGCCAGCTCCTTCTTTTCGACAAAGCGCGCCCAGATCTTGCAGCTGACTTCGTCGATGAGTTCCAGGGTCTTGCCGCACAGCAGCAAATGGCCCTTGTTGATGATGGCCATGTTGGCGCACAGGTCGGCCACGTCGGAGACGATGTGGGTCGACAGGATCACCGTCTTGTCTTCGCCTATGTCGGATAGCAAGTTGTGGAAGCGCACGCGCTCCTGCGGGTCGAGGCCGGCCGTCGGCTCGTCGACGATGATCAGTTTCGGGTCGCCCAGCAGGGCTTGCGCGATGCCGAAGCGCTGGCGCATGCCGCCGGAAAAGCTGCCCAGGCGCTGGTGGCGCACGTCGAACAGATTGGTTTGCTGCAACAGGCCATCGACGACTTCGCGCCGGCGCGCCCGCTGCGACAGCCCTTTCAATGTGGCGAAGTGGTCGAGCAGTTCGTAGGCCGTCACTTTCGGGTACAGGCCGAAGTCTTGCGGCAGGTAGCCCAGCATGCGGCGGATCTCGTCCTTGTCGTCGAGCACGTCATAGTCGCCGAAGAAGATGGAGCCGGAATCGCATTCCTGCAAGGTGGCCAGGGTGCGCATCAGGGTCGACTTGCCAGCGCCATTCGGGCCCAGCAAGCCAAACATCCCGGGCGGTATCGTCAGCGACACGTTATCCAGCGCCACCACGCCATTCGCGTAGGTCTTCGACAATTTACGGATCTGCAATTCCATACAACTCCTAACTCATGCGTTGCAGCCCGATGGTGCAGGGCTTCTCTATGCTGGCATTGTATTGAATTTAAGACGTACTGGGCAGTTGCATGCGATACACGGCATTTTCGTGTGTCCAGAGTGCAGATGGGCGGGGTGGATGGCACCCCGTTTTACCCTTGCTGGCGTGTCTAGTTGCGGAAGAGGACCGATTCGCGGTTAAACCACCAGCGGCACAGCATCAAGAGGGCGCCTGCGATCACCGTGGTCGAAGCCAGGATCACGCCGAACATGCGGTAATCCATGGTGCCTTTCACCAGTTCCTTCATGGCCAGCGACACGTTGGTCAGCGGCACCATCGCCCACATCCAGTTCAGTTCGACACCGGGCAGCATGGCCGCTACCGTGGGCAGGATGACAAACAGCATCAATGGCGTGATCATGCCGGCCGCTTCCTTGTAGCTTTTCGCGTAGATCGAGATCGACAGCAGCAGCGAGGCGAAGATGGCGGCCGTCGGCACCAGCATCAGGGTCACCATGGCCAGGTCGGGCAAGCCGATGCTGCGCACCATGACGGCCATGTTGCCTTCCAGCGAACTGCCGAAGATGGCCAGCAGGGCGCCCATGCTGCCGACCATCAGCACGGCGGACGTCATGCCGACGGTAAACAGCACGAAGAATTTGGCCAGCACGATGGCGCTACGCGGCACGGGCGCCAGCAGCAGGGTTTCCAGCGTGCCCCGCTCCTTTTCGCCGGCGCCCAGGTCGATGGCCGGGTACATGGCCGCCGTCAGGCACACCATCAGCAGCAAATAGGGCAGCATGCCGCCGACGATGGCACCCATCTGCTCGCGCTCGTTGGCCGTCGACTGCTTGTCGAGCACGATGGGGTGCAGGGCAAAGGCCAGTTGGGCCGGACTCAGGTTCAGGGCCGACAGCGCCCCTTCGCGCAGGCTGGCGTTGTAGGTCTCGACAATGTCGCGCACCCGCTGCTGGGTCACGTCGACCGTGCTGGCGCTGTTGTAATGCAAGGTGACCTTGGCTTGCTGATGTTGCTGCAGCGTCTCTTCAAAATGGGGCGGAATGACCACGGCGAACTTGATGCTGTCGTCGCCGATGGCGCGCCGGATGTCGCCCTCGCTGGCCAGTGGCACTTCGCGCAAGTTGTGCTGCTGGGTAAAACGCGCGCTCAAGCCCGGCGAATGGTCCTTGCCGAACAGCGCGTAGCGCATTTCTGCCGTCTTGGCGCTCTTGAACATATTGCTTGAAACATAAGCGAAGCCGCCAAAGATCAGCGGCATGGCAAAGATGGGGATGAGGATGGTAAAGATCAGCGTCTTGCGGTCGCGCGTGAGTTCCAGCAACTCTTTCAGATAAATGGTCCACATGGCTCAGGCTCCCTGGTTGATGACGCTGACAAAGGCGTCGTACAGATCGGCACTGCCGCCCAGGTGGCGCAGTTCGCTGACCGTGCCATGGAAGGCGGTGGTGCCGCGGTTGATGATGCAGACGCGATCGCACAGCTTTTCCACTTCGTGCAGATGGTGCGTGGAAAAGATCAGCGGCACGCGCAGCGCCTTGTAGCTGGCGATGAAGTCGAGCAGGATCTTGGCCGACATCACGTCCAGGCCCGTCGTCGGCTCGTCGAGGATCACCACTTGCGGCTCATGCACGACGGTGCGGGCGATCGCGCACTTCTGTTTCATGCCCGTCGACAACTGATCGGCCCGCTTGCCGCCGTATTCCTCCATGTGCAGCAGGGCAAACAGCTCGTCGCAGCGGCGTTTCAGCTTGTCGGCCGGCATGCCATGCAGGCGGCCAAAGTACTCGACGTTTTCGCGCGCCGTCAGGCGGCCATACAGCCCCGTCGAACCGGACAGGAAACCGATGCTCTGGCGCGCCACCAGCGGTTGCTGCAGCACATCGACGCCGTTCACCAGCGCGCTGCCCGCGTCCGCTTGCAAGGCCGTCGACAGCAGGCGCAAGGTGGTGGTCTTGCCGGCGCCATTCGGACCCAGCAGGCCCAGCACTTCGCCCGGGGCGCAGCTGAAACTGACGTCGCGCACGGCGTGAAACCAGCCCTCATGTTCGCGCGGATCGCTGACGTGCACGCCCTTGCCCTTGTGGGGCGGCATGCGAAAACGTTTTGCCAGGTGCTTGACCTCAATCATGTGTTTCATCCATTCAACGGTGAACAACGAGAGTAGCATGCAAAAAATGTAACTTGCAAGGTGGAAATATCGTTTGGTCTATTGAAAAAAACAGCATCTTCATGCAAGCTGGCCCGGTGGGCGCCGGCGGACGGCGCGGGAGAGCGCAATGCAAACGATCGATCAGTCAATGCAGGACAAGGTACTGGCCGTGGCGCGCGCCGGCATGACCAGTGCCGAAGCCATCGGTTTCTTCCGCGTCAGCCTGGGCTTGTACTATCTGGCGGGCCTGATGACGGAAGAAGCCCTCGATTTCAAGCAGATCGACGCCAGGTACAACCGTTTTATTTACCACTCGCTCGGTGGTGGGCACAGCATCGCCAGCGTACTGCAATTCATGAGCGGCGAGAAAGTCTTGCGCGTGCTGCAATCGGAGCGCTTTCTCGCCGCGTTTGCCGAGCATTGCCCGGACATTCCCATCGACAGCATTTCCTTCCTGGTTTCACTGAACCTGGGCGTGGCGAAAAGCCTGTCTGGCCTGGACGCCGTCGGTCCCGTGGTCGACTGGATCGAGCAGGAAAAAGCGCGCACAAGTCAATAAAGCCCCGTTCACCCTGCGTGCGGCGTGGGGACGGCTGGCCCTGATCGTCCTATAATTCATGTTTTCCCTTACATGAATAGCCACGATGAGCGCGAACCGTTACTTTGACCCCCTGGATCGTTTGATTGTTGGCGCCGACAAGGCCCTGCGCGTCATGGCGGGCGTGGCCTCGGCTTCGCGCCCCTCGCCGGCTGCGCACGCGCCCGATGCGGAGCTGAGTCCGGCCGAGCAGCGCCACAGCGCCGGCTTGATGCGCGTCAACCACGTGGGCGAAGTCTGCGCCCAGGCTCTGTACAACTCGCAGGCGCGCTATGCGCACAGCCCGGCTATCCGCGCCCAGTTCGATGAAGCGGGGCGGGAAGAGGAAGACCACCTGGCCTGGACGGCGCAGCGCCTGACGGAGCTGGGCTCGCGCTTGAGCCTGCTCAATCCCCTGTGGTACGCGGGTTCCTTTGCGCTCGGCACCATTGCCGCGCGCATGGGCGATGGCCGCAGCCTGGGTTTTGTGGTGGAAACGGAGCGCCAGGTGGAAGCGCACCTGGCCAGCCACTTGCAGGAATTGCCGCCGCAGGACGCCAAGTCGCGCGCCATCGTCAAGCAGATGGCCACCGATGAAGTGGAACACGGCGCCGCCGCTCAGCGATTGGGCGCCATCGACACCCCGGCGCCAGTGAAGGCGCTGATGGGGCTGATGGGGAAAGTGATGACAAAAACGGCTTACTATATTTAAGCGCAGAAAATAGCCGGGGTCAGACCCGTCGGGTCTGACCCCAGTTTTCTGCTGCATCCAAGCAAATTGCGCCGATTATTCCTCGATGATTTCGAACGAGTGCGTGATGTCCGCCGTCTTCGCCAGCATGATCGATGCCGAGCAATATTTGTCGTGTGACAATGAAACGGCCCGTTCCACGGCTGTCGGTTTCAGGGCCTTGCCCCGCACGGTGAAATGGAAGTGGATCTTGGTAAATACTTTCGGATCGGTGTCGGCACGCTCGGCTTTCAGGGTCACTTCGCAGCCACTGACGGCTTCGCGCCCCCGTTTCAGGATCAGCACCACGTCATAGGCGGTGCAGCCGCCCGTGCCCAGCAAGACCATTTCCATCGGGCGTGGCGCCAGGTTGTGGCCGCCGCCATCGGGCGCGCCATCCATGGTCACCAGGTGGCCGGAACCGGTTTCTGCCCGAAAACTCATGCCCGACGGGCCATTCCAGCTGACTTTGCATTCCATGAAAAATTCTCCATCATAAGAAAAATTAAAGTTATTGTATGCGATTTTATGGCAGTTTTGTGGGTGTAAAATTATCAAAAAGGTTTGTTGCGGTAGTGTACTTTACAAGCTCATTACTGTTAGTATTGTTAAATTAAAATTTTAAGAAAAAAATTAAGTGATGTTTTTATATACTTGCATTTCTATTGAATAGCCAAAAAATGTTAAATGATAAATTGGTTAAATGGTTTCTTAGGTCTGTTCCAGCAAATGGTACTAATGTAACTGCTGGGATACCTATTTCAATTTCTAGTGATATAGGATTGGTTCGGAAGGAGAATCAAGATCGCGTTTCTGCGATGCGCGTAAATTCTATTAGCTCTAATAGCGGGCCTGCATTTTTGGTTGTCGCATTGGTCGATGGAATGGGAGGGATGAGAGATGGAAATCAATGCGCTGCAATTACTTTATCTTCATTTTTTAATTCTCTAATTCGGCATCGGAATTTATCTCCGGGTTTGCGGATGGAATTTGCTGCTAATGAGGCTAATTCAAATGTCCATGATTTCGCAAAAGGTAGAGGCGGTGCTACTTTATCTGCAATTTTACTTACAGGCGGTGATGTTTTTACGTTAAATGTTGGTGATAGTAGAATTTATGCAAGATTGTCACGGTCAGAAAAAAAAATAGCACGCTTAACTGTGGATGACTCATTAAAAGAAGCTGTAGGTGGGACTGGGACAGAGTTGTTGCAATATATTGGGATGGGAGAAGGACTCTCGGCGCATTTAAATATAGCGCCTAAGTTTACCAATCGAATTCTATTGACATCTGACGGAATTCATTTCATTGGCGATGAATGTATTAATGATGTATTAATGCATGCAGCATCAACGGCCGAAGTCGCAATGCAGTTGCGAACTATCGCAAGATGGCGTGGCGCTCCTGATAATGCATCATTGGCAGTAGTGGATTTAGAAGACTTTGGCTCCGATTTTCTAAAATCTCCAGATGTAGGTGTGGAGTTATGGGATCCTTATAGTGCATTACATATTATGTGGATCCGGCCTCCTGAAGTTATTGATGAAGGACTTTATAAAATTAATGATAATGAGTCGATGAAAATTGATGAAAATAAAGCCTTTGATGTGATTAAGAAAAATTTTCCAAAAAGTACTGTGGTTAGAAAGCCTAGAGCTCCGAGAAAAAAAACAACTAAGCCAGACAGTAATCAGTTAAGTATAGAGATTGGTATTGTGGAAAATATTGAGAAGAGAATGGAGGGTGGCGATGATTCTTCCAAGTAGATATGAGGCTACCGGGATTAAAATTGGCGGTGGCATGGGGGATATATATGTTTGTTTAGACAGAAATTTAAATAGAAAAGTGGTGCTGAAGGTTCTGAAGAATGGTGAAGAGGATAGGCGACTGATTGATGAGCGTAAAGCCTTAATAAAATTGAGGTCTAAACATGTAGTTCAGCTTTTTGATATTGTAAATGTCGGTGGCGATTCCTTTGAGAGAATGGCATTGATTTTAGAATATATAGATGGCGAGGATTTGCGCGTTGGTATGATTAGTCCAGGACTGGAGCATCTGAATGTGTTATGGCAGATATCTCGTGGTCTTTCTGAAATACATAATGCAGGAATAATACACAGAGACATTAAGCCGAGTAATATTCGGAGAGACTCATCCGGAGTGGTTAAAATTCTGGACTTTGGACTTGCTCGTGAAGAAGGACTTGACGCTAAAACAATAAGTGCAGTTGGTACTCCCGGTTTTATGGCGCCAGAGCTATGGAAAAGAACGGAAGTTAGTTTTGATAAATCAATCGATGTGTATGCTTTTGGCTTGTTGGCTTTAGCTCTTGTTGACGCCGAGATTCCTCAGGGGATGTTTGATAGGCCTCCAAAGAGAGTAGAGCGCAACTCGCTAAGTGGGAAATTGGAGCTTTTGCCAAATGATGTGGTAGATATTTTGGAGAAATGTTTAAGTTATAGTCCAATAGAGCGACCTTTAATTGGTGATATTGAGTTTATGCTTAGGCGGCATCTTTTAAAAACACGTCATCGAGCGTTGTTGGTACTAAACTCGGAAATTCATGAGATTAATTCCGTATCGACTAGTGCTCTAATAACTAGTGCAGGTAGGGGAGTTATAGGAATAGAGTACGACGGGCTGAAATTTTCAATAAATCATATTGCTGGACATGTTCTTGTTAATAATGACATGGCTTTGGTTGGATGCGAATTGCCAGCTTGTTGCGTAATAACTTTTGGTGCAAATCAAAGCGATCGAGAGTTTGTGACTTTTGATGTTTCTAACCCTGAAGTAATGCCATAATTATGATAAATAATATAATTGCTGGGAGATATAAAATTGTCGAACATATTGGGCGCGGTGGTATGCAGGAAGTATATCGTGCAGAAGATATGCTTTTGGACATGGATGTTGCTTTAAAAACGCCACAAATTGGTCAGCAATCAAAGAGATTTAAGGCTAGTGCGCAAATTGCTGCTAAGGTCAATCATCATAATGTGGCAAAAACACTAGATTATTTATGTGTAAGTGGGGTTGATTATCTTATTGAAGAGTTTGTTGACGGTGAAACTTTAGAGCAAAAACTTGATTTATTTGGGATTTTAGATCCTCATTTGGGGGCCAGGGTTTTGCATCACCTTGCAAAAGGACTCTTAAGTTCCCATAGGGCGGGGGTGATTCATCGTGATTTGAAGCCAAGTAACGTTATGGTTTCAAGGGGAGTCAATGTACATGATTTGAAAATTACTGACTTTGGGATTGCAACTTTAACGGAAGAATTTTTTGACGAGGCGGCTAAAAGTGGCGATATAACTCGTTCAAATTCCGGGACGATAAAAGGGGCGCTTCCATTTATGGCGCCAGAAATGATGTTTCGGCGTCCAGGGGAGAACCCAGGTTTTTCGGTGGATATTTGGTCGCTTGGTGCAATGATGTTTCGGTTACTTACGGGTGAGTACCCATTCGGGGTCTATTTAGAAGCGGCAGTAAATGTTAAAAACATGAATAGAAAGCCTTGGCCTAAATTCATGACAAATAAAGCTCAATTTTCGCCGCTGGCGAAGGAATTGCAAACTCTGGTAGATTCTTGTTTAAATTACGATCCAATTCGAAGACCTAGTGCAGAGCAGTTATCAATAAGATGTCAAGAATTATGTTATTTGGCTGTTGATCGTAAAGAAGCGATTATTGATCGCTTTATTCAGAATGGATATAGTGGCTTTGCTACTGGCAATGACGGCACTGTTTTTTTTAGCATGCAGAGTACGTATGGTGTTACTGCACCCGATTCCGGTGAAAATAATAGGATATGTTTTTCAAGTTTTCCCGGAAACCCAAGGTCGCGAGCTCATCCAATTCTCGTGTTAAAAAAGAAAAAGAGTTAATTAAGCAATTTATCGGTGCATTTGGTTGTATTTTTTACACTTTTCTGGGTGCCTGGGTCGCACAGATGTGCGTTCTGGCTTGACTTGGCGGAGCAAAGCCGCTTATACTTGTCGGCTTTCCGTTCGCTCAGGAAAAGTAAATAAGGCAGAGTCCGCACAGCAGCATCGGCGGAACCACCATTTGAGCGTGTAATCTATTAGGAAGTCAACATGAAAACATTTTCCGCTAAAGGACATGAAGTCCAGCGCGATTGGTTCGTGGTTGACGCGACGGACAAAGTCCTCGGACGTGTTGCCAGCGAAGTGGCACTCCGACTGCGCGGCAAACACAAACCAGAATTTACTCCTCACGTCGATACCGGCGACTTTATCGTCGTCATCAACGCAGGCAAACTGCGTGTGACCGGTACCAAAGCTACTGAGAAAATTTACTACCGTCACTCTGGCTATCCAGGCGGCATCTACGAAACCAACTTCCAGAAAATGCAACAGCGTTTTCCAGGTCGCGCGCTTGAGAAAGCGGTCAAGGGCATGCTGCCTAAAGGCCCACTCGGCTACGCAATGATCAAGAAGCTGAAAGTGTACGCGGAAGGTTCCCATCCGCACGCTGCTCAGCAACCTAAAGCACTTGTTCTCTAAGGAACTGACATGATCGGTAATTACAATTATGGAACCGGCCGTCGCAAAAGTGCAGTGGCTCGGGTTTTTATCAAAGTTGGCACAGGCTTGATCGTTGTTAACGGCAAACCAGCAAACGAATACTTTTCGCGCGAAACGGGTCTGATGGTCATCCGTCAACCTCTGGAACTGACCGGCAATGTCGAGCGTTTCGACATCAAAGTCAACGTCCATGGCGGCGGTGAGTCGGGCCAGGCTGGTGCAGTTCGTCACGGCATCACCCGCGCTCTGATCGACTACGATGCAGCGTTGAAACCGGAACTGGCGAAAGCCGGCTTCGTGACCCGCGATGCACGTGAAGTCGAGCGTAAAAAAGTTGGTCTGCGCAAAGCACGTCGCGCAAAGCAATTCTCGAAGCGTTAATTTCTACGCTACAGCACCTTCCGGGGTGCTGGTCGAAAAGCCGCTGGACTTCGGTCCTGCGGCTTTTTTGCATTTCAGCGGGATGCGCCGTTGCGCTGTAAAATACGCGGAAAACCCGCGGGGGTAGCGTTCCCCCTCATCTTTATGCAATCTTATGCAATCTATACACAAGGAAAGAACATGATCAAAGTTGGCATCGTCGGCGGCACTGGATACACGGGCGTGGAATTGCTGCGCTTGCTCGCTACCCATCCAGATGTCGAGTTGACGGCGATTACCTCGCGCAAGGAAGATGGCTTGCCCGTTGCTGACATGTATCCTTCCCTGCGTGGCCACGTAAAACTGGCGTTTTCCTCGCCGGACAGGGCCAATCTGGAGCAGTGCGACGTGGTCTTCTTTGCCACGCCACACGGCGTTGCGATGGCGCAAGCGCCAGCGCTGCTGGCCGCCGGCGTGAAAGTCATCGACCTGGCCGCCGACTTCCGCCTGAAAGACCAGGCCAAGTTCGAGCAGTGGTACAAGATTGCCCACACGGCGCCCGAGCTGATCGAGCAAGCCGTGTACGGCTTGCCGGAACTGAACCGCGAAGATATTAAAAAAGCCAGCCTGATCGCCAACCCCGGTTGCTACCCGACCACCATGCAACTGGGCTTTTACCCGCTGCTCAAGGCAGGCCTGGTCAACGCGGGCGGCTTGATCGCCGACTGCAAGTCGGGCGTGTCCGGCGCCGGCCGCAAGGCGGAAATCGGCATCCTGTTCTCGGAAAGCAGCGACAGCTTCAAAGCCTACGGCGTGGCCGGTCACCGCCACTTGCCGGAAACGACGGCGCAGTTGCAGCGTTTCACGGATGAGAAAGTGGCGTTGACCTTCACGCCGCACCTGGTGCCGATGATCCGCGGCATGCACTCGACTCTGTACGCGCAGCTGAACAAGGATGTCAGCAATGAAGCATTGCAAGCCTTGTTCGAAGAGCAATACAAGGATGAGCCATTCGTCGACGTGATGCCATTCGGCTCGCACCCGGAAACGCGCTCCACGCGTGGCTCGAATATGCTGCGCCTGGCCCTGCACCGCCCTGAAGGCGGCAATACCGTCATCGTGCTGGTGGTGCAGGACAATCTGGTCAAGGGCGCCTCGGGCCAGGCCGTGCAATGCATGAACTTGATGTTTGGCTTGAAAGAAACAGCTGGATTGCACCACATCGCCGTGATGCCGTAAATTTAGGCACCGGTGCTTGCGCAGGTCCGGCGCCTTTTTGCCGGACCTGTGATAAATTGGATTGCCACCTATCCCGACAGGATGACGTTCATGTTCGAGCGCAGCGCAAAAACCCCCATCGACACCCTGATCGGCGCCTCCACGCGGATCGAGGGCGACTTGCTGTTTTGCGGCGGCTTGCGCATCGATGGTCATGTGCGCGGCAATGTCACGGGCGAAGCAGGCGAGCCTACGTATGTGGTGCTGGGCGAGGCAGGTCGCATCGATGGCGAGGTGCGCTGCACGAGCCTGGTCGTCAGCGGCGAGATCAATGGCCCCGTGTATGTGTCCGAAATGCTTGAAATCCAGCCGAAAGCCCGCATTGTAGGAGAGGTCTATTACAAGGTACTGGAAATGCACAGCGGCGCCTTGGTGCAAGGCAAGCTGAGTCGACACGACAGCGCCGACCCCGTGCTGCACCTGGCCGTGTCGGAAATGTGAGCAGGAACAACACCGCCCAGCCGCATCAGCGGCGGCCGCAGCGCGAGTTGCGGCAACAGTCTATAATGAGTTAATGTTTTCTAGTAGGAGTGTCCGATATGAATGCCGTCGCTGAAATGCAAGATGTGATCCCTTCACCCATTATCTTTACCGATAGCGCCGCCGAAAAAGTCGCGCAGCTGATCGAAGAAGAAGGTAATCCCGACCTGAAATTGCGCGTTTTCGTGCAGGGTGGCGGCTGTTCCGGCTTCCAGTATGGCTTCACCTTCGACGAAATCGTCAATGAAGATGACACCACCATGGTCAAGAACGGCGTCCAGCTGTTGATCGATTCCATGAGCTACCAGTATCTGGTCGGCGCGGAAATCGATTACAAGGATGACCTGGAAGGCGCGCAGTTCGTGATCAAGAATCCGACAGCCACCTCGACCTGCGGTTGCGGCTCGTCCTTCTCCGTTTAAGTATTAAACGGAGCAAGTCAGAAAATAGCGGATCGATGATCCGCTATTTGTGTTTCTACATCTGCTCAACGCGGATACAGCGCACCCAGCACTCGTAAACCCGCCGCGCCCGTCACGGCCGGCAAGTTGCCCGGCTTGCGCTGCGTGAAGCGCCAGGCCAGCCAGGCAAACGCCAGCGCCTCGACCTGGCTGGGCGCCACGCCCAGTACTTCCGTCGATGCCACCGCCATGCCCGGCAATTCGCGCCCCAGCGCCGCCATCAGGCTGGCGTTCTGCGCGCCGCCGCCACAGACATACACGTTTTCCGCCTGCGCCCCGTCGCGCGCGATGGCTTGCGCCAGGCTGACGGCCGTCAGTTGGGTCAGGGTCGCCTGTACGTCGGCCGGCCGGGCGGCGGGATGCCTGGCCAGCTTGCCTTGCAGCCAGTCGGCATGGAATAGGTCGCGTCCCGTGCTTTTCGGCGCCGGCAAGTCAAAATACGGTTCATTGAGTAATTCTGCCAGCAAGGCAGGGATGACCTTGCCCGTGGCGGCCCAGGCGCCGTTGGCGTCGTATGGCTGGCCCTGGTGCTGCAAGACCCAGCCATCCATCAGCGCATTGCCGGGGCCCGTGTCGTAACCCGTTACCGTGCCGTCCGCATGCAGCACGCTGATATTGCTGATGCCGCCGATATTGGCCAGCACACGCGTGTGGCCGGGCAGATTGAAAATGGCTTGATGGAAGGCCGGCACCAGCGGCGCGCCCTGGCCGCCGGCCGCCACGTCGCGACTGCGCAAGTCGGCGATGACATCGATGCCCGTCAGTTCGGCCAGCAGGGCCGGGTTGTTCAACTGGCGCGTAAAGCCCAGTTCGGGGCGGTGGCGGATGGTCTGGCCATGTGCGCCGATGGCGGCGATGGCGTCCGGGCCGATGCCTGCGTTGCTCAAGAGCATGGCGACGCAGTCGGCGTAATGGCGCACGAGTTGATTGGCCGCCAGTGCTTCGCGTTCGATTTCATTCTGGCCAGCACTTTGCAGTGCCATCAGGTCGGCGCGCAGGCTGGCGGGAAAGGCAATATAGGCGTCGCCCAGGCTGCGCACGCTGCCATCGTCGGAAAAATCGACCAAGGCGCCGTCGACGCCATCGAGGCTGGTGCCCGACATCAAACCGATATACAGCATGGGGGTTTCCTTGAATGCGTCAGTGAAGGATGCATTGTGCCGCATTTTCCTGTGCACATAAAACAAAGGCACCGGCCATCTGCATGGGCGGTGCCTTTGTGTATTGCCCTAAGGCAGTGTCGCGGTGTCGTTTAGCGCGACGCCAGTGCCGTGTCGTTCGGACGCAGCAGGGTGAAGCGGTGCATCATGTCGGCCGATACCATGCGGAAGCGGCTGAGCTCGGCGGCCGTCAGCGGCGCCTGGGCTTGAACGTTCAGTTTGCTTGGATCTTGTGCCACGCCGCCGACGCGGAATTCATAGTGCAAATGGGCGCCCGTGGACCAGCCGGTGGTGCCGACATAGCCAATTACATCGCCCTGGCTGACTTTTTGACCTTTTTTCAAGCCCGAAGCGAAGCGGCTCATGTGGGCGTAGGCGGTGCTGTAGTTGGCCCAGTGTTTCAGGACAACAACATTGCCGTAGCCATTTTGGCTGCCAACGGAATCGACCACGCCGTCGCCCGAGGCGCGGATAGGTGTGCCTGTTGCTGCGGCGAAATCGATGCCCTTGTGCGCTTTCCAGTTGCCGGAAATCGGGTGAACGCGCATGGAGAAGCCGGACGAGATGCGGGAAAA
Organism: Janthinobacterium pasteuri; assembly: GCF_051380775.1. Lineage (NCBI taxonomy): Bacteria > Pseudomonadati > Pseudomonadota > Betaproteobacteria > Burkholderiales > Oxalobacteraceae > Janthinobacterium > Janthinobacterium pasteuri. The sequence goes on along the minus strand of NZ_JBNYXS010000020.1, from coordinate 10,353 downwards.
TTCGAGGGGAGATTTCAGGAAGGCTTTTTTGAGGGACTTGCCGTCGAAACTGTAGTAACCGCCGCCTTGTTTGCTGGCTGGGTCTTCGAACCAAACGGACTGGTAAGTCGTGCCGCGGTTGGTGAATTCACCGGCCAGGATGCGGCCCGCCCGGACAAATTCGCCATCTTGCCAGAATGTTTCGTAGACAACATTGAACGAGTCGCCGCGTTTCAGGTCGGAGCGGAAGTCGATATTGGTGGAGAACATTTCCACGATTTGCGCGGAAATCGAGTCTGGCAGGCGGGTGCCGTCCAGGCTGGAATCGGTGGCGGCGAACAGGGTGGAGGTAATCTTGCGCGCGTGCATTTCAACGCGGCGTTCCAGCTGGGCTGCCACTTCCGTGGCCACGAACTTGTCGCCCTTGCGGGTGATCAGGATGTTCTTGACCGATTTGTCCGTGCCATCGACGAGAGTGGCGCGCATCCAGTTGAGGTCGCCGTTTTCGGACGTTTGCGCTTGCACGCGCTTGCCCGATTTGAGCAACATCACGCCGCGCGCAATCTTGTCGGTCTTGATGAAATTGGCGGCCGCCGGATCATTCACGCCGAGACGGGTCAGCAGGGTGGCGAGGGTATCGCCAGCGCGGACTTTTTCTTCGTGGGTGAAATTCTGGTCTACCTGTTCCATCGCGGAAATTTGCGAGGTGAGATCAGGCATTTCCAGGTTCTGGGCGATGGACGTGACCGGCAAGTCGGATGCGTCGGGCGCCATGGGCGACACAGCGACAGCGCCGAAGGCGGCCACGGCGAGCAGCACTGCAGACGCGCCGATAATGCGTGCCTTGCGTGTCGTCGTCAGCTGTGTGTACAAGCGTGAGCTTGTGATTTTATGTATAGGGTTCATGCAATCAGTTAAAATTTGCCCTTGAACGATTCGTGAACTAGTGCTCTTTGTTATTGTTATTTTGGTTCGTTTTCATACGGCAAGATTGATGGGATCGAGCATTATAGCAAACTCCGCAAACCTACTACCATTTTGAGATCTACAGTCAAATTTTATGGAAATCAACACCACCGCATCGCCTACAAAGGCTAACGCCGCTCAGACCGCGCTTGTGCTGTCGGACAGAGTACAAGAAGCCCTCGCGATTACCAAGCGTGGCGTCGACGAACTCTTGATCGAAAGCGAATTTGCGCAAAAATTAGCACGCTCCGAGAAAACCGGTGTTCCACTGCGCATCAAACTGGGCCTGGACCCGACTGCACCCGACTTGCATCTGGGCCACACTGTCGTGCTGAACAAGATGCGCCAGTTGCAAAACCTGGGCCATCAAGTCATTTTCCTCATTGGCGACTTCACTTCGATGATCGGCGACCCTTCGGGCCGCAACGTCACGCGCCCGCCTTTGACCAAGGAACAGATCGAGATTAACGCGATGACGTATTTCGCGCAAGCATCTTTAGTGCTGGACGCCAGCAAGACCGAAATCCGCTATAACTCCGAGTGGTGCGATCCGCTGGGCGCGCGCGGCATCATCCAGCTCGCTTCCCACTACACGGTGGCGCGCATGATCGAGCGCGACGACTTCACCAAGCGCTTCCAGGGCGGCATTCCTATTTCCGTACACGAATTCCTGTACCCGCTGATGCAAGGCTACGACTCGGTAGCCCTGAAGTCGGACCTGGAACTGGGCGGCACGGACCAGAAGTTCAACCTGCTGGTGGGCCGCGAACTGCAAAAGCAGTATGGACAGGAGCAGCAATGTATTTTGACCATGCCGCTGCTGGAAGGTTTGGACGGCGTGGAAAAAATGTCCAAGTCGAAGAATAACTACATCGGCATCACGGAACCGGGTAACACCATGTTCGCCAAGCTGATGAGTATTTCCGACGTCATGATGTGGCGCTACTACGAGCTGCTGTCGTGGCGCTCGATCGCCGAACTGGCGCAACTGAAGCGCGAAGTCGAAGAAGGCCGCAATCCGCGCGATGCCAAGGTTGCGCTGGCGCAAGAAATCGTCGCCCGTTTCCATTCGCAGCAGGCGGCCGAAGATGCACTGGCTGACTTCGTTAACCGCTCGAAGGGCGGCATTCCCGACGATATCCCGGCAGTGACGCTGGCTGGCGCACCGCTGGGCATCCCGCAATTGCTCAAGCAAGCAGGTCTGTGCCCATCGACCTCGGAAGCCATGCGCAAGATCGACCAGGGCGGCGTGCGCATCGACGGCACCGTCATCAGCGACAAGGGCTTGCAAGTGGCGGCCGGCGAATTCGTATTGCAAGTTGGCAAGCGCAGTTTCGCGCGCGTCACCTTGACGGCATGATCGCGCTGTTGCAAAGAGTCACGCAGGCGAAAGTCGACGTTGCCGGCGCCACCATCGGCGCCATCGACGCCGGCCTGATGGTGCTGGTGTGTGCGGAGCGGGGCGATACGGAGAAGGAAGCGGACGCCCTGCTGACCAAATTGCTCGGCTACCGCGTGTTTGCCGACGAGGCGGGCAAGATGAACCGCAGTGTGACGGACGTGGCCGGCGGCTTGCTGCTGGTACCGCAGTTCACGCTGGCGGCCGACACCAAGTCCGGCACGCGCCCGTCATTTACCCCGGCAGCCGCGCCGCAGGATGGCTTGCGCCTGTTCACGCATTTCGTGGAACAGGCGCGCCACCGCCATGCGAGCGTGCAAACGGGGCAGTTCGGCGCCGACATGCAAGTGTCGCTGACGAATGACGGGCCCGTCACGTTCTGGCTGCAAGTGAATGCAAAGCAATAACTAAAAAGATAAAAGGGAGCAAGCGATGAAATTGTGGAGCGAGACGTTTCGTGGTGGCGGCCTGATGCCGGCCGACTATGCGTTTGCCGAGATCGATCCGGCCAGCCGCGTGCGCCTCGCCGGCAACCGCAATCCCCATCTGGCCTGGGATGAGGTGCCGAATGGCACCGAGTCGCTGGCCCTGTTCTGCATCGACCCCGATGCGCCGCAAGACGCCAGCCTGGCCAACCGCGACGACCAATCCTTGCCACTGACGGCGCCGCGCGGCGACTTTTATCACTGGAGCTTGCTCGACTTGCCGCCCGCCATGCGGGCGATTGCCGCCGGTGAATTTTCCAGCGGCATCACGCCGCGCGGCAAGGCTGCCGGCACTGGTACTGGGCCGCGCCAGGGCATCAACGACTACACAGGCTGGTTCGCCGGCGATCCTGACATGGCAGGCGATTATTACGGTTATGATGGCCCGTGCCCGCCGTGGAATGACGAGCGCATCCACCACTACATCTTCCGCCTGTATGCGCTCGATGTACCGCGCCTGGCCCTAGACGAGCGTTTTACGGGGCAGCAAGCCCATGCCGCTCTTTACGGCCACATCCTCGACGAAGCCCAGCTCGTCGTTGCCTACTCGCTCAAGCCCGAGCTGGCACTTACTCTGAAGAAATAAAGCATGAGCACCACGATTTTATTGATACGCCATGGCGAAACGGCCTGGAACGCGGGTCGCCGCCTGCAGGGCCATATCGACATCGCCCTGAACGAGGCGGGCCTGGCGCAAGCTTGCGCGCTGGGGCAGGCGCTGGCGGATGAGCCGCTGGCCGCCATCCTTGCCAGCGACTTGCAACGCGCGCAGCAAACGGCGCAAGCCGTGGCCGACGTGAAAGACTTGCCCGTGCAGACGGACCCCTTGCTGCGCGAGCGCTGCTATGGCGCGTTCGAAGGCTTGCTGTATGCGGACATCGCCGCACGCTATCCGCACGAGTATGCGCAGTGGCAATCGCGGCAGATCGATGCGGTGATGCCCTCCGGCGAGCGCGTAGCGGAGAGCTTCCGCCAGTTTTACGCACGCGCGAACGGCGCCATCGCCCGCTGGGCCGAACGCTATGACGGCCAGACGATCGCCATCGTCGCCCACGGCGGTGTGCTCGAATGCGCCTACCGCGAGGCGGTCGGCATGGCGCTCGACAGTCCGCGCGACTTCCAGGTCCAAAATGCCAGCGTCAACCGCTTCTTGTATGCGGATGGCAAGCTGCAATTAAAGCACTGGGGAGACATCGACCACCTGAGCGTGCCCGCAATGGACGAGCTGAGCTAACAGTTGGGGCGAGCGCCGGACCGGGCCGCCAGCGGTCCATTTTGCTGTGCTGCACAAGCGTGGCGCCCACTCTGGCGCACTGAAACAAAAAAATAGTGCTTATTAAATAGGCAGGGAATCGGTTAAAATAGCAGGTTCCTCCGTCCATTCCAGGTTCTTCAGTGCAAATCGGCCCTCACATTCTGCGCAACAACGTTTTCGTCGCTCCCATGGCGGGCGTGACGGATCGGCCTTTCCGCCAGTTGTGCAAGCAGCTGGGGGCAGGCTATGCCGTGTCGGAGATGGCGGCGTCGAATCCGCGCCTGTGGGCGACGGAAAAAAGTGCGCGCCGCACGGACCATGAGGGCGAAATGGAACCGAAAGCCGTGCAGATCGCCGGTGCCGATCCGCAAGACCTGGCCGATTGCGCCAAGTTCAACGTGGACCGGGGCGCGCAGATCATCGACATCAACATGGGTTGCCCCGTGAAGAAGGTGTGCAACAGCTGGTGCGGTTCGGCCCTGCTGCAAAACGAAAGCCTGGTCGAAAAGATCTTGCACGCCGTCGTCAATGCCGTCGACGTGCCCGTCACCCTGAAATTTCGCACGGGCTGGAACCGCGAAAACAAGAATGCCCTGAAAATCGCCCGCATCGCCGAGCAGGCTGGCATCCAGATGCTGACCTTGCACGGCCGCACGCGCGCCGATGGCTACAAGGGCGATGCCGAATATGAAACGATTGCCGCCGTGAAGGCATCGGTGGGCATTCCCGTGGTGGCCAATGGCGACATTACCAGTCCGCAGAAGGCCCGCTTTGTGCTCGATCAAACTGGCGCCGATGCCGTCATGATCGGCCGCGCGGCGCAGGGACGGCCGTGGATTTGCCGCGAAATCGATCATTTCCTGCGCACCGGCACCTTGTTGCCGGCACCCTACGTGGATGAAGTGCGTACCCTGATGGATGAGCATTTGCGCGCCCATTACGCGTTTTACGGAGAATTTCTCGGTGTGCGCACGGCGCGCAAGCACATCGGCTGGTATGTGAAAGACCTGGAAGGCGGCGAAGCGTTCCGCCAGCAAATGAACTTGCTGGAGTCGACGGACGCGCAATTGCTGGCCGTCGATCAATTTTTTGAGTCGCAATGGAAATTTGGCGAGCGGTTACAATACCGCCTCTCCGAATCGAGTGAAAGTGGCCTGCTCGATGTGATCAAACCTACGGCCACGGCAGCATGAGCAGATAGCAACGAGCAGGTAAATAAGTTACCAGTAGTACAAGGGCGAGCGCCTATACAGAGCGTCATGCAATATTAATTACAACACCAAGGCAAGAGGACTGCAGGCGGACCGCACGAGCGGCGCGGCAGCGGATTGCCAGGTGTTCAGCCGGTTGAAGCATACAAATGAGCAAAGAAAGCATTCAGGAAGTCGTACAGAAAAGTCTAGAAGATTACTTCAATGACCTGGGCGAACAGCAAGCATCGAATATCTATGACATGGTCGTGCTGACCGTGGAAAAGCCCATCCTGGAAGTCGTGATGACACGCGCCGATGGCAACCAGTCGCACGCCGCGCAGATGCTGGGCATCAACCGCAATACCCTGCGCAAGAAATTGCAGGAGCACGGTTTGCTGTAATGCCGGCATGCAAGTGACGCCAAGATTTGAATCCGCCGCAGCCCGGCACCGGGCCTGCGCCATTCGCCAAGAACACTTAACCACCTAGCCACAGCCATGATCAAACAAGCTCTCCTCTCCGTTTCCGACAAGACCGGCGTTCTCGAATTCGCCCGTGCCCTGTCTGCCCTGGGCGTCAACCTCCTGTCCACTGGCGGTACCGCCAAATTGCTGGCAGACAACGGTGTTCCTGTCACGGAAGTTGCCGATTACACGGGTTTCCCGGAGATGCTCGATGGCCGTGTGAAAACCCTGCACCCGAAAGTGCATGGCGGTATCCTGGCGCGCCGCGATTTCCCTGAGCACATGGCGAAACTGATCGAGCACGACATGCCGACCATCGACATGGTGGTGGTCAACCTGTATCCGTTCCAGGGCACGGTTGCCAAGGCCGATTGCACGCTGGAAGACGCGATCGAAAACATCGATATCGGTGGCCCGACCATGTTGCGTTCGGCGGCCAAGAACCACAAGGACGTGGTCGTCATCTGCGATCCGACCGACTACGACGCCGTGCTGGCGGAGCTGCGTTCGGCCGATGGCACGGCCGGCACGGTCAGCTATGACACCAAGTTCATGCTGGCGAAAAAAGTCTTTGCGCACACGGCGCAATACGATGGCGCCATCACCAATTACCTGACCAGCCTGGGCCCGACGAAGGTGCACGCCGAGCGCGGCGCTTATCCGCAAATCCTGAACGTTGCCTTTGAAAAAGTACAAGACATGCGCTACGGTGAGAATCCGCACCAGAGCGCCGCCTTCTACCGCGACCTGGTCACCATCGATGGCGCGCTGGCCAACTATCGCCAGCTGCAAGGCAAGGAATTGTCGTATAACAACATCGCCGATGCCGATGCAGCCTGGGAATGTGTGAAGAGCCTGGGCGGCTTCGAGCAAAGCGCCGCCTGCGTGATCGTAAAGCACGCGAACCCATGCGGCGTAGCACTGGGCAAGAATGCGGCCGAAGCGTATGCGCGTGCCCTGCAGACGGACCCGACCTCCGCATTTGGCGGCATCATCGCCTTCAACACGGAACTCGATGGCGCTACGGCCGGCGAAATCGCCAAGCTGTTCGTGGAAGTGCTGATCGCCCCATCGTTCTCCGCTGAAGCGAAACAGATTCTGTCGAGCAAGCAAAACGTGCGCATGCTGGAAATCCCGCTGGGCAATGGCGTCAACGCCATGGACTTCAAGCGCGTCGGTGGCGGTCTGCTGGTGCAATCGCCGGATGCGAAAAACGTTGGCATCGGCGACTTGCGCGTGGTGAGCAAGCTGCAGCCAACGCCGCAGCAATTGTCCGACCTGATGTTTGCCTGGAAAGTGGCGAAATTCGTCAAGTCGAACGCCATCGTCTTCTGCGGCAATAACATGACCCTGGGCGTGGGCGCTGGCCAGATGAGCCGTATCGATTCGGCCCGCATCGCTTCCATCAAGGCGCAAAACGCGGGCCTGTCGCTGACGGGTTCCGTGGTGGCGTCGGACGCCTTCTTCCCGTTCCGCGACGGCCTCGACGTCGTCGTCGATGCGGGCGCGACCTGCGTCATCCACCCGGGCGGCTCCATGCGCGACCAGGAAGTGATCGATGCGGCGGACGAGCGCGGCGTGGTCATGCTCTACACGGGCACGCGTCACTTCCGTCATTAATTAAACCCAACGGCAAATGCTGGAGTCAGACCCCGGATGTTGCTTGTGGGGTGACGATGTATAGAACGGCAGGCATCGGTTATTCACCGGTGCCTGCCGTATTCATTATAGAATCTGGCGATGATTATTCTTGGCATCGATCCTGGCCTGCGCACCACCGGCTTTGGGGTCATTGAAAAACACGGCAACAAGCTGCGCTATATCGCGTCGGGGACCGTCAAGACGAGCTCCGAAGGGGAATTGCCGCCGCGCCTGAAGATCATCCTGCAGGGCGTGAGCGAAATCGTCGGCACTTACCAGCCCGATTGCGCGGCCATCGAAAAAGTGTTTGTCAACGTCAACCCCCAATCGACCCTGCTGCTGGGGCAGGCGCGCGGCGCGGCCATTTGCGCGCTCGTGCATGCCGACCTGTCGGTGGCCGAATATACGGCGCTGCAAGTGAAACAGGCCGTTACGGGCCACGGCAAGGCTGCCAAGGAGCAGGTGCAGGAAATGGTATCGCGGCTGTTGTCCTTGCCCGGCTTGCCCGGCACGGATGCGGCCGATGCCCTGGGCGTGGCCATTTGCCACGCCAACAGCATCGATGCGCTGGCCATGATCGGCGCGCTGGCACCGCAATTGCAGGGCTTGCGCATGAAGCGCGGCCGGTTGGTGGGATAGCTGCTTGACCCTCATATATCAATATAAACAACGATACAACATTAGGAACACGCGATGATAGGTCGTCTCTCCGGTATTTTGCTTGAAAAGAATCCGCCACAATTGCTGGTCGATTGCCAAGGCGTCGGCTACGAAGTCGACGTGCCGATGAGCACGTTTTACAACTTGCCACACGTGGGTGAAAAAGTCGTGCTGTTCACGCACCAGGCCATCCGCGAAGATGCGCATCTGCTGTTTGGTTTCGGTAACGCGGCCGAGCGGGCCGTGTTCCGCCAGTTGATCAAGATCACGGGCGTGGGCGCGCGCATGGCCTTGTCCATCCTGTCCGGCATGACGATTGCCGATCTGGCGCAAGCGATCACCTTGCAGGATTCAGGCCGCCTGGTCAGAGTGCCCGGCATCGGCAAGAAGACGGCCGAACGTCTGCTGCTGGAATTGAAGGGCAAGATCGGTGCGGATCTCGGCCCGCTTGGCGCACACGCTGCGCCCGATGCGCAGTCCGATATCCTCAATGCCCTGCTGGCGCTGGGCTACTCGGACAAGGAGGCAATGGCGGCCGTGAAAAACGTGCCGGCCAGCAGTGGCGTCTCGGACGGCATCAAACTGGCGCTCAAAGCGCTGTCGAAAGGCTAACGGGAACACGGCATGAGCATCCAGACCGATATCTTCACGGAGCAGCGCATCATCGATGCGGCGCCCATCTCGCATAACGAAGAGGCGATCGAACGGGCCTTGCGCCCGAAGCAGCTCGATGAGTATGTGGGGCAGGAAAAGATCCGTGACCAGCTGGAAATCTTCATCACGGCTGCGCGCCAGCGCAAGGAAGCGCTCGATCATACCTTGCTGTTCGGTCCGCCGGGCCTGGGCAAGACCACGCTGGCGCACATCATCGCGCGCGAAATGGGCGTCAATTTGCGCCAGACCTCGGGCCCCGTGCTGGAGCGCCCGGGCGACCTGGCCGCGATTTTGACGAACCTGGAAGCGAACGACGTCCTGTTCATCGATGAAATCCACCGGCTGTCACCTGTCGTGGAAGAAATTCTATATCCGGCGCTTGAGGATTATCAAATCGATATCATGATCGGCGAAGGCCCTGCCGCCCGTTCCGTGAAACTCGATCTGCAACCGTTTACATTGGTTGGCGCCACCACGCGCGCCGGCATGCTGACCAACCCGCTGCGCGACCGCTTCGGCATCGTCGCGCGCCTGGAGTTTTATAACACGAGCGAATTGACGAAGATCGTCACGCGCAGTGCCGCCTTGCTGAAAGCGCCCATCGACCCGGAAGGCGCGCATGAAATCGCCCAGCGCGCCCGTGGCACGCCGCGCATCGCCAACCGCTTGCTGCGCCGCGTGCGCGATTTCGCTGAAGTCAAAAGCAATGGCGAGATCACCAAGGTGGTGGCCGACCGCGCGCTGGCCATGCTCGACGTCGATTCTGTGGGCTTCGACGTGATGGACCGTAAATTGCTCGAAGCGGTGCTGTTCAAGTTTGGCGGCGGTCCCGTCGGCATAGGGAATTTGGCCGCCGCCATCGGCGAGGCGGCCGATACTATCGAAGATGTGCTGGAGCCATACCTGATCCAGCAAGGCTTCTTGCAGCGCACGCCGCGTGGCCGCGTTGCCACGCCGGCCGCCTATCTGCACTTCGGCGTCAGCGCGCCGCGCATGGGTCCCGGTGGCGAAGCGTGGGAACTGTGATGGCGGATGGTATTCAGCAGGCCATGCCCGGTATGCAAATCTGGATCGACGCCGATGCCTGTCCCGTGGTCATCAAGGAAATCCTGTACCGCGTGGCCGACCGCCTGGAGTTGCCGCTCACTTTGGTGGCCAACCAGGGCTTGCGCGTGCCGCCGTCGCGCTTCATCCGCACCGTGCAAGTGCCGTCCGGCGCCGACGTGGCCGACCAGGAAATCGTGCGGCTGCTCAATCCCGGCGACCTCGTCATCACGGGCGATATTCCGCTGGCTGCCGACGTGCTGACCAAGGGCGGCTATGCCTTGAATCCGCGCGGCGAGTTTTACACGAAGGACAATATCGCCCAGCAACTGACGATGCGCGCCTTCATGGAAGAATTGCGCAGCGGCGGTGTGGACACGGGCGGCCCGGCCGCTTTCAGCCAGTCCGACCGGCAGCAGTTTGCCAACAGCCTCGACAGGCATTTGAGCAAGCATCACCGCAAGCCGGCGCCAGCGCAATAATCTGTGGACGTAAAAAAAGGCTATGTCACCGTAAGGTGTGGGAACTCTCCCATGGTTGCCTTCAACAATGTTTCTGGGGAGCGGATGCGTCCGGCGTCGAGTATCCAGCGCCAACCCAGATAATTCGGCAG
>NZ_JBNYXS010000001.1:274358-517532 GCF_051380775.1 Janthinobacterium pasteuri | reverse complement strand
CGCTGCAGTCCGTGCGCGTGGCCATGCCGGTGAGCATGGCTGCTGTTGCAGGCAGGACAGTGCAAGCGCTGCCGGGCCACGCTTTCGACGAGTGCCACGGCGGCGTCCTGCGGCGCTACCCCGCGCAGCAGGGCGATGCTCGCCAGGCGTTGACGCTGGCTCAGTGCGGTGAACTGGGCGATGAAGGTTTTCCACTGGGCTTGCTGCATGGAAGACTCCCGTTTGTCTACTATGTACCGTCAGACAGCAGGGCCCCAGGAAAATTCTCGGAATTCCCCTACTTATCGGGGACAGAGCCTAAAAAAACACCGGGACGCTCGCGCGGCCCGGTGTTTTGCATGGATTCAGCGTGAAGCTCAGGCCACCGCGGCTTGCGGTGCGCACGCTGGCGTGCGGCGGCGCATGAACGCCAGCAAGCCCAGGCCTGCCAGCAGCATGGCGTAGGTGCCTGGTTCCGGCACGGCCGAGACGTTCACCGTGTTGAAGCCGGCGCCGTTCATCGAGACGTAACCAGAATTGATCGAGCTGACCGAATTGGCGATCAGGGTGCCGTTCAGGCTGCCCGAACCGGAAAACGCGCTGTTCGGCGCCAGGATGCTGCCGTTCACGCCTGCATTGGTCAGGCTAGTGGTGGTGGCATTGGCGAAGTTGAACAGCGTGCGGTCGGCGAAGCTGCCGAAATTGTCGAAGCCGCCACTCATGGTGATGTCGGCGGCCGTGCCGTTGATGATGATGCTGGCCGTGCTTTTCAGCGACGATACGTCCAGGGTCAGGTTGTGCAAGTTGTTGGCAGCGATGGTGAAGACGTTCACGTCGGCGTTGACGTCGCCCACCAGCTTGAAGCCGCCCGATTGCGAAATCACGGTGCCGTTCGATTGCAGCTTTGCCACGTCACCCGACAGGGTCGTCAGCTGTTGCTGGGCCGCTGCAAAGTCCAGGGTGGAGGCATTGCCCTTGCTGATGTTGTCGCTTGGGAACCATTTTGGCGCTGTGAGCGTGGCGTTGGGGTTGCTGACGCCATACACGGAGGAACCACCGATGGTGCCCCAGCCCGTGTTCAGGTCGCCGCCAGCAACGATCGCATTGGTCGCGCTGCCTGGCTTTTTATTCGTGCCAACGTTGTAGTTGTCCAGGTAGATATTGCCGCCAGCGGCAATGCTGCCACCGACGCTGGTGAAGCCGCTGGCACCGCTGCTGCCGATGTTGCCGAAGATGAAGGCCGAGTAGCCGTTGGCGACGCCGAGGTCAATCACGGTCGCTTGGGCCGAGGCACTGAAGGAGAAGGCGAACAGGGCGGCGCTGATGAGCGGCAAGGTGCGTGAGGCAAATATTTTCATGGGCAATCTCATAGTAAGTCGGGGGCGAATAGGGCGGAAAAGCAAGACACCGCCGTCGCGCGAGCCGGCATTATAATATAAAAAACAATTCTAGTTCAATTTGGCCAATTAACTATATTTTAAGGCAACATTTTTTCCGTTTGCAAAGCTTGCTTTACGAGCAAGAAAAAAACCGGGACATGCCCGGTTTTTCGTGGATTACCTGACGCGCTGGTACAGGCGGAAACGTTCCACGTCATCGGTGGGGCGGCGCCCTTCCCACAGCTTGATCCAGTCCGCGCCGTGGTGCTCCGGTAGCTGCTCCTTGCTGTCGGGAACCTTGATGCTGTCTTGCAATAAGAACACATCGCATTGCTGCTGTTCTACACTGGCAAACGGCAGGTGGCCGTAGTAGGCGAACGAGGCGCGCTGGGCGGCGCCGACGTTGCTGTTGATGCACTTGCTGCCAGGCGGCAGGTGAACGGAAATCTGGTGCGCCACGCTGGCGTAGCTCTTGCTGTAGTTCAGCGGCGGCAGGAACAGGGTCATGATCAGCACCCAGATCAGGATCAGGCCGCCGGACGACAGCACCACGGCGCGCCACAGCACGGCAGGCTGACGCGAGATGCGCCAGTGCACGAGGGCGATCCAGCCGGCCGTGACGCCAGCGGCCACGAAGAAGGCCACCAGTTCCAGCTCGGGCTTGAATCCAGGCACGAGTTTCAATGCATTGTGGGCCAGGCGCGGCGGCCAGCCCGTCAGGATGGCGAACCAGAACAGCCACAGTACGAGGGCGCAGACGGTTAGCACCATTACGGAGAACCAGTCGATGGCGTTGATGGCACCCCGTTTCATGGTCAGCAGGCCGAACGCGGCCATCACGGCCAGCGGTGGCAGCAGGGGCAGCAACTGACTCGGTTCGGGATCGGGGTGGCACAGGCCCAAAATGGCCAGCATCGCGACAAAGGTCAGCGGCACGACGATGTGCAGAACGTGATGCTGGCGGCGCCAGGCATACACGGCCCAGGCGGCGAACGGCCACGCGGGCCAGAAGAACCAGATGCCGACGCGGAAGAAATATTGCAGGCTTTTCAGGCTCGGGGCGCTGAACTGGCGGAAATTCCATTCCATCCATGCCTGCAGCGGCGAATGGCCGTATGGCTGCAGCCATTCGCCAGGCAGCAACCAGACCAGGGTCAGCGCGGCGCCGAGCAAGATGGCCAGCGCCAGGTGGCGCATGCTGCGCAGCAGCGGCAGGCGCAGGAAGATGGTGCACAGCAGCAAGGCGATGCTCAGCGCCGCCGGCGTGATCCAGCCGCGCGTGAGGGTCAAGCCGCCCAGCGCCAGGCCCAGCAGGGCGGCATTGCGCACGGACGGGCCTTCTACATAGCGCACGGCGCGGTACAGCAGGTAGGCCATCAGCGACACATACAGCGCTTCGGCCGTGATGTCGTGGCTGTGCTGCAGCAAGCCCAGGCAGCCCAGGTAGATGAGTACGGCAGCATCGGCCAGGGTGCGGCCGAAATCGTCGGGTTCGGGCTGTCCGCCGAAGGCCAGGCGCAGCGGCTGGGCATCGTTGCGGCGCCCCAGGTTGAACGCGGTGTACCAGACGGAAAGGGTGCTGACGGCGAAGATGCCGATGGTCGACATGCGTGCGCCGAAGACGTCGCCGTCGATCCAGCCGAACAGTTTGATGGAAATGGCGCCCAGCCAGAAGGCCAGCGGGCCTTCCTCTGGCCAGGACAAGCCGGCCACGTTGGGCCACAGCCAGTCGTTCAGACTGCCATGCGCCATGGTCCACATGAGACCGAAACTGGCGGCGTCATCGTTCTTCCACGGTTCGCGGCCGATCAGGCCAGGCAGGATGTACAGCAGGCCAAGTGCAAACAAGGCCCATCGTGGCAGCGCGAGTGTGGCAGCGGCGGGAAGGCGGACTGGCTTCATCGATAGTCGGTATCAGAAAAAATGGCAAGACGCGACGAATGGCGTCGGGTATGCGCGAGTATAAAGTAAAGCGGCCAAAGACAAAAAAGGCAGCCGTAGCTGCCTTTTCTTTGGTAGCCGAAGCTGCCTTTTTTTGCCGCAGAGCGGCAAAAATCAGCCTGCTGCGACTGCGGTTTTCGAACCAACGGTACCGAACTTCTGACGGAACTTCTCGACGCGACCAGCGGTATCGACGATTTTGTGCTTGCCCGTGAAGAATGGGTGCGATTCAGCCGAAACCTCGATCTTCACCAGTGGGTATTCTTTACCGTCGTGGGTGATTTTTTCGCGGGTTTGGATGGTCGAGCGGGTAACGAATTTGAAATCGCACGACAGATCGTGGAAAACAACTTCGCGGTATTCTGGATGGGTATCGACTTTCATGGTCTTCTCTCTAGTTTGGTAGCCAAACAGCACTTCGTCGGTCGTCCAGCTTCTTGACCCGATTGCCGATCACTTGCCAGGGTTTAAAATAATGCAACCGTCGATTATATAGCGCTTTCGCGCCGGCGGCAATAAAAAAGCCGCTCAATGAGCGGCTTTCGCGGGATGATCAACGGAGGGCTGGGGTCAGACCCGACGGGTCTGACCCCTAAAATCAGCCGCCGCGTCTCATCATATCGAAAAACTCTGCGTTGTTCTTCGTGGCTTTCATCTTGTCCAGAATGAACTCCATCGCCTCGATCTCGTCCATCGAGTACAGCAACTTGCGCAGGATCCAGATTTTTTGCAGCTCGTTCGGCTTGATCAGCAGTTCTTCGCGGCGGGTACCCGATTTGTTCAGGTTAATTGCCGGATAGACGCGTTTCTCGGCCAGACGGCGTTCCAGATGCACTTCCATGTTGCCGGTACCCTTGAATTCTTCAAAGATCACGTCATCCATGCGCGAACCCGTTTCGATCAGCGCCGTGGCGATGATGGTCAGCGAGCCGCCTTCTTCGATATTGCGCGCGGCGCCGAAGAAGCGTTTTGGACGTTGCAGCGCGTTCGCGTCGACACCACCGGTCAATACCTTGCCCGAGGCAGGGATGACGGTGTTGTAGGCGCGCGCCAGGCGGGTGATCGAGTCGAGCAGGATCACCACGTCTTTTTTCATTTCGACCAGGCGCTTGGCTTTTTCCAGCACCATCTCGGCCACTTGCACGTGGCGCGTGGCCGGCTCGTCGAAGGTCGAGGCGACGACTTCGCCGCGTACCGAACGTTGCATTTCGGTAACTTCTTCCGGACGTTCGTCGATCAGCAGCACGATCAGTGTGATGTCCGGATGATTTGCCGTGATCGCATGCGCGATGTGCTGCAGGATCACGGATTTGCCGGATTTCGGCGATGCCACCAGCAAGCCGCGCTGGCCTTTGCCGATCGGGGCGATCAGGTCGATGATGCGGCCGGTGATGTTTTCCTGGCCATTCATTTCACGTTCCAGGCGCAGCGGCTCGTTCGGGTGCAGCGGCGTCAGGTTTTCAAACAGGATGCGGTGTTTCGACATCTCCGGCGATTCGCCGTTGACCTTGTCGACTTTGACCAATGCGAAATAGCGTTCGCCATCTTTCGGGGTCCGTACCTCGCCCTCGATCGAATCGCCGGTGTGCAGATTGAAGCGGCGGATTTGCGAAGGGGAGATGTAAATGTCGTCGGTGGACGCCATGTAGCTGGCGTCAGGCGAGCGCAGGAAGCCGAAGCCGTCTGGCAGCACTTCCAGGGCGCCGTCGCCAAAAATCTGTTCGCCGGACTTGGCGCGTTTTTTCAGGATAGCGAACATCAGCTCCTGTTTGCGCAAGCGGGCTGCGTTGTCAATGTCAAGACCGATCGCCATCTCAAGCAGGGCGGATACGTGTAGGGCCTTTAGTTCGGATAAATGCATATGTGTTGAGTGTCCCGAGACGGGATGTAAAGGTAGGGGAGGGGACTGCGTGGCGTTGATTAATTATTGGGGAAAGCTGTGCACGAATGATGGCAAAGCTGCTTCCCGGTCGTTCCAGTCAGGCGGCGCTGCGGGCGCAGCGCTGCCTATCATACATTAAATGTTGCTGTCGACGAAAGCAGTCAACTGGCCTTTGGCCATGGCGCCCACTTTTTGAGCAGCTGCAACACCATCCTTGAACAGGATCAGGGTCGGGATGCCGCGGATGCCGAACTTGGCAGGCACTGCCTGGTTGGCGTCCACGTCCATCTTGGCGATCACGATGCGGCCGTCGTATTCCTTGGCCACTTCTTCCAGGATCGGGGCGATAGCCTTGCAGGGACCGCACCATTCTGCCCAGAAGTCGACCAGCACTGGCAACTCGGATTTCAGGACGTCTGCTTCAAAAGATGCATCGCTAATGTGTTTGATATTTTCGCTCATATTTTCCTCAAATGAGGGTGGGATCAATAATGCCTGGGATTAACCATACGCTGGTTCGCCATCCATGCTTCCTGGAATGCAGCTAGCAGATGGGGGCAATGGGCACAAATTCAATATTCTTGGAAGGTGCGACCAGAGGTATGCAGGCGGGGATGGCTGAAATAATAACCCATTTTTTCAAAGCGTGGCGATTATTGCAGAAAAACTTGAGGCATATCGCCGCCGCGCGTGCCGGCAGGGCGGCAAAGCCGCATGCCTGCTGGCCTGCAGCGCCGTGTCCTGCCTCCCGGCCATCCCCTGCGCTCAAGCCTGTACGCTGGCTTGGCGGGCCGTGTGCTGCAGTTGCAAGTTCACCATGAGCTGCAATTCCGCGCTTTCCATCGGCTTGCGGAAGGTGCCTAATATATGCAGGCCATTGGCCACGGCCAGGCGTTCGGCTGCCAGGCGCACGGCCGAATGCAGGCCGGACAGCAACACTACGCCCCCGCGGAAGCCATTGTCAGCCGCCATGCGCAGGAATTCGATGCCGTCGATGTCGGGCATGGACAGGTCGCAGATCAGCAGATCGGGCTGGTGCTGCTTCAGGGTCGCCAGCGCCTGTTCGCTGTGCGACTCGCAGCGGATGTCGAACGGGCCCATTTGCTCGAGCATGTCGCTGAGCACGTCGAGCATGAAGACGTCGTCGTCCAGCAGCAGCACGCGCAACGGCGCCAGGCCTGCTTCGTTGTGTTCCGGGCTTGCTTGGTTTGATACAGTAGTCATCGTTCTGTCTTTCTGTTGATATGCTGCATGGTTGTCGATGCCGATACCTTGCCGTAACGTACTGGCGGTAGCTAATCGTCATTGGCAAAGCTGGTGTTATTCATGATTTGTTCGGTAATCTGTTCCAGCAGGGGCCACAGGCGCGCCACGATGCGCTGTGCCCGCTCCGCCTCGTCGGCCGGTTCGCCCGGCGTCAGGGTTTCCAGGTTGTGGCACAGCTCGGCCAGCCCCAGGGCCCCCACGGTGCGCGCGGACGACTTGATGCGGTGCCCCAGTTCGCGCACCTGGTGCACATCGCCGCGCGCCAGGGCCGCATCGATGTCGCCAAAGCCATCCTGCGTGGTCTGCAGGAACTTGAAGGCAAATTTGCGCACCTTTTCCGGGTTGTATCCCAGTAACTTGGCCAGGATGGACAGGTCGATCACCTGCGGGTCGCCCGCCAGCGTGGTCTTGAAGGCGGGGGCGGCGCGGCCGCGCGTCGGTGGCGGCGGTGTCTCGCGCGCCGGCAGCCAACTGGCGATGGTCTGGTACATCATGGCCGGCTGGATGGGCTTGGAAATGAAATCGTCCATGCCCGCCTCCAGGCAGCGCACGCGGTCTTCGCTGGTGGCCGTGGCCGTCATGGCCAGGACGCGCAGATGCGCCAGTTGCGGGTCGGCGCGGATGTGGCGCGTCGCTTGCAAGCCATCCATCAGCGGCATCTGCACGTCCATCAGCACGCAGTCGAACTGCGTCTGGCGCAGCAGGTCGAGCGCCTCTTCGCCATTGTTGGCCAGGCAGACGGAGGCGCCCGCTTCTTCCAGCAATTCCAGCGCCACTTGCTGGTTGAAGGTATTGTCTTCCACCAACAGGATGCGTGCATGCTTGAGCGTGCGCATCACCAGGGCCGCGTCGGCGGTGGCGCGCATGGCTGCTGCCGTCTGCACCATGCTGTCGAGCATGGCCGGCGCCGGCTGGTCGGAAATGCCCAGGTTGGCCGTGAACCAGAATGTGCTGCCGGCGCCGGGACGGCTGTCGACGCCCACGTCGCCGCCCATCAGCTGTGCCAGCTGCTTGCAGATGGCCAGGCCCAGGCCCGTGCCGCCATATTCGCGCGTGGTGGAAGTGTCGGCTTGCTGGAAGGACTGGAACAGTTTACTCATTTCATCCTGCGACAGGCCGATACCGTGGTCGCACACTTCAAAGCGCACCAGGCAGTGCTTGGCATCCGCCACCACCTTGCGCACTTTCACGGTAATGCTGCCCTGTTCGCTGAACTTGATGGCGTTATTGGCGTAGTTGATCAGCACTTGCCCCAGGCGCAGCGGATCGCCCACCAGCACGGCTGGCAATTGCGGGTCGATCTCGAACAGCAGTTCCAGGTTCTTGCCGGCGGCGCGCGGCGCCACCACCGTCATCAGGGTTTGCACCACGTGGTCGAAACTGAAGTTGACGCGCTCGATTTCCAGCTTGCCTGCCTCGATTTTCGAGATGTCGAGGATATCGTCGATGATGCCCAGCAAGTGTTCTCCGGCGAAGCGGATTTTTTCCAGGTAGTCGCGCTGGCGCGGTTCCAGGTCCGTTTTCAGCGCCAGGTACGCCATGCCGATCACGCCATTCATCGGCGTGCGGATTTCATGGCTCATATTGGCCAGGAATTGGCCCTTCGCCAGGCTGGCTTCTTCGGCCACTTGCTTGGCCTGGTCCAGTTGCTCCGTGCGCTGCGCCACGCGCTCTTCCAGATGTTCATTGAGTTCGCGCAAGGCGCTCTCGCTGCGCTTGTGATACGTGATGTCCGTCAGGCTGGCCACCACCATGCCCACCTTGCCGTATTCATCGCGGATGGCCTCGGTATTTACGGACAGCCACGACAGGCTGCCGTCGGGCTGCTGCACGCCCATCAGCACGTCGCGCATGGCGACACCCGTCGACAGGGTGATGTGCACGGGATGGCTGCGCTGGTCGAAGGCAGAACCGTCTTCGCGGATGGCTTGCCACAAACTGTTGCCGGCCGGACTGGCCGCCAGCATGCGCTCGGCGGCCGCGTTGCTTTCCAGGATATGCCCATGGCTGTCCTGCACCACCAGGCCGTTGGTGACGGCGCCGAAGACGGAGGCCATGCGCTGGCTGGAATTCGACAGCGCGATCGACGCCTGGCGCCGTTCCGTGATGTCGGTAATCATCGCCAGCGTGCCACCCGGCTCGCCGTTGTCCGATTGAATACTGGTGCTCGACAGCAAGCCCCACAGGCTGGACAAGTCCTTGCGGAAGAAACGGAAGTCAACCTGGTCCGGCTGGCTGGCGATGCTGCCGTGGCTGGCCAGGCGGCGCTGCATCAGCAACTGGCTGTCGCGGTCCATGAAGTCGAGCATGGGACGGTTCAGCATTTCCTGCACCGTGTAGCCCAGCATGTGCGCCATCTTCGGGTTGACGAACGTGGTTTTGCCGTCCGCATCCGTCATCCAGATGCCTTCGGCGGCCGTCTGCACGATCAGGCGGTAGCGCTCCGAACTGGCGTGCAAGGCTTCCTCGGCGCGCTGGCGCTGCGTCATGTCGCGCAGCGAGACGATGGAAAACACTTGCCCGGCCATGCGCAGCGGCGACAGGCTGACCTTGGCGGGGAAGTGCGTACCGTCGCGGCGGCGCGCCATCATCACCCGGCCCGGCAGGCTGTGCCGCGCCTGCGGGTCGCTCACGCAGTGGCTGGCCGTGCTTTCCGGCACCAGTTGCTCCAGCGACATACCCGTCAATTCGGCCAGCGGATAGCCGAAGCAGCGCGCGCCGATCTGATTCGCGTAGTGCACCTTGCCCTCGACATCGGCCACCAGCATGGCTTCGGGCGCCGCCTCCAGCATCGAACGCATGCGCGATTGCTCGTCTTGCTTGCGTTCGCTGATATCGCAGACGATGCCGCTGGCCTGCGTGGCGGTGCCATTCGAGGCGCGTGCCAGCACGGCGCCGCGCGCCAGCAGCCAGCGCCAGTGGCCGTCGCTGTGGCGCAAACGGAATTCGCAATTGAAGGTGCCGTTCGCCTGGCCATCCAGATGTTGTTGAAAGGTAAGGCTCAGGCGCGCGCGGTCGTCCCGGTGCACTTCGGCCAGCCAGTCGGCCAGTGTATGGTCGAGCCTGGCATTCTTGTCGCCCAGCACATCCTGGTACAGGGGCGCGAACTGCAAGCGGTCGGACTGGCGCCGCCAGGTCCAGCCAGTCAGGGCCGCGCCGCGCAAGGCTTGCCCTGCATCCTGTTCGGCCAGGGCATGCGCGGGCAGTAGCAGACGGCGCAACTGTTGCCGCAGCCGCCAGGCTTGCCAGCAAGCCAGTCCCGCCAGGACGGTGGCGCTGGCGGCAGCGTACGGCCACAGCAGTGTCGGCGCCATGCCGTGTGCCGCCGCCTGCACCGGCAGGGAGAGTGCCATGCCTGCCGCCAGCATCGTACGAGCGAGCCGGCGCAGCGCAGGGCGCCGTCGGCGTGGTGCGCTGAAACTCGTGTGGCTGCAATACGACAAATGCATCCCTTTCTGGGGCGTGATTGGACTGGGCTGGCAGTGCATGAGAGGCGTTCAAATAAACGCCTCTGGCGCTTTCTGGCGGCAACTATAGCATCGAATATTTAGTCGGAGTATTTAAGTTCTGAAACAGCCAAAACGCGATTTTTTTTGCCCCGGAATGGCTGTTTTTTTCGCGATTTGGTGAGAATCTGAGAGAAATTTAGCGCAAAATCGTGCTACTGAAGCACCCGCTCGGAAGACGCCTGATAAAACCGACGCGTAGTAGGTTTTATCAGGTGTTCTCAGGTAAAGCTGCCGGCGAACTGATAGCGGTGACCGGGATGCCACATGGTGGCGATCGAGGCGATCTTGCCGCCCGAGCGCGTCTGGCGGCGCAGCACCAGACACGCCTGTTTCGTGTCGATGGCCAGCATTTCGGCGATGTCGCGCGGTGCCGACAGCGCTTCAATGCTGTAGGTGGCGCCTTGCAAGGGCGCGGCGGCCATCAGGTATTCATTCGGCGTGATGCTGGAAAAATCCTGCGTCATGTAGTCGGGCGCGCAATCGGGATTGACCCAGCGGTCTTCCACCTGGATCGGCACGCCGTTTTCAAAATGCACGATCAGCGAATGAAACAGCGGATACTCCGGCGGCAAGCCGAATTGCTTGGCCAGCAAATCGGACGCCTTGGTGCGTTCGAGTAATTGCAAGCTGCTGCGGTGGATATGCCCGCGCGCGCGCACTTCATCGGCGATACTCTTGATTTCCAACAAGGTCGCCTGGTATTTTTGCTGCGCCACATAGGTGCCGGAACCCTGGCGCCGCGTCAGCACCTGCTCGCTGGTCAGTTCGCGCACGGCGCGGTTGACCGTCATGCGCGAGACGCCGAATTGTTTTACCAATGCTTGCTCGGAGGGAATCACGTCGCCTTCCTTCCAGCGTCCGGCAGCGATGCCAGCCAGCAGAAAATCCTTGATGCGCTGAAAAATGGGCGTATTTTCCTGGGTAGTATGATCGTCCAATGCGGTTTCTCCGGGGGCACGGGCAGGGCGCGCCGCCGGCTGGAGGCGCGATGGCCGATTTTAGCACCGAGCACGATGCCTGCAGCCAGGCTTTTTGTTGAATTCAAAAGCAAGCGCCGGAGTGTGGCGCGCATTGGCGCTGGCTATGCTGGCTGCTTACTATTGATCTGCACGGAGTTCGCCATGGAACACGCTTACCTGACTGACGATGAACGCTGGGATGCCTTGCAGCGGCGCGCGCCCGACGCCGACGGCGTCTTTTATTACTCGGTGCGCACGACGGGCGTGTATTGCCGCCCTTCCTGCGCCGCGCGTCCCGCCTTGCGCCGCAACGTGGCCTTCCACGCCAGTTGCGAGCAGGCGGAGGCGGCCGGATTTCGTCCCTGCCTGCGCTGCGAGCCCAACTTGCCGCCGCTGGCCCAGCGCCAGGCGGCCATCGTGGCCGACATCTGCCGTTTGATCGATGCCAGCGACGAGATGCCAGAGCTGGACAGTCTTGCCAGGGCCGCCGGCATGAGCCGCTTTCACTTTCACCGCGTCTTCAAGGCGCATACGGGCATCACGCCGAAAGCCTATGCGGCGGCGCGGCGCGGCGAGCGCCTGAAGGCCGGTTTGCAGGGCGCGGCAAATGTCACCGAGACCCTGTACGCGGCCGGTTTCAATTCCAGTGGCCGCCTGTATGCCGCCACGCCTGGCTTGCTGGGCATGACGCCGGGCGCGTTTCGCGCTGGCGGCAGCGGCGCCGTGATCCGCTTCGCTATCGGCGCCTGTTCGCTGGGCGCCATCCTGGTGGCCAGCACGGACAAGGGCATTTGCGCCATTTTGATCGATGACGACCCGGAAGTGCTGCTGCGCGACTTGCAGGACCGTTTTCCGCAAGCCGAACTGCGCGGCGCGGAAGCCGAATACGAACAGACGGTGGCGCAAGTCGTCGGCCTGGTCGAGGCACCCGCTATCGGCCTGGACTTGCCGCTCGACGTGCGCGGTACCGTGTTCCAGCAGCGCGTGTGGCAAGCCTTGCGCGAGATCCCCGCCGGCAGCACCGTCAGTTATGCCGAACTGGCGCGGCGCATCGGTGCGCCGAAAGGCGCGCGCGCCGTGGCGGGTGCCTGCGCGGCGAACGCGCTGGCCGTCGCCATCCCCTGCCACCGCGTGGTGCGCAACGATGGCGCACTGTCCGGCTACCGCTGGGGCGTGGAACGCAAGCAGGCGTTGCTCGAGCGCGAGGGCGAACGGTGAGGGCGCTGGACTGGCGGCAGATCGAGGATGAGCTGAATGCGCATGGCTGTGCCGTCGTGCCGGGCTTGCTGAGTGCGGATGCCTGCGCGGCGTTGGCGGCGCAGTATGACGACGCCTCGCGCTTTCGCAGCAGGGTGGTGATGCAGCGCCACGGCTTTGGCCAGGGCGAGTACCAGTATTGGGCGTATCCGCTGCCGGATGTGGTGGCCACCTTGCGCGACCAGTTGTACGGGCCGCTGGCGGCGATTGCCAACCGCTGGCACGCCAGCATGGGCTTCGATAGCCGCTTTCCTGTGGCGCACGGGGACTTCCTGGCACGCTGCCATGCGGCGGGGCAGACGCGGCCCACGCCCCTGCTGCTGCGCTACCGCGAGGGCGATTACAACTGCCTGCATCAGGACCTGTATGGCGAGCACGTGTTTCCGTTGCAACTGGCCGTGCTGCTGTCGCGCCCGCAAGACGATTTCACGGGCGGCGAGTTCGTGCTGACGGAACAGCGCCCGCGCATGCAGTCGCGCCTGGAGGTCGTGCCGTTGGCGCAGGGCGACGCTGTCATCTTTCCCGTCGCGCAGCGCCCCGTGAATGGCATGCGCGGCAGTTACCGCGTCAACATGCGCCACGGCGTGTCGCGCCTGCGTTCGGGCTTGCGCCACACCCTTGGCATCATTTTTCACGATGCGAGCTGAACGGTAGCTGCGGCGCTTGAATTTCCAGGATTACATGGCATGATGACTCTACTTGTCACTCTTTCATTTCTGCCATGTCCGTGTTGCTCCGCCTGCTGTGCCTGTTGACCATTTTCCTGTTGCCCGCAGCCCATGCGGACGATGGCGTGTCCGCGCTCGTTGCGGAAGCCGCATCCGTCGTGACGCCGTCACAGGCTGCGGCGGCCAGGACGGCGCCGCTGATGTTTGCCAACCGCAAGGTGTTTGTTTTTCGGGCATCGCTGGCCGGCTATCCGCCCGATGACCGCGCCATCGGTGCGCAGCGGCGCCTGGAAAGCGTGCTGGCGAAAAACGGTCCCCTGCAGGCAAGCACGCGCATGATTCCCGAGGGCACGCAAGTGTTGCTTGATGGCGTGCAGCTGTTCGTCGTCGTGCCCGGCGACGTCAACCAGCTCGCCGGCGATACGACGGAAAGCATGGCGAAAACGGCGGCCGGGGAATTGCGCAAGGCCATGTTTGACTATCGCGAGCAGAGCAGCTGGCGCTACCTGGCGATCGCCGCCGCCGTGTGCGCTGCCGCCACCCTCGTGTTCTGGCTGGTATGGCTGGGCCTGACACGCTTTTACCATTGGGCCAAGCGCCGCAGCGGCATCCTGCTGGCCTCGCGCCTGCGCGACGTGCGCCTGAAGAATGTGCGCGTGCTCGATGCCGAGCATTACATCGCCTTCGCCTATCAACTGCTGAGCGCAGTGCTGTGGGGCTTGCGCCTGATGGCCACCTATCTGTGGGCCGCCTTCGTGCTGAGCCGCTTGCCCTACACGCGTTCCTGGGGCGAAAGCCTGAACGGCTATTTGTTTGACGTGGCGGCCGACGTCTTCCACGCCATCATCGGTGCCTTGCCGGGGCTGGTGCTGGTGTGCGTGATCTTCGCCATCGCGCGCCTGATCGCCGCCACCGCCGCCTCGCTGTTCAAGCGCGTGGAAAGCGGCGAACTGCAAATCGGCTGGCTCGACAAGGACACGGCCCTGCCGACGCGCCGCATCGCCAGCGTGGTGATCTGGCTGTTCGCGCTGGCCATGGCTTATCCGTATCTGCCCGGCTCGCACACGGCCGCCTTCCAGGGCCTGTCCGTGCTGGTGGGCTTGATGGTGTCGATCGGCGCGTCGAGCATCGTGGGCCAGGGCGCCAGCGGCCTGATCCTGATGTACACGCGGGCCCTGCGCAAGGGCGAATATGTGCGCGTGGGCGATAGCGAAGGCACGGTGGTCGACGTGGGCATGTTCGAGACGCGCTTGCGCACGGGCCTGGGGGAAGAGGTGGCCCTGCCGAACGCCTGGGTGATGTCGCAAACGACGAAGAATTACTCGCGCGCCCAGCCCGGCGGCGGCTTCGTGCTCGATTCCACCGTCACCATCGGCTACGCCACGCCATGGCGGCAAGTACACGCCATGCTGGAACTGGCCGCGTCGCGCACGCCGGAACTGTCGACCATGCCGAAACCGTACGTGATGCAGCTGGCCCTGCAAGATTACTACGTGCAATACCGCCTCGTCGCCTACGCCAGCGCCGAAGTCCCCCGCCAGCGCGCCGAAGTGCTGAACCGCTTGCACCAGAACATCATCGACGTCTTCAACGAATTCGACGTGCAGATCACTTCGCCGCATTACATTGATGACCCGAAAGAGTCGCAGGTGGTGCCGCCCGGTGAATGGTTCAGGGCGCCGGCGCAGCGGGGGGAGGAATCGATTGAGGCGGTTCCGCCCAAGCCTTGAACGCGAGGCGTGGTCTGTACGTGACGGATGCAATGGCACGCGCTATCTTGGTTTTTCCTCGGGCGCGCAAGTGTTTTTGCTATTTTTCAGTTGAATCACCTGGAAGCCTCCGGAGGCTGCCGTGAGCAGACAGAAGTCTGCGGAGTAGCGCGAAGTGGGATCGGACGCGGATGGTGGCCGTCCGAGGAAGGATACTCCATACACTTTTCCCTCCACCAGCGGCGCGGCATCGCTGCTCTCGGCCCCCTCGGGCGCCTTGCCGTAGCGCACGCATCCCTTGTTTGGCAGGCGATAGTTGGGATCGCCAAACGAGGCATTGGGAAACATGACCGTCCATACGTCTTTCCAGCCATTCGGTCCAGGTGTGCTGATCGTCAGCATCTTCAGGCTGACTGGCCCCCTTGAGCGTTCCTCTTCGCTGGCAATCTTGAAGCAGGGAAGGCCAGCCTCAGTCATGACGGCGGCTGTGCCCATGCGCGACCATGCAGAGGCATTGACGTTCGTCAAGGCGGCAAGCAGGAATAACAGTGTGTGACGATATGGCATGGCTATCCTTGCACTATCTGATGAGCGAATGCTCCGGGCAACTATCCTGTTTCCACGCTGGCGTGTCGCTGCCAATGGCGATGATTTTTCGTTCACCAGTGGCCGTGGCTACTATGCAAAATTTTCCCATGTAGCCATAGGTGGGGTCGGAAGGATCATTTGGTCTTCCATTGAGGAAAATGCTGTAGACCCGTCCTGTTTGCAGTTCAGGGGCAGGCATGCCGTTCGCTCCTTGGGTAAGGTCACCATACCGAAGGCAGCTTTTTGACGAAAGCGGTACTTTTTTTCCACCAGTCATATAAAAATTCCACATACCAACGACGGGCTTTTCTGATAGGTCTGAAATACTGAGTGCTCCTAGGAGTGGCTGGCCGTTGCGACTTTCTTCCTTCTGCGAGATGGTGAAGCAGGGCGTGCCATTCACTGAACTGATTTCAGCATCGGCGATGCGCGATGTTGCACAGGCATGCAGGCCGAGGGACATGAGCAGTATGAACAGGGCATTCTGCTGCAAGGAGATCATGTTTTTCCTATTTCTGAACGGGACAGATTTCATCTATCCAGGCTTGGCTATCGCTGTCGATACGAAGAATCTTGCGCTCCCCGGAGATGTCGGTGATTAAGCAAAATTTTCCCACGTAACCGCGAGTAGGGTCCGATGGATCGGCTGGCCCACCGTTCAGGAAGACGTCATACATGCGCCCCGTTTTCAGCGGCGGGGCTTTGGGTGGTTTGACCTCTGCTGTTGCTGGTGCAACTCCATACAGAAGACAGGACTTGGCATGAACAGGAATAGTCGCTGCGCCCGGTAAAAGAAAAGACCATACTTTGACTGCAGGCTTGACGGATACATCTGTCAGTACGACCGCACTAATCCGAGGAAGCCCGTTGCGTGCTTCTTCTTTTTGCGAAATGGTGAAACAGGGAAAGCCATTTTTTAGCTGTACTTCCGCATATGCCATGCGGGAGGTGGCCGAAGCACTCATGCTGATCAGCATGATGAGTATCAATAGCGTCTTATGGTAGATGGACATTATTGGCCCTTTTGTGGTTGGATGTTTACTGGACAAACTTCATCGATCCAGGTCTGCATGTCGCTGTTGATGGGGATGACTTGCTGGCCGCCATCCGCCGTAGCTCTCACGCAGAATTTTCCTTGGTAACCATAGGTTGGATCGGACGGATCTTTAGGGCGGCCATTCAGAAATACGCTATAGAAATGTCCTGGAACAAGACTTTTTGGTTTGATTCCTGTAGCAGTAGGGGGCAAATCTCCATAACGAATGCACGAATCTGCATGGATTGGAATAGGCCAATCTGGAGGTGCAGAGAAAGACCATACCTTCTTGACGGGTTGAACGGATAGATCGGAAACGATCAATGCCCCGAGCATTGGTGTGCCATTGCGTGCCTCTTCCTTTTTTGTAATGGAAAAGCACGGCATTTCGTTTGAAATAGTGACGACGGCATATGCCATACGTGAAAAGGCGGATCCGTCAGGGGATATCGAATAAAGGCTCATGGTCGATATTGTTACCAGGAAGATTTTTTGGACTTTTTCGATTTTTAAAGAAATCACCGAGTACCTCTTCAAAAGTTTTTTGAGAGTTCTTATATTTCTGTTGGACCATTGCTTCAGTAGAATCTAAAAATTTCAGCACAAAGTAGTCTGCAATTAAATTTCCTTGAGCTTCCATATTGTGATCGGCCAGTTTTTGATTTGCTAGCAAAACGTATGTATAGTCCAGGCCGAGACGAATGGCACCACGTATCTTTACTGGATAGTTGAGTTGATACTGCCAAATATGAACCATTTCGTGGATGAACCAATGCTTCCGATGATCATCCTCCTTTGAGAAATCCTCCCGATACTCCGACTCATGAAAATACATCTCCCCATCCGGCGTCATGGCCACGTTCTTTGGCTGCCAGTTAAACCATAGATACGGCTCGCCATGTACCTTGACCTTGCCGTAGTCGATCGCATCCTGGAACAGCATCCACGCCATGTCGATTTCGCCCCTGGTCAGCGGGCGAACCTTGTCTTTCACTTTGACCTGTTTGACGGACGAACCGACATCCTTGTCGGTCGTCTTGATGCCATCGAGCTGGACGACCTTGATGGCTGGCGCAGCATGTTTTGGCGCGGCGGCGCAGCATGGTGATTTATCCGCGTGCGGCAGGAATTCGGCCTGGGTGATTTGCGCTTCCCGCTTGCTGGCGACGCGTCCCGTGCGTCCCTTCGCATCCGTCGTCCCCGTCCACGTTTCTCCATTGCTCAAGGTGAGCCGGTAGTCGGCGTGCGCCAGCGGCACCTTGTTTTGCGAGACGAATTCCAGTTGCTCGTCGTAGCCGCAGCACCAGCATTCGTCGGGCTGGCCGGCCAAGCGGTGCAGTTCACAGCCGCTCTTCGCGTCGCGCAGGGCGGCGCCCAGCACGGGCTGGCCATCGGCGCTGAAGGTGACGATCATGCTGTCGAAGCGCGCGCCCAGACTTTTCTTCTGGTGGGCCACGAGCTTGAAGAAGACGTCGCAAGCGGAGGTGCTGATGACATGGTGCCTGGCCATAGGGGCTCCGCCTTAAAACCTCAGCCTAAGCCAGTGGCGGCGGGAAGGGTTTGACTGGGCGCAAGGCGTGCGCGCTTTGACCATTTTGCCAATTTCTATACACTCGTCTTTTCGTTCATTGACTTAACAGACCTGGAGATGGAAATGCCGACCCCGCCATTGCGCCGCACCCTGCTTGTTCTCGCCTGCCTGGGCACTCTGGGCCACGCCCACGCCGATACCGTCATCGACAATGCCAACGGCTACACGCTCGACGCAAACGGCAAGGTGGTGCGCTTTACTGCGCTGGCGTTTGACGACTCTGGCAAGCTGCTCGCCGTCGGCAGTGCCGCGCAGGTGAAACGCAAGGCGGCCAAGGGCGCCAAACATGTCGACGTGCAAGGAAAAACCGTGCTGCCGGGCCTGATCGACGCGCATGGCCACGTGTTCGGCCTGGGGACGATCGCCAGCGGCGTGATGCTGTACGGTTCATCCTCGCTGCCGGCCGCCGTGCAGGCCGTGGGCGACTTCGCGCGTGCGCATCCGGAACGCAGCTGGATCGTCGGCAATGGCTGGAACCAGGAAATCTGGAAGCTGGGGCGCTTTCCCACTGCCGCAGAACTCGATGCGGTCGAAAGCGCGCGGCCCGTGTGGCTGCGCCGCGTCGATGGCCACGCGGGCTGGGCCAACAGCCGCGCGCTGGCGCTGGCCGGCATCACGCGCACCACGCCTGATCCGGCCGGCGGCAAGATCGAACGCGACGCGGACGGCAATGCCACCGGCGTGCTAGTCGATAACGCCATGGACTTGATAGATGTCGTGCTGCCCAAGCCGGGCGACGTGGAAAATCGCGCCGCCCTCGATGGCGCGCTGGCGCAGCTGTCGCAAGTGGGGCTGACCAGCGTGCACGATGCGGGCATCGGCCAGATGCAGGACCGGCTGTTCCGCGATTACGCGGACCACGGCAAGCTGACGGTGCGCGTCTACGGCATGATTGCCGACACGACGGAAGATTTCGACGCGCTGTCAAAAAATGGTCCCATGAATAGCTACGCGCGCGACATGTACGCCTTGCGCGCTGTCAAACTGCTGTCCGACGGCGCCCTGGGCAGCCGCGGCGCGGCCCTGCTGGCGCCCTACAGCGACGATCCGTCTACCCGCGGCCTGCTGTTCTACGCGGACGCCGCCATGCGCGCGAAGATGGAAAAAGCCATGCGCGCAGGCTACCAGGTGAACGTGCACGCCATCGGCGACGCGGGCAACCATCAAATCCTCGACGGCTATGAAGCCTTGATCGCGCAGTACCGCAGCGCGGGCCTGCGCCACCGCATGGAGCATGCGCAGGTGGTGCAATTGAGCGACATCCCCCGTTTCAAGACTCTTGGCATCGTGCCGTCGATGCAGCCCACGCATGCCACGTCCGACCAGAACATGGCGGAGCAGCGCGTGGGGCACGAGCGCATCAAAGGCGCGTATGCGTGGCGCACCTTCCTCAAGCAGGGTTCGCGCATCGCCTGCGGTTCCGATTTTCCCATCGAGTCGCCGAATCCGTTCGAGGGCATCCACGCGGCCGTCACGCGGCAAAACAGCGAAGGATTCCCGGCTGGAGGCTGGTATCCGCAGCAAGCGATGACGGTGACGCAAGCGCTGCGCTGCTTCACGCTCGACGCGGCCTGGGCGGCGCACCAGGAAAAGGTCATCGGCACCCTGGAAGCGGGCAAATGGGCGGACTTCATCGTCGTCGACCAGGACCTGTTCAAGGTGGCGCCGACCGCCATCGGCAAGACGCAGGTGCTGCAGACGTGGGTAGCGGGCCAGCGCGTGTTCGAGAAAAAATAGACGGTTTACGCTTGCAAAAATCTGTTGACTTGGTTGTATAGACAACCTATGCTGGGAGTACAAGAGCGGGTCAGGTAGTGGGCCAAGTACGCCCGCTCGCACCCTACGAGGAGACAGCATGAATAGCACAATGGACACCGATCCACGCTTTGATGCCAGCCGCACCATCCGCGCCCCGCGCGGCACGGTCATGGCTTGCAAGAGTTGGCAGGCCGAGGCGGCCTACCGCATGTTGCAAAACAACCTGGACCCGGAAGTGGCGGAAAATCCGCAGCACCTGGTGGTCTACGGCGGCATCGGCCGTGCCGCCCGTAACTGGGCCTGTTTCGACCAGATACTCGCCTCGCTGCGCGAGCTGGAAGACGACCAGACCTTGCTGATCCAGTCCGGCAAGCCGGTGGGCGTGTTCCAGACTCACGCGGATGCGCCGCGCGTGCTGATCGCGAATTCCAACCTGGTGCCGAAATGGGCGAACTGGGAACACTTCAACGAACTCGATCGGCAAGGCCTGTTCATGTACGGCCAGATGACGGCCGGTAGCTGGATTTATATTGGCACGCAGGGCATCGTGCAGGGCACGTATGAAACCTTCGCCGAGGCGGGGCGTCAGCATTTCGGCGGCGACTGGGGCGGGCGCTGGATCCTGACGGCGGGCCTGGGCGGCATGGGCGGCGCGCAGCCGCTGGCAGCCACCATGGCGGGCGCCGTATCGCTCAATATCGAATGCCAGCAAAGCAGCATCGACTTCCGTTTGCGCACGCGCTACCTGGACAAGCAGGCGGCCAGCCTGGACGAAGCCCTGGAACTGGTGAAATACCATACCGAACGCAAGGAAGCCATTTCCATCGGCCTCCTGGGCAACGCGGCCGAAGTGCTGCCGGAACTGGTGCGTCGCGCGAAAGCGGGCGGCATGCTGCCGGATCTGGTGACGGACCAGACCTCCGCGCATGACCTCGTCAACGGCTATCTGCCGCGTGGCTGGAGCGTGTCGGACTGGAAGGCGGCGCAGCAAGATCCGCAGCGCCATGAGCGCCTGACGGTGGCGGCCGCCGATTCCTGCGCCGCCCACGTGCAAGCCATGCTCGATTTCCACGCCATGGGCGTGCACACCGTCGATTACGGCAACAACATCCGCCAGGTGGCGTTCGACCAGGGCGTGAACAACGCCTTCGACTTTCCCGGCTTCGTGCCAGCCTACATCCGTCCGCAGTTCTGCGAAGGACGGGGGCCGTTCCGCTGGGTGGCCTTGTCGGGCGACCCGGAAGATATCTATAAGACGGATGCGAAGATCAAGCAGCTGTTCCCGCACCACAAGCAGGTACACCACTGGCTGGACATGGCGCGCGAGCGCATCGCCTTCCAGGGCCTGCCGGCGCGCATCTGCTGGCTGGGACTGGGCGAGCGCCATATCGCCGGCCTGGCCTTCAACGAGATGGTGCGCACGGGCGAGCTGAAGGCGCCCATCGTCATCGGCCGTGACCACCTCGATACGGGTTCCGTCGCCAGCCCGAACCGCGAGACGGAAAGCATGAAGGATGGCACGGACGCCGTTTCCGACTGGCCGCTGCTGAACGCCATGCTGAACACGGCCGGCGGCGCCACCTGGGTTTCGCTGCACCATGGCGGCGGCGTGGGAATGGGGTATTCTCAGCATGCGGGCATGGTCATCGTGGCCGACGGCACGGCAAGCGCGGCGAAACGCCTGGCGCGCGTGCTGGTCAACGACAGCGGTTCGGGCGTGATGCGCCATGCCGATGCCGGCTATGAAACAGCGGCTGCCTGCGCCAAGCGCAACGGCCTGATTCTTCCAATGCTTCCTTGAGATATTGATTCGAATGACTATGACACAGCATGCCAAAAGTTGGACGTTAAAACCCGGCGCGATGACCCTGGGCGACCTGCGCGCCGTCTGGGCCGCGCCCGTGAAACTGATTCTCGCCGCCGAGGCGTATCCCGTCATCGAAGCGTCGGCCGCCGCCGTGCAAGCCATCGTTGCCAAGGGCGATGCGGCGTACGGCATCAACACGGGCTTCGGCCTGCTCGCCAAGACGCGCATCCCCGATGAAAAGCTCGAGCAATTGCAGCGCAACCTGATTCTGTCGCATTCCGTCGGCACGGGCGAACTGCTGTCGGATGCCGTCGTGCGCCTGATCATGCTGATGAAAATCGGCAGCCTGGCGCGCGGCTATTCCGGCGTGCGCCCGCTGATCGTCGATACCCTGATTGCCCTGTACAACGCGGGCATCATGCCGGCCATTCCCGCCAAGGGTTCCGTGGGCGCTTCGGGCGACCTGGCGCCGTTGTCGCACATGACCCTGGCCATGCTAGGCGTGGGCGACGTGCGCGTCAACGGCGAATTGATGCCGGCCCCCGAGGCGCTGGCGCAGGCGGGCATCTCGCCCGTCGTGCTGGCGGCAAAAGAGGGCCTGGCGCTGATCAACGGCACGCAAGTGTCGAACGCACTGACGCTGCATGGCTTGTTCATGGCCGAGCGTCTGCTGGAAGCGGCCATGGTCACGGGCGCGCTGTCGCTCGACGCGGCCAAGGGCAGCGATGCGCCGTTCGATGCGCGCGTGCATGCCGTGCGCGGACAGCCGGGACAGATCCTGGCCGCGCAGATGTACCGCCAACTGGTGGCGCACAGCGCAATCCGCGCTTCGCACCGGGAAGGCGACGAGCGCGTGCAAGACCCTTACAGCCTGCGCTGCCAGCCGCAAGTCATGGGCGCCTGCCTCGATTTGATCGGCAATGTGGGCCGCACCCTGCTGATCGAAGCCAATGCCGTCACGGACAATCCGCTGATCTTCCAGGATGGCCAGGATGGAAAATACGGCCAGGCGGAAATCGTCTCGGGTGGCAATTTCCACGCCGAACCCGTGGCCTTTGCCGCCGACACCCTGGCGCTGGCGATTGCCGAAATCGGCGCGCTGGCCGAGCGCCGCATCGCGCTGCTGATCGACGCCACGCTGTCTGGCTTGCCGCCCTTCCTCGTGCGCGACCCGGGCGTCAATTCCGGCTTCATGATCGCCCACGTGACGGCTGCCGCGCTGGCGTCGGAAAACAAGTCGCTCGCGCATCCGGCCAGCGTCGACAGCCTGCCGACGTCCGCCAACCAGGAAGACCATGTGAGCATGGCCACGTTTGCCGGGCGCCGCCTGGATGACATGGCGCACAACACGGCCGTCATCGTCGGCATCGAGCTGCTGGCCGCCGCGCAGGGCATCGATTTCCACCGCCCCCTGAAAACCTCACCGCACCTCGAACATGTACACCACCAGCTGCGCCAGAAGGTGCCGTTCTTCGACGCCGACCGCTTCTTCGCGCCGGACATCGAGGCGGCCAAGCAAATGGTCTTGCGCGGCGAGTTGAGCAGCACTTGCAAGAATTTGTTCGCCCCGCTGTACGCTTGAGCGAAAGCAAGGAGACAAGCATGGATTTCCGCTTCAACGAAGGCAGCATCCCGCTGCTGGTGTCGATGCCCCACGTGGGCACCGACATACCCGATGATATCGCCGCGCGCATGACGCCGCAGGCCTTGATCAAGGCCGATACGGACTGGCATTTGCGCGAGCTGTATGGTTTTTTGCAGGAGATGGATGCGTCCGTGCTGTCGGCGCGCTGGTCGCGCTACACCATCGACTTGAACCGCCCGCAGGAAGACACGAATCTGTATCCGGGCCAGGATACGACGGGCTTGCTGCCCAACGATACCTTCCACCGCGAGCCGCTGTACCTGGCCGGCAAGGAACCCGACGCGGCCGACGTACAGCGCCGGTTGCAGTGCTACTGGGCGCCATACCACCGGCAGCTGCGCGAGGAACTGGACCGCCTGCTGCGCGTGCACGGCGCGGTGGTGCTGTTGGATGCCCATTCCATCGCCTCGCACGTGCCGCGCTTCTTTGATGGCAAGCTGCCCGACCTGAACTTCGGCACGGCCGATGGCGCCAGCTGCGATAGTGGCCTGACCTCCGCCGTGGTCGATATCGCGCGCGCGCAGGAGCAATTTACGGTCGCCCTGAATGGCCGCTTCAAGGGCGGTCACATCACGCGCCAGTACGGCCAGCCGGCCAGCCGCGTGCATGCGATCCAGCTGGAGATGTGCCAGTGCCTGTACATGGAGGAAGCGATGCCGTTCGGCTACCGGGCCGACCTGGCCGCACAGGTGCAGCCGCTGCTGCGCCAGATGATGGAAGCGGCCGTGGCATGGGTGGCGCGTTGAGCGGCTGTTTGTTCGCGCGCCATGCGCTGCTGCCGCAGGGCTGGCGCCGCGACGTGCTGCTGGAGTGGGATGCGGCCGGCGATTTGACGGTGGTGACGGAAAATACCGCATCGTCTGCCGGCGTCGAAGTGGCCGAATATGTCTTGCCCGGCATGGTCAACCTGCATTCGCATGCCTTCCAGCGCGCGCTGGGCGGTATGACGGAAGTCGCCGGCGAGGGAAGCGGCGATATGCCGGACAGCTTCTGGACCTGGCGCGAACTGATGTACCGCTTCGCGCGCCACATCACGCCAGAGCAGATGCAAACCATCGCCGCTCAGCTGTTTGCCGAATGCCTGCGCCATGGCTACACGGCCGTGTGCGAATTTCACTATCTGCAGCGCGATGCGGCTGGCGCGCTGTATGCGCGCCCCGCCGAGACGGCTGAACGGGTGCTGGCCGCGGCGCGCATCAGCGGCATCGGCATGACGATGTTGCCTGTGCTGTACAGCCATGCGGGCTTCGGCGAACAGCCATTGAAAGCCGAGCAGGCGCGCTTCCGCACCGACGCGGATGATGTCTTGCGCATCATCGAGGCGCTGGCGCCGGTGCGCGGCGGACAGGTGGAAGTGGGCTTTGCGCCCCACTCGCTGCGCGCGGCCGGCGTGGCGCAGATCCGCGCAGTGGCGCAAGCGCTGCCAGCTGGCCGCCCCATTCACATTCACATCGCCGAGCAGCAGGGCGAAGTGCACCAGTGCCTCGATGTCAGCGGCCGGCGTCCGGTGCAGTATCTGTACGATCAGGTCGATGTCGACGCGCGCTGGTGCCTCGTGCATGCCACGCATGTGCAGCCCGATGAAGTGGCGCTGATGGCTGCCAGCGGCGCCGTGGCGGGCCTGTGCCCGACGACCGAAGCAAATTTGGGCGATGGCCTGTTCCCGCTGGCCGAATTCATTGCCGCCGGCGGGCGCTTCGGCGTCGGCAGCGACAGCCATGTATCGCAGTCGCCCGTCGAAGAGTTACGCTGGCTCGAATACGGCCAGCGCTTGCAGCGCCAGCAGCGCAATGTCGCCGCCACCCCCGATGAACGCCATGTGGGCGACTACCTGTGGCAGGCGTCCTTGCGCGGCGGCGCCCAGGCGTCCGGGCGCAAGCTGGGCGCGCTGGCGCAGGGCAACCGCGCGGACTTGCTGGTGCTCGACGAGACGCATGTGAACCTGTGCGGCGTGGCCATCGGGGATGTGCTGGGCAGTTTTCTTTTCTGCGGCAACGATAACCTGGTGCGCGACGTGTTGTGTGGCGGCCAGTGGCAGGTGCGCGGTGGGCGCCATCTGGCGCAGGACGCCATCGCCACCGCCTACAAGCGCACCCTTGCGCAACTGAGGGCGCTCTGATGGCGACCTTCATCCCGCATGAATACCTGCGCGCTGTGGCATGGAAAAATGGCGGCGGCAGCACGACGGAAATCGCCATTGCTCCCCTGGGCGCAGGCTTCGACGACTTCGACTGGCGTATCAGCCTGGCGAAAATCACGGCCAGCGGGCCGTTTTCCAGCTTCCCCGGCATCGACCGTAGCCTGATGCTGGTCGATGGCGACAGCGTGCAGCTGACGCTCGATGGCACGCGCAAGGTGACCTTGAGCGCGGCGCAACCGATGCTGTGGTTTCCCGGCGAGGCGGCCGTGTCCGCGCAAGTCAAGGGGATCACGACGGATTTCAATGTGATGACGCGGCGCGACCGCTGCCGCCACCAGCTGGAAAAAATCACGGCACCGGGCAAGCTGGTGCGGCGCAGCGCGGCGACCCTGCTATTTGTCGCCGGCGATGGTGCTGTGCTGGCGCGCGGTGGCGAACGGCAGTTCGCGCTGGCCCGCTATGACGCCCTGCTGCTGGACGCCGACGATGCGCAGGAATGGCGGCTCGACGCCTTGCAGCGCACGGCCGTGTTCCGCGTCGACCTGTTCATCTAGGAAGGAAAACACCATGCAAGACTGGGACCTGGTCATCCACAACGTCCACCTGGCCACCATGGAGCACGGCTATGGCGAGCTGCTGGACGCGGCCATCGCCGTCAAGGATGGCCGCATCGCCTGGTTCGGCCCCGGTGACGAGCTGCCGGCCAGCGGCGCAGTCCTGCTCGACGGGCAGGGCTGCTGGCTGACGCCGGGCCTGATCGACTGCCATACGCACATCGTCCACGCGGGCAACCGCAGCGACGAATTCGAGGCGCGCCTGAATGGCGCCAGCTATGAAGACATCAGCCGCGCCGGCGGGGGCATCATGTCCACCGTGCGCGCCACGCGCGCGGCCAGCGACGACGAGTTGCTGCGCCAAAGCCTGCCCCGCGTGCTGGCGCTGCTGGCCGAGGGCGTGACCACCTTGGAGATCAAGTCCGGCTACGGCCTGGCTGCGGATAGCGAGGCGAAGATGCTGCGCGTGGCGCGCACGATCGCAGAAAAGCTGCCGGTGTCCGTGCGCACCACCTTCCTCGGCGCGCATGCACTGCCTCCCGAATATACGGGCCAGCCCGATGCGTATATCGACCTGCTGTGCGCGCAGATGCTGCCCAGGCTGGCCAGCGATGGCCTGGTCGACGCCGTCGATGCGTTTTGCGAGCGCATCGGCTTTACGCCGGCGCATACGCAGCGCGTGTTCGAGGCGGCGCGAGGCCTGGGCTTGCCCGTCAAATTGCATGCGGAGCAGCTGTCTGATTTAGGCGGCGCGGCCCTGGTCGCCCGCTACGCTGGCCTGTCGGCCGACCACCTGGAATTTTTGTCGGCAGACGGCATCGCCGCCATGGCGGAACATGGCACGGTGGCCGTGCTGCTGCCGGGCGCGTACTACTTTCTGCGCGAGACGCAGCCGCCACCGGTGGCGGCGCTGCGCGCGGCCGGCGTGCCGATGGCCGTGTCCACCGATTGCAATCCTGGCACGTCGCCCATGACGTCATTGCTGCTGGCGATGAACATGGCTTGCACCCTGTGGCGGCTGACGCCGCAGGAGGCGCTGGCCGGCTGCACGTGCCATGCGGCGCGCGCGCTGGGCCTGCAGCATGAAACGGGCAGCCTGGTAGTGGGCAAGCGCGCCGATTTCGCCCTGTGGCGCATCGCGCGTCCGGCCGACCTGGCGTATGCGCTGGGCCTGAATCCATGCGTGGGCGTGGTGCATGGCGGTGTCTGGCGCGCGCCGGTGTTAAGCTTGCCGGATTGATCACCATCCTGGAGCGCCGCGTGCGTGTTGTTTACCTGTTGTTGTTGCTGTTCTTCGCCGCCGCGCCCATGTCCTCCCTTGCCATGGATAGCGGCACCTTGAAGGTGGGCTCGAAGCGTTTCACGGAATCCTACATCCTCGGCGAAATCGTCAAACAGAGCGCCGCGCCGCACGTCAAGACGGAGCACCGTCAGGGACTTGGCAATACGGCCATCGTGCTCGCCGCGCTGCACGCGGGCAGCATCGATGTGTATGCCGAATACACGGGCACCATCGCCAGCGAAATCCTCAAGCACGACAAACCGATTGATCTGGACCAGATGCGGCGCGAGCTGGCGGCGCTGGGGCTGGGCGTGGGCGTGCCTTTGGGCTTTAACAATACCTATGCGCTGGCCGTGCGCGGTGATGAACAGGCCATCGCCAGCCTGGAGCAGCTGGCCCAGCATCCCGCCTTGAAATTCGGCTTGTCGCATGAATTCATTGGCCGGGTCGATGGCTGGCCGGGCCTGGCCGCGCGCTATACTTTGCCGCAGCGCCCGCGCGGGCTCGATCACGGCATCGCCTATGAAGCGCTGGCACAGCGCCAGGTGGACGTGATCGACATTTATTCGACGGACGCGAAGATCCGCCAGTACGGCTTGCGCGTGCTGGCCGACACGCAGCAGTATTTTCCCCGCTACGACGCCATGTTGCTGTACCGGCTCGATGTGCCACAGCGTTTTCCCGCCGCCTGGCAAGCGTTGCAAGGGCTGCAGGGGCGCATCAGCGAGGGCGACATGATCGCCATGAATGCGGCCGTGGAAATCGATGGCAAGAGCTTTGCCAGCGTGGCGCGGCAGTGGCTGGCCTCGGGGACGCAGGTGAACAAACCGGCGGCGCGCAGCACTCTGCTGGATAAAATCATCGGCGACGATTTGTGGACCCTGACGCGCCAGCACCTGACCCTGGTGCTGCTGTCGGTCGCCCTGGCGTGCCTGATCGGCATTCCGCTGGGCGTCCTGGCGGCGTTTTCGGCGCCGCTGCGGCAAACGGTGCTGGCCTGCGTCGGCGTGCTGCAGACGGTGCCCTCCTTGGCCTTGCTGGCGATCTTGATCCCCGTGCTGGGCATGATCGGATTGGCGCCGGCGCTGGTGGCCTTATTCGTGTACGCCTTGCTGCCCATCGTGCGCAATACCTGCACCGGCATCTTGCAGGTGCCGCAAGGCTTGCGCATGGCGGCGCTGGCGCTGGGCTTGAGCCGGCGCGACCGCCTGCTGCACGTGGACTTGCCGCTGGCCTTGCCCGTGATGCTGGCAGGCGTGAAAACGGCGGCCGTGATGAGCGTGGGCACGGCCACCATCGCCGCCTTCATCGGCGCGGGTGGCTACGGGGAACGCATCACCATCGGCCTGGCGTTGAACGACAACGACATGCTGCTGGCCGGTGCGATCCCCGCAGCCGTGCTGGCCCTGCTGACGCAAGGCTTGTTCGAGCTGGTGGAGCGCTGGGCCGTGGCCGGCCGGCAGCACTGACGGCATCACGGCTACAGCGAGTGCAGTTTCGAGCGCACCGAGACGACGGCCTGGTGCAGGATGCGTTCAGCCTGGAAGTCGTTTTCGCGCTGTTCGGCGATGGCTTGCAAGTCGCGCGTGTAGCGCTCCAGGCGGGAGCGCAGGTAGGCGCGGTAGATTTTCATGACGAGCGGTTTGGCAGAGACATTCATGATGTGGCTCCCATAGGCGTAACGATTCGGTCATTGATTCGTTCATTGTGTGTGAGCGCATTGCCGCCATTTTGCATCGTATCAAACGCCCGCGCGCCGTCACTTTGACGCGTTTGATATTGCGCAATGCCCCACCAGCAGAAGATGCCACACTGAATCTTCCCTGCCTGACCATCATCGGCCGCAGGCTCTGTTTTCCCTGATACCTTCAAAAAAATTCAAGGAGCGTCGCATGGTCATTTTTGCCGTGGTTGCTGGCTGCACCGCCTGCTTCACAGTGTACCAAATCTATAAAAATGCGCAGGGTGACATTGGGGTTACGCAACAACAAATCGGTTTGCACGGCACATTGATTGAACCACGGAAATAAACTGTGGTGAAGGATGGACAGTTAGCTGACAGATTTAAGGAAAATGTAAGGCCCGGTAAGCAAATGTAAAGGTTGGCGCGGTGACCAGTCGTAGCGTTTATATTGATAACCGTTGATTGCATTCTCCCCCTCCCACTTGACAATGGGTTCACCCCGCGGTGCCGCTAGCCTGCGGGGATTTTTTTTGGAACTTACGCTTACAGTTCCAACGCGATGGTTTTTGGCGTGCCCGCCGACAATTGCGTCAAGGCATCGCCAGCGACCCGGCAGATGCGCCAGTCCGGCATCACGTCCGCGCCCATGCCCTTGTAGAAGTTGATCGCGTTTTCATTCCAGTCCAGCACCGACCATTCGAAGCGGCCGCAATCGCGTTCGACAGCCAGTTGCGCCAGCGCCACCAGCATCTGCTTGCCATAGCCCTTGCCGCGCACCGATTGCTTCACATACAGGTCTTCCAGGTACAGCCCCTTGCGGCACAGGAAGGTGGAAAAATTATGGAAGAACAGGGCGAACGTCACCACTTCGCCATCTTCCTCTCCGACCAGCGCTTCGCACGCGCGATGGGTGCCGAACAGGCTGTCGTGCAGCATGGATTCCTTGGCGATCATCATGTGTTCGAGTTTTTCAAACACGGCCAGTTCATGGATCATGCCAAAGATGGCTGCCACGTCGGTTTTCTGGGCGGGACGGATGGCGAGAGTGGCGGTGGAAGTGTTCATGTTGCCTTTGCTGATGGAGTGGTGGAAAGGGTAGCAATGGTACTCGTCTTGCGCGCGCCCGAGGTCAGGGCCCAGGCTACGCTGGACAGGCATAGCAGCATGCCCACCCATTCGATGGCGGCAGGCCGGTAATGTTCGAACTGCACCGACAGCAGCACGGAGATGACGGGCGTGACGACGCCGATATACACGGTCTTTTGCGTGCCGATGCGCGCGATTAAAGTGAAATACGCGCTGAAGGCGATCACCGAGCCGAAGATGGCCAGATATACCAATCCCATCCAGTAACTGGGGCGCGTGGGCAACTGCCAGGACTGGCCCGTGGCGATGGCGCAGGCGGCTACCATGAGCGTACCCCACAGCATGGTCCAGGCCATGGTCAGCATCACGTTGCCGGAGTGTTCGCGCACTTTCATGACGAGGGCATTGCCCACCGTACTCGATACGGTGGCCACCAGGGCCAGCATGAAACCGAGCAGGAAATGCCCGTTGCCGCCGCCGAGGATGTCTTGCAGTGCCGCGCCGATGGACTGGTAAAACAGCAACACGATGCCGCAGATGGCGACAAATGCCGCGCAGCATGTGCTCCAGGTAATCGGCGTGCCGAAGGCGATGCGGTTGAGCAATGGCGTCCAGAACACCATCAGCGCAAACAGCACGCTGACGAGAGCGGAGACCAGGTATTGCTCCGAGCTGTAGGTGCAGACATAGCTGAGGGCGAACGAGGCCAGGCCTTGCAGCAGCATCCATTTTTGCGCGCGCCAGGGCAGGCGCAAGGTGTCGCCGCGCAAGGCGCACCAGGCAAACAGGGTAGCGGAAGCCAGGCCGAAGCGGTAGACCACGGAAACGGCGGGGGCGACATCGCCCAGCTGCAAAGTGATGGCCCAGAAGGTGGAGCCCCAGATCAGGCAGGCAATGATGAACAGGAGAGGAGAGGACATCGCGCAAGTATACGGGCATAGCGCGTCCCGGTCGAGCTTGGCAAATGGAAGGTGAAATGTGCGGCAAGATCCCCTCAGGCATTGAGCCAGAGCAGTGCTTCTGGAAAATGTTAAATTTATGAAAATATTTACATTATTATTAAGTAAATATTTTCTGAATTGCATCCTTGAAGGAGAAGCGCTATGCCAGCTTCACTGCAGATCAAAGTCTGGAGCGTGCTTGTCTATGTCATCGTGGCAACAGTGGTTGCCATCTGGCTGCACCCCTCGGCGTCCTTCATGGCTGCCGGCGCCTTCGGCTAATGCCTGGGCGCCAGCCTGCCGATCAATGCGTGACGCGGGTCTTGCGGCCATCCGACAGCAGGCGCACGCGCTCGCCTGGACGGAACAGCTCGTCGGCGTCTTGCACGATGGCGCGCATGTCGCCATTGTCCAGGCGCACGGTGATTTCCAGGCCGGCCTTGTTTGAGGCATTCGCTTCGATGCTCTTGCCGGCCATGCCGCCGGCGACGGCGCCGAGGATGCTGGCCGCGATGGCGCCCTTGCCACCGCCGACTGTCGAGCCGGCCACGCCGCCCAGCGCCGCACCAGCCAGCACGCCCGTGCCCGTTTCACCCTTGTCGATGGTCACTTGGCGCACGGATTCAACCGTGCCCATGCGAACCGATTGTTCATTCTGCGCCTGGCGCGCATTGTAGACATTGGCCGAGTTCGGTTGTACGGCGCAGCCGGCCAGGGTGGCGAGCAATGCCACTGCAATGATTGGTGCTTTCATGTGGAACTCCCTTGGACAAAAGTTAGTTGCCGATTGCGTCGACCGGCAGTAAAGATGCTGACTGATCATAAGGACACTTACCGCAGATAACTAGTTGCGAATAGTAAAAATCTGTTACCGGCCGCGCGTAGCCACGTGCCGCTCAATACGCCAGCCGCAGGCGCCGGTACAAAAATCCCAGCACGAACAGCGGCCCCACCAGCAAGAAGCGCAAGTCGTCAAGGAACGACGGTTTCTTGCCTTCGATCTGGTGGCCGATGAACTGGCCTATCCAGGCCAGCACGAACAGCGCCAGCGACACTGGCAGGATGGTCAGCGGGGGCATGAGCAGCAGCAGGCCCAGCATGGCGGCCAGCATCGCCAGCATGCCCGCCGCAAACGGGCGCGACAGCTTGTAATAATAGTATAAGGCCAGAATACTACCGAGCAGCGCCACGCTGGGGTGCAGGCTCCACAGCAGTCCCAGCAGGCTGAAAACGATCAGGGGCACGCACACGATGTGCACCCATTCATTGACGTGGTTGCGGTGGCTTTCGCCATATTGGGCCAGCAGGGTGTCGATGGTGCGCATGGGCGGTCTCTCGTGGTGTTCTGTCTGGAAATTCTACACCGTTGCGTGGCCGGGTAAAATGGCCCTTCGCCTTCCCTTCCGGATATCTCATTTGAATAGCCCAGCTTTCTTGCCAGACCATGCCGCCGATGCGCGCAAGCGCTGCTTCGCACCCGTCGTCGACGCCGGCACGCGCTTGCTGATACTGGGCAGCTTGCCCGGCGAAAAATCGCTGGCGCACAGCCAATACTATGCGCATCCGCAAAACAAATTCTGGAGGCTACTGGGCGAGGTGCTGGGCGTGGATTTGACTAGTTTGCCCTATGAGGCGCGGTTGAGCACCTTGTTGGCGCACGGCGTGGGCCTGTGGGATGTGGTGGCGCAGGCGCAGCGCACGGGCAGCCTGGACAGCAATATCCGCGCCCGCGACGACAACGACCTGGTGGCCCTTGCCGCCAGCTTGCCTCAGCTGCACACGATCGCCTTCAACGGCGGCACGGCGGCGAAACTGGGCATCAAGGTGCTGGGCGAGCACGCGCAGCGTTATCGCATCGTCAGCTTGCCGTCGAGCAGTCCGGCGCATACGCTTGCGTATGCGCAAAAGCTGCAGGCATGGCTGTTGCTGCGCGGCCAGCAGGAGCCGGCCGCGCGTTGAGCATGTCGCCGGCTTTACGCCGGCGCGTACGGTTGCGCTTCCAGCGGCTGTCCCTTGGCGTCGAATTTCAGCGCCACGGATAATTGCGTCACGCCGATGGTGGCCAGTGCATCGCAGATGTCGTCGACTTCGTCCTGCAGGTCGGCAGCCAGGTCCAGCGGCTTGTCGGCGCTGTGCAGCATCTCGCCGCCCGCCGTGGTGACGTTGACGCGCAGCAGCATTTCGCCGTGCTCATCGGCCGGGCCGACGACCACCGAGACGTCGCCGGCGTCCACCTTGTTTTCCGCCAGCGCATGGTTGATGCCCGACATCATCTGCAGCATCGCATACTCGCTCATGCCTTGTTCCTTGCCGCCGTGGAACAGATCCTGGTAGAGGAAGCTTACTTCCAGGGCACTGCCGGCCGGCGCCAGGCAGCGTTTCACCAGGTCGCCGACTTCCGTCGTCCACTGCTGGTAGCGGGCCATGCGCGCATCGAACCAGGCATCGAGTGCCGCTTCGTCCTTCGGTTCCGCATAGAATGGGTCGTCCACGCGCTTGAGGGCAAAGCCCAGCAGGAAGCGCAGTTCGACGGCCGTGTCTTGCGGGCCGAAGGCCGTTTCGCTCCAGCCGACGATGCTGCTTTCCAGGCCTGGCGTGGCGACGATTTTCTTGTCCGTCATCGATGAGTATGCATCGCGCACCATCTCGTGCAAGTGGCTATAGGTGATGCGGTCGATTTCATCGAGGTCGTAGGCATGGCTCATCAAGACCACCTTGGCCTTGGGGCTTTCCAGTTCTGCCTGCTGGAAACTTTTCACCAGCGCTTCGAATGCATCCTGGTCCTGGAAGCTATCCGCTTCCTTCAGGCCGCCCGTGCTTTGCACCAGCAGGGGCACGACAAAGGCGTTGATTTCCATGGCCGGAGCATTCTCGCGGCGGATCACGGAAATGGAGGCCGCTTCCTCGATATGGCTGCGCAAATACTGGTAGGCGCCCACGTCTTCATACTTGGCGCGCTCGATGGCGTCGTACAGAATTTCATCCTTCTTTTGATTCAAGGCCTTGCGGATCAGGCGGCCGAACTCGACGGCTTGCTCGGCCAGCACCGTGCCCTGCGATTCGCTGTCTTCCTGCTCCGCCAGGTTCAGGGCCATCGTGCACAGCATGCGCGTGACGGACTCATCCTTGTCTTCAGGCGTGTTGGCGGATTTACGGGGGACAGGGCGCTTATTTTTGGGCATGGCGATCAACAGGTTAAGAATACAGGTCAGGCAA
Organism: Janthinobacterium pasteuri; assembly: GCF_051380775.1. Classification (NCBI taxonomy): domain Bacteria; kingdom Pseudomonadati; phylum Pseudomonadota; class Betaproteobacteria; order Burkholderiales; family Oxalobacteraceae; genus Janthinobacterium; species Janthinobacterium pasteuri. The sequence goes on along the minus strand of NZ_JBNYXS010000001.1, from coordinate 483,655 downwards.
ACGGAAACAGGCGCCAAGGCTTTGCCAGGCGCCGGGACAGATGATACAGGCGGACGCGGCCGCCTGATACATCAATGGTCGGTATCGAACATCTCGTGCAACTCGTCGAGCAGGTCGGCGGCCTCTTCCTGCGACAGGCCAAGATGCTGGCAGGCAAGTTCGCCGCCCTTGTCCCACTCCAGCGAGGTACTGTTGCCATGGTAGCGCTGAATGCCCTTTTCGGCCAGCAGCGACAGGGCGACGAGCGAACGGATGGCGTCGTCCGTGGACGGGTCGGCCAGCACCGTATAGTCGTGGTGGTGCAAGATGGCCCAGGAGACATCGGAGGACAAGCCCCAGTTGCGCGCCAGCAAGCAGCCGATGGCCGCGTGGTTGGTCTGGTGGCGCGCGTCTTCCAGGGCTGTAAAACAATTATGCGCATCGTTGGCCGCCGCCGCGTACGTCTTGACGTAGTCGGGGAAGCGGTTCATCAGCAGGGGCACGCCGATATCGCAGAACAGGCCGAAGGTGTGGGCGATGTCGGGCGGGGCGATGCGCAGCTTGCGCGAGGTAAATACCAGGGCGCGCGCGCGCTTGGCCGACACATCCCAGAAGTTGGTCAGTTCCACGCCTTCCGCTTCCAGCGCCTGGCGTGCCAGCAAGCCCGTCATCATGGCACTGCACTGGTTGATGCCGAGAAAGTTGATGCCTTGCTCGACGGACTTGGCCTTGCGCGCGGCGCCATAGAACGGTGAATTGGCCAATTTCAGCAGGGCGCCGGACATGCCGACATCGTCGGCGATGATGCGCGCGATGCGCCGCGGCGACGGGTCGTCTTCGGCCAGTTCGCGCTGCAAGTCGACCAGCAGGCTGGGACGTGGCGGAATGCGGATGGAACGCATCAAGGCGTCAACCGGATCTTCCTGCACTACCTGCTTTTGCGCTGCCGCTCTCATCATCATTGTCTTACCCGCTGGTTATTCGGTCGTGCGCTGCGCATGGACGGCCTCATGGACGCCTTGTGCAATGCCCGATGATTATCCATGTTTATGCATGGCAATAGTTCATCTCTACAGTAGATTGTCGAAAAATTCCTGTTTTTGCCGTGATTGCCACCGATGTTGCTCATTTGGCGACGCAATCAGCCCCTGTTTTTATGGTGAAAAAAGTAAGATGTATTTGTTTTTAAGACAGCCGCCGGTGCGTGCGGGCAAGCGTGACGCTACAATTGCCGCATGAAAAAACTCCTGGCGGACATCGATTTTGCGGACGATTCTTGCAGCGTGGCGCGCCAGCTGATCGGCGTGACCGTGCTGGTGGACGGCGTGGGCGGGCGCATCGTGGAAACGGAAGCGTATGACCGGCTGGACCCGGCTTCGCATACGTATGGGGGCATGACGCCGCGCAATGCCGCCATGTTCGGCCCGCCCGCGCACGCCTATGTCTACCGCTCCTACGGCATCCACTGGTGTTTGAACTTTGTGTGCCGCGAAGCGGACCATGGCGCTGGCGTGCTGATCCGCGCCATCGAGCCGCTGGCGGGCCTGGATCGCATGCGCGAGCGGCGCGGCGTCGAGGAACTGCGGCTGCTGTGTTCGGGGCCGGGCAAGGTGTGTCAGGCGCTGGGTGTCACGCATAGGCATAACCGGCTGGCGCTCGATGCGCCGCCGTTCATGCTGCTGGCCCGCGAGGATGAAGTGACGGTGCAAGCGGGGCGGCGCATCGGTATTTCCAAGGCGATGGAAACGCCGTGGCGCTTCGTGCTGGCCGGTTCGCGCTACCTGAGCAAGCCGATGCGCGCACCAGCCAGTTAATCGCGCATCTGGCCACGCTGGCGCTGCTGCGCATCCTTGGCGCCGCGCAGGCCGGGCATGCTTCGCAGCGGGCTGTGCAGCGCGCGTCTGTCCTGGCCCGGTTTCCTGGCCGGATTCAGGAAGACTTCATCGTCTACGCTGGCGGGCGTCGTTGGCGTGGTGTGATCCAGGGTAAAGACGCTGACTGCCGCCGACAGTTTGACGGCCTGGTCCTGCAAACTGGCCGCCGCCGCTGCCGCCTGTTCCACCAGAGCCGCATTTTGCTGGGTAACGTCATCCATTTGCGTGACGGCCTGATTCACTTCCGTGATGCCGGATGCCTGCTCGGCGCTGGCCTGTTTCACGCGCTGGATGATGTCATTGACTTGCTGCACCGAGGCCACGATGGCGCCCATGCTGTCGCCCGCTTGCTGCACGGCCACGCTGCCACCATCGATGGTGGTCACGGACGTGGCGATCAGGGTCTTGATTTCCCTGGCCGCCTGCGCCGAGCGCTGCGCCAGGGTGCGCACTTCGGACGCCACCACGGCAAAGCCGCGGCCTTGTTCGCCCGCGCGCGCCGCTTCCACCGCCGCATTCAGCGCGAGGATATTGGTCTGGAAGGAAATACCATCGATCACGCCGATAATATCCACGATCTGGCGCGAATTGGCGCGTATCGTCGCCATCGTCGTCACCGCCTGCTGCATCGACTCTCCCCCTTGTACGGCCAGGGTTGACGCTTGCCCCGCCAGCTCGCAGGCCAGCTGGGCGTTGTCGGCGTTGTCATTGACGGCTTGCGTCAGCGCTTCCATGGCGCTCGACGTTTCTTCCAGCGAGCTCGCTTGCATTTCCGTGCGCGCCGACAGATTCAGATTGCCGGTGGCAATTTCGCGCGAGGCCGCGTCGATCGATTGCACGGCGCCCATGATGGTACGCAATGTCTGGTTCAGGTTGGCGATGGTCTGGTCCAGCACGCGCGACGTGGCCGCGATCTCGTCATTGCCCTGCTTGGGCGCACCGGCGATCAGCTTGCCCGCCGCCAGGTCTTGCACGGCGTCGGCAATGCCGCGGATTTCCACCAGCATGGCGCGCCGTACCAGCATGGTCATCACGATGGAGGCCATGATGGAGAGCAGGACGGTCAGCAGCAGGCTCCAGCCCAGGCTGCGAAACTCGGCGCTTGCCGTCGCATGGGCCTGGCTGCTGAGCGTCGTTTCCAGGGCCGACAACTGCGCCAGCTGCGTATTGAACTGGCCGAATTGCGTTTCCGCCCTGAGCATGGAATTGGTGGCGATCGACTGGTCCATCTGTGCCATTTCCATGGTTTCCAGCACGGCCTTGCGGTAGCCGGCCAGGGCCGTGATGGCGGCATCGACCAGGCTGCGCTCGGCGCCCGTGGCCGTCACGCGCAGCGTGGCCAGCTGGGTACCGATGGCCGCGTGGCGCGCCTTGATTTGTTGCTCTAGTGTATCGAGGCGGGCCTTGGCGAAGCTGCCATTCGTCCACGACAGCAACTGGTACATATTGCCGTGTACTTGCCTGGCCTCTCCGAGTACGTCGGCGGCCGCCTTCAAATGCGTGATGCGTACCCGTACCATGTTTTCCAGCGAGGCATTTTGCCGCACCATGCCATACCAGGCGCCGGTCGAGCTGAGTATCAGCAGCAGCAAGACCAGGGCGGGCGCCAGCAATAATTTTGGTCCGATGCGTAATGTATTGAGCATGCTTGACTCCTGGCTATGGCTATGGCGATGGCTGTTCCAGCCGCAGGCGGCGCACGGCGTTCGTGTGCGCCGGCCCTGCCTCATTTTTTGTAGATCCCCGCTTCCAGCACCACATCGTTGACGCGCAGGATATACGTGGTCTTAGGCTCAATCTTGCCGCTGGTGGGGTTCTTGTACTGGTAGTCGACCCAGCCCTTGCCCTGCTTTTGCGCCAGCTCGATGATTTCACGTCGATATTTTTTGCCATTCGCGTCAGGCACATCCGTCAAATCCTTGCCCACGATGGAAGGATTGATGGGGTGGGCCAGCACGATGCCCGTCTTGATGTCACGCATGTCGACATACAGCGAGCCCTGCACGAAGTCGGGGTCTTTCGCCGTGATTTTCTTCATCATTTCTTCCTTGCCATGTGCCTTCATGAAGGCGGCGCCCCGTTCGGCCATGGCGATCGCGTCTTTTTCCGTTGGTTCGACGGCGGCATTGACGCTGCCGCCGGCAAAGGCCAGGCACAGCAGGCTACCCGTGAATAAGCGTTTCATGACAGCTCCTTGTGAGAATCGAGGGATGTGTTGCCAAGCCGTAATTTACGTCGTCGAGGGTCCCATCAAATTGCGATGGAACAAACTAAGGTGTTGCTTGTAGGCAGCGAGCAACGTATCGGAATGCTTGTTGATGTGTAGCAATTTGGTTCTCGATGGCAAGAATTAGGATGGCTTTCACAGCATGCCGAGCTGGCATGGCCTGTGGGATAAAAAAGCTGGAATTGACCGATATAGGGACAATTTCATGAAAGTTATCGCTATTTATTGGCAAGGAGCCTATCGTGTCCGCACTCATTACCGAGCCGTTTTCACCCAAGTTCAAGCCATATACGCGGCAAACCATTCATCAGGCGCGGCAGTGGGAATGGCTGCCGGAAGAGCAGCGTGTAGCGGTGCAAGTGGTTTCTCACGTCTTGCCGTTTCGCACCAATGCCTATGTGCTCGACCAGTTGATCGACTGGAACAATATTCCCGACGATCCCATCTACCGCCTCGTTTTTCCCCACCGCGACATGCTGCCGCCCGAGCAGTACGCGCACTTGCGCGATCTCGTGCTGGTGCAGCAGGACAAGGCTGCCATCGACGCCTATGTGCGTGGGATTCGCCTGGGCATGAATCCCCATCCGGCCGGGCAGATGACGCATAACGTGCCGAAAGTCAACGATGCGCCCGTGCGTGGACTGCAACATAAATATGCCCAAACGGTGCTGTTTTTCCCCAGCGCGGGCCAGACGTGCCACGCGTATTGCACCTTCTGCTTCCGCTGGCCCCAGTTTGTCGGCATGGATGACATGAAATTCGATGCGCGCGAGTCGCATGAGCTGGCCGCCTACCTGAGACTGCATCCGGAAGTGACGGACGTGCTGATCACGGGCGGCGATCCGATGATCATGAACACGCGGCAACTGGCTGCTTACCTGGAGCCGCTGCTCGAACCGGGCCTGGAACATATCCAGAACATCCGCATCGGCACCAAGGCGGTGGCGTATTGGCCGCAGCGTTTTGTCTCCGACCGCGACGCGGACGATTTGCTGCGCCTGTTCGAGCGTATCGTCAAGGCGGGCAAGAACCTGGCCGTGATGGGCCATTACAGCCATGCCGTCGAGTTGCGCCAGGACATCGCCCAACAAGCCGTCAAACGCATCGTCTCGACGGGCGCCACCTTGCGCATGCAGGGGCCGCTGATCCGCCATATCAACGAAGACCCGGCAAGCTGGGCCGAGCTGTGGCAGACGGGCACGCGCCTGGGGGCGATTCCGTATTACATGTTTGTCGAGCGCGACACGGGACCGCGCGGCTATTTCGAGTTGCCGCTGGCGAAGGCGCATGAGATTTTCCAGGCCGCCTACCAGATGGTGTCGGGCCTGTCGCGCACGGTGCGCGGGCCCTCGATGAGCGCCTTTCCCGGCAAGATCGTCATCGATGGCATCGTCAGCATCCATGGCGAAAAACTGTTTGCCCTGCAATTTTTGCAGGCGCGCAATCCGGACTGGGTGCGCCGGCCGTTCTATGCCAAGTTCGATGCGGAAGCGACGTGGATGGACGATTTGAAGCCGGCCTTTGGCCACGAGAAGTTTTTCTTTGAAACGGATGAGCCTATGCCGGACGCGCCGCATAAAATCATCCGCCTGGCACAGGCCGCCTGAGCATGTACACCGCCGGTGCGCCTGCCCGCTGCGGCGTGGACGTGTTTTGCCGGGTGTTCCTGCCGTTTGCGCTCGGCCATTACCTGTCGTGCCTGCTGCGCGGCGTGAATGCTGTGCTGACGGCAGAATTGCTGGGCGCCATCTCCCTGACACCAGCCCAGCTGGGCCTGCTGACCAGCGCCTTTTTTTTCGCCTTTGCGCTGGTGCAATTGCCGGTTGGCATGGCGCTCGACCGCTACGGTCCCCGCACGGTGCAACTGTGGCTGCTGGCGCTGGCGGCCCTGGGCGTGTGGCAGTTCGGCCGGGGCCACAGTTTTGCCGAACTGATGTGGGCGCGCGCCTTGATGGGGGCGGGCCTGGGCGGCTGCTTCATGGCCGCCGTGAAAGCGATCTCGTGGGCCACTGCGCCATCTCGCCTGCCTTCCGTGCACGGCTATCTGATCGCCGTGGGCGGCCTGGGCGCGGCCACGGCCACCATGCCCGTCAAGCTGGCCCTGCATTACACGGACTGGCGCGGCGTCTTCCTGGGCCTGGCGCTGGCGGCGCTGGCCATCGGCGTGCTGATCCGCCTGCTGTCGCCGGCCCTGCCTGCGCCCGCTGCTGCGCACACGGTGAGCAGGGTCAGTGTCTGGAGTGTGTACCGCGACGTGGCCTTTCGCCGCACCATCGCGCTGATCCTGCTGCCGCACACGGTGTTCTTTGGCGTGCAGGGCTTGTGGGTGGGCCGCTGGCTGGCCGACGTGGGTGGTCTGTCCGATGACAGCGTGGCGTATTTGTTGTACCTGGGCATGGCGGCCGTCATCTTCGGTGCCATTGGCATGGGCATGCTGACGGAATGGGTCGGGCGGCGCGGTATTGCCCCCATGCAGTTGGCGGCCGTGGGCATCGCCCTGTTCATTGCCGTGCAAGTGGCGATGGCGTGCAATGTGGTGCCCAGCCTGCCCATGCTATCCGTGCTGTTTACCTTGCTGGGCACGGTGACGGGCCTCGAGTATGCGATCGTCGCGCAAAGCATGCCGGCCAGCCAGACGGGCAGGGCGTCCACTTGCCTGAATTTGCTGATTTTCACGGGCGCCTTCCTGGTGCAGGCGGGCTTTGGCCTGATCCTCGGCTGCTGGCCCCTGAACAGCTTGCAGCAGTATCCGCCGCAAGCGTATCAGGCGGCGTTTGGCGTGCTGGCGGTCTTGCAACTGCCGGGACTTGCGATGTTTTTCATCCACCGCTACAGGCGTGCCGGGCCATCCGGTAAAATGGCAGCCTGCACAGCGGCAATGATCAACTCCAAGGAAGACTATGAAACTCGTTCGTTATGGACGTCCAGGCAAGGAAAAACCGGGCCTGATCGATGAAGAAGGCAAACTGCGTGACCTGTCCGGCGTGATTGCCGATATTGACGGCGCGCAACTGTCCGACAAGGCCCTGCGCAAGCTGGCCAAGCTCGACGAAAAGACGCTGCCCCTGGTGCGCGGCAACCCACGCTTCGGCGTGCCGCTGGCGAAAGTCGGCAAGTTTATCGGCATCGGCCTCAATTACGCGGATCACGCAGCCGAATCCGGCATGCCGATTCCCGCCGAACCCATCGTCTTCATGAAGGCGATTACCTGCCTGAATGGCCCGGACGACAATGTCGTGCTGCCGAAAGGCTCGAAAAAGACGGACTGGGAAGTGGAACTGGGCGTGGTCATCGGCACGCGCGCGCAATACGTGAGCGAAGAGGATGCGCTGAAATACGTGGCCGGCTATTGCGTCGTCAACGACATTTCCGAGCGCTCGTTCCAGCTGGAGCGGGGCGGCCAGTGGGATAAAGGCAAGGGCTGCGACACCTTCGGCCCCATCGGCCCGTGGCTGGTGACGCGCGATGAAGTCATCGACGAGCAAGACCTGGACCTGTACCTGGAAGTCAACGGCAAGCGCATGCAGACGGGCAATACGCAAACCATGATCTTCACGGTGGCGCAGATCGTCAGCTACCTGTCGCAATTCATGACCCTGGAACCCGGTGACGTCATCGCCACGGGCACGCCGCCGGGCGTGGGCCAGGGCCGCAAGCCGCAGCGTTTCCTCAAAAAAGGCGATAGCATGCGCCTGGGCATCCCCGGCCTCGGTGAGCAGCAGCAGGACGTGGTCGCCTGGACTGCCTGATGGCCGGTAGCGATATCGACCGTTTGCCGCCGCTGCCGCTGGCGCAGCTCGACGCGCAGCAGCGGGCCGCCGCGCAAGCCATCATCGACGGTCCGCGCGGTGCCCTGTACGGCCCCTTCGTGCCGCTGATCCGCAGCCCGGAGCTGATGGAAACGGCGCAGCGCATGGGCGAGTATTTGCGCTACCGCAGCGCCATCGGCACGCGCCTGTCGGAGCTGGCGATTCTGGTGACGGCACGCCAGTGGGACCAGCAAGTCGAGTGGGCCATCCACGCACCGCTGGCCGTGCAGAACGGCATCGCGCAAGCGGCCGTGGACGCCATTGCCGCGCGCCGTGTGCCGCTTGCCCTGAAAGAAGACGAGCAAGCCGTGCACGACTTTTGCATCGAACTGCAGCAGAACAAGCGCGTCAGCGATGCCACGTATGCGCGCGCACTGGCGCTGTTCGGCGAGCACGGCGTGGTCGACTTGATGGGTATCAATGGCTACTATACTTTCCTGGCCATGGTCATGAACGGGGCGCAGACGGCGGTGCCCGCATTGGGCGTGCCGCCACTGCCCGCCTGATTAGAGGAGTTCTTCGGGCAAAGATGGACAAAGTGTAATGAAGTTGCAATTATTCAATATATAATTTTACTTCCCTTCCATTGCCAATTAGCTCAATGAAAACTCGTCCGTGCTTCACCCTGATGGGCCGCGCCTTCCTGGCGCTGGCCCTTTCTTTTTCCCCCTTGATGATGGTGCGTGCGCTGGCCGCCGAGACCGCCGCTAACGCTAGCCCCAGCGCTTCCGCCCTGGAAAATTCCGTCGTCAAGGTGTTTTCTACCTTGCGGGGACCGGATCCCTATAAACCCTGGAGCAAGGCCGCGCCGCAAGAGGTGACGGGTTCCGGCGTCGTCATCGAAGGCCGCCGCATCCTCACCAATGCGCACGTGGTCGGCTATGCCAGCCAGGTGCAGATCCAGGCGAATGGTGCGGGCGACAAGATACCGGCGACCGTGCTGGCCATCTCGCGCGGCATGGACCTGGCCTTGCTGAAAATCGACGACGACAGTTTTTTCGCCAGCCACAAAGCGGTGCCACGCGCCAATGTCTTGCCGGACGTGCGCGATGCCGTGCTGGCGTATGGCTATCCGACGGGCGGCACCTCGCTGTCGATCACCAAGGGCATCGTGTCGCGCATCGAATTCGTGCGCTACAACTTCCCTGTTTCCGGCTTGCGCATCCAGATCGATGCGGCCATCAACCCGGGCAATAGCGGCGGCCCCGTGATTGCCGGCGAGAAGATGATCGGCCTGGCCTTTGCCGGCATGCTCAATGCGCAAAACATCGGCTACATCATCCCCAACGAGGAAATCGAGCTGTTCCTGCGCGACCAGGAAAGTGGTGCGCCCAAGGGCAAGCCAGCCATGCGCGACGTGACGCAAACGCTGGAAAATCCCGCGCTGCGCACGTACCTGAAACTGGCCAAGGGGATCGAGGGCGCCGTCGTGATGACGCCGGCCAGCAAGGATGCCGCCTATCCGCTCAAGGAGTGGGACGTGATCACGCATATCGGCGATTTTCCTATCGACAACCAGGGCATGGTCAAGCTGAATGCCAACAGCCGCGTGCGCTTCCAGTACCGGGTGCAGCAGCTGGCGAAAGACGGCCAGTTGCCGTTGACGGTGGTGCGCCAGGGCGCGCCCCTGAAAATCAAGATACCCGTCTCGGCGGCGCACCCGATGCTGATCAGCGGCCTGCAGGGCAATTACCCATCCTATTTCATTTTCGGGCCCATGGTGTTTTCGCGCGCCAGCACGGAATTCATGGCCGCGCCAAATGGCAACCCGGCAATGTTGGGCGGCATGAGTTTTGCCGGTAATCCGCTGGTCACGCGGCGCGGCGATGCGCCCGATAGCGAGCGCGAAGAACTGGTGGTGATCGCCGCGCCGTTCTTCCCGCACAAGCTGATGAATGGCTACAGTACCCGTTTCTTCTCGGTCGTCGATTCCGTCAATGGCGTGCGCGTGCGCAGCCTGGCGCACCTGGTGGCCTTGCTGCGCGACCAGACGGATGAGCTGCTGACGTTCCGCTTCCAGCAGCGCGATGCGGAAATGGTCGTCGTGCCTCGCAAGGATATGCTGGCAGCGACGGAATCGGTGCTGACGGACAACGGCATCCGCTCGGAAGCGTCGCCCGATATGTTGAAAATATGGAATGAAAAAACGCCGGCGAGCAACTAAGCTCCCGGCGTTCCGAACAACAACAGGCGCGGCGCACACCGCGCCTGTTTTGCTTTAAGCCAATACTTTTTTTAGCCACGCGCCGATCGCGTCGATCTCTTCCTGGCACAGCGAGTGCTGCATCATGTATTCGTGCCATTCCACCTTGTAACCCATGCCGGTGAGCAAGTCGCGCGACTGCTGGGCGCGGGCGAGCGGCACCACGGGGTCGGCCGTGCCGTGCGCCATGAAGATGGGCGTCTGCAGGCTTGCTGGCGTGCGCTCAAGCGCCGTTTTGTCGGCCAGCGGCAGATAGCCGGACAGGCACATCAGGCCGGCCAGCGGTTCCGCGTGGCGCAAGCCCGTTTGCAAGGTCATGGCGCAGCCTTGCGAGAAGCCGGCCAGGATGATGCGGCTGGCAGGAATGCCGCGCGCCTTTTCGCGCGCGATCAGCGCCTCGATCTGTGCCTGCGAGGCGCGCAAGCCGCCTTCATCTTCGCGGCGCACCAGGTCATTTTCGCGGATGTCGTACCATGCGCGCATCACATAGCCGTTGTTGACGGTGACGGGCATGGTGCCGGCGCTGGGGAAAATGAAGCGGATGGCGGGGCAGCCGCGCAAATCGAGTTCCTTCACCAGCGGCACGAAGTCGTTGCCGTCGGCGCCCAGGCCATGCATCCAGATGATGGAAACGGTGGGATTCGGTGCGCTGTCGAGTTGTATGGTTTCCAGCAAGGTGCTCATGTATTTTCCTCAGGTAAAGGTTGCGCCGGACGCAGCGCCGATTTGGGACGGAAGGCCTTGCAGATGGCCGGGTCGGTTTCCATGTAGGGGCCGCCGATGAGATCGATGCAATACGGTACCGCGGCAAAGATGCCGTTGACCAGTTGCACGCCATCGGCATCTTTCAAGCCTTCCAGGGTTTCCTTGATGGCTTTCGGCTGGCCCGGCAAGTTCATGATCAGGGCGGCGCGCTCGGGCGTCTCGCGGATCACGGCCACCTGGCGCGACAGAATCGCCGTCGGCACGAATTGCAGGCTGATCTGGCGCATCTGTTCGCCGAAACCGGGCATTTCCTTGGTGCCGACGCTGAGCGTGGCGTCCGGCGTCACATCGCGCCGCGCCGGGCCCGTGCCGCCCGTCGTCAGGATCAAATGGCAGTGGCTCAGGTCGACCATGTCGATCAGGGTGTTTTCAATCTGCGAGCGCTCGTCCGGGATCAGGCGTTTTTCCAGGCGGAACGGCGTGCGGATGGCGGCGGACAGCCAGCTTTCCAGGGCCGGAATGCCCTGGTCTTCATACACGCCGCCGCTGGCGCGGTCCGAGATCGACACCAGGCCGATAATCAATTCGTCTTCGATGGTGGTGGGCATCTTGCACCTATACAGTCTGGAGTGGCGTAAAAACAATAAAACCGGGATTATCCCGGTTTTTTGTGCATCTTTGCGTTTCGGACGCTAAATTACTCGTCGTCTTCCGCTTCTGCGTCATCTTCGTCGGCATCTTTCTTGCCGCTGTTTTTCTTCTTGGCGATCTCTTTCAATATCTGGAAGATTTCACGGTAGGCTTTTGGCGGCTTGTTCTCGGCTAGCTCCTTGCGGGCATTGCGGATCAGGGTGCGCAGGTGCTGCACGTCCAGTTCCGGGTTTTCCGACAGCAAGACGGTCAGGGCCTTGTCATCCGTCAAGAGTTTGTCGCGGCGGCGTTCCATCGCGTGCATATTGGCCGTGTCGGCTTTCGACAAGCCTTTCCAGCTATCGATGGTGCGTTGGATGGCGGCAACTTCTTCCTCATCCAGGGTGCGCATCTTCTTGCCCACAAATTGCAGTTGGCGACGGCGGCCTTCGTGATCCTTGATTTGCTGGCATTCGAGAATGGCGTCGCGCACGTCTTCCGGCATCGGGACGCGCTTGACGCGGTCACGTGCTTCATTGACGAGTTCTTCGCCCAGCTTTTGCAGGACGGTCATCTGGCGCTTGAGTTCCGACTTCGAAGGACGTTCATATTCCTGTTCGAATTCGGTGGATTGGAAGCCGCAAGCTCCCCGGTTTGGATTTGGCATGATAAGGCGGGATTGGCCGCGTAGGCCGCACCTGTAAACTGTAAACGACTGCTATGATACCCTTTTTAGCGGCTTTCCGAAGAAAACAGCGCATGAACGACTCCGTATTTACCCATAGTCAAGAGCAATTGCAGCAACTGGCCCGTGATGTGTTGTCTTTTGCGCGGGAAGCGGGCGGCACCGACGCAGCCGTCGAAGTCAGCGAAGGCGGTGGCCTGTCCGTTTCTGTCCGAAAAGGCAAGATCGAGACGATCGAGCAAAACAAGGACAAGGGCATGGGCGTGACCGTGTTTGTCGGCAAGAAACGCGGCAATGCCAGCACGTCCGATTTCTCGCCATCCGCCCTGCGCGCCACGGTGGACGCCGCCTACAACATCGCCCGTTTCACGGCCGAGGACGATTGCGCGGGCCTGGCCGACGCCGACATGCTGGAAATGTCGCCCCGCGATTTGCAACTGTTCTATCCCTGGCTGATTTCCGCCGAGGAAGCCGTCGTGCTGGCCCAGCGGGCCGAGGCGGCCGCGTTTGCCGTCGACCCGCGCATCACGAATAGCGAAGGCGCTGGCGTGCATGTGCAGCAATCGCATTTTGTTTCTGCCAATTCGCGCGGTTTCATCGGCGGCTACCCGTTTTCGCGCCATACCCTGTCTGTGGCGCCCATCGCCGGCAAGGGTGCCAAGATGCAGCGCGACGACTGGTATTCGTCCGTGCGCGACGCTTCCAAAATGTCGAGTCCGGAAGCCATCGGCCGCTACGCCGCCGAACGCGCCCTGTCGCGCCTGAATGCGCGCAAGCTGGGCACGCGCACTTGTCCCGTCCTGTTCGAGGCGCCGCTGGCGGCTGGCTTGCTGGGTACCTATGTGCAAGCGACCTCGGGCGGCGCCCTGTACCGCAAATCCACTTTCCTGAACGATTCCCTTGGTACGCAAGTGCTGCCGTCGCATGTGCAGATCTTTGAAGACCCGCACGTGATCGGCGGCGTCGGTTCGGCGCCGTTCGACGAAGAGGGCGTGAAAACCGTGAGCCGCGATGTCGTCAAGGATGGCGTGGTGCAAGGTTATTTCCTGTCGACTTACACGGCCCGCAAGCTGGGCATGCAGACCACGGGCAACGCGGGCGGCTCGCACAATCTGTTCCTGACGTCCAGCCAGACGGCCACCACCGACGATTTTGTTGCCATGTTGAAAAAGCTGGGCACGGGCTTGCTGGTGACGGAACTGATGGGACAAGGAACCAATTACGTGACGGGCGACTATTCGCGCGGCGCCTCCGGTTTCTGGGTGGAAAATGGCGTAATCCAGTACCCGGTGGAAGAAATCACCATCGCCGGCAACATGAAGGACATGCTGCGTAACATCGTCGCAGTGGGTGCCGACGTCTTGCGCCGTGGCACCAAGGAGACGGGGTCCATCCTCATCGAGAGCATGGTGGTGGCGGGCGGCTGAGGCACAGGCCTATGGCGATGCCCCCGCTGCAAGCTGCTCGATGCCTAGCGGCAGGCGGCGCCTCAATACTCTTCCCACTCGGTCTCGGCGACCGCAGCCAGTGCGACCACCTTGCCTGCTTTCCTGGCGGGTGCGGCAGTGGCCGTGACGCGTGGCGTGGCGGCAGGCTTCGCTGGCGCGCGGATGGCTGGAACCTGAACCGGCGGCAGCGCTTGCATGCCGTCGAGCTTGAACACACTGACGGCTTCGGCCAGGATGCCGGCTTGATCCTGCAGCGCTTCGGACGCGGCCGCCGCTTCTTCCACGAGGGCGGCATTTTGCTGTGTCACGGCGTCCATTTCCGTGATGGCCTGGTTGATCTGCTCGATGCCCGCTTCCTGCTCGTTGCTGGCGGACGTGATCTCGGCCATGATGTCCGTGACGCGCCGCACGCTGCTGACGATCTCTTCCATGGTGCTGCCCGCCTGGTTCACCAGGGTGCTGCCCAGATTGACCTGGTGTACGGAATCGTCGATGAGGATCTTGATTTCCTTGGCGGCGGAGGCTGATCGGTGAGCCAGGTTGCGCACTTCCGTGGCCACCACGGCAAAGCCACGGCCCTGTTCGCCCGCCCTGGCTGCTTCCACGGCCGCATTCAGGGCCAGGATATTGGTCTGGAAGGCAATGCTGTCGATGACACCGATGATGTCGACGATTTTCTTCGAGGAGGCATTGATCGACTCCATGGTCGTGATCACTTCCGCCACCACCTGGCCGCCTTTGCTGGCCACGCTGGAGGCCGATTGCGCCATCTTGTTGGCCTGGCGTGCATTTTCGCCATTCTGCTTGACGGTCGACGTCAGTTCTTCCATCGACGATGCCGTTTCTTCCAGCGAACTGGCTTGTTGCTCCGTGCGCGAGGACAAGTCCATATTGCCGGAGGCGATTTCGCGCGAGCCATGTGCGATGGCATCCGTGCCATGGCGCACGCGGGCCACGATGCCTTGCAAATTGTCGTTCATCTCTTTCAGGGCGCGCAGCAGCATGCCTGTTTCATCGGTGCCGCGCGCGTCGATGCTGCCCGACAAGTCGCCGGACGCCACCCGTTGCGCCACCTTGACGGCTTCGCCGATGGGCCGGCTGATGGAGCGGCTGATCAGGATGGCCAGCGCGATGGCGATCACCGTCGCGGCGATGGACAGGGACAGGGTCAGGAGGATGGCCAGACGCCCATCGGCGAGGGCTTGCTTGCCTTCGGCTGCCATCAGCGATTCCTGGAAGCTGGCCATGGCCGCCAGCGCGGTGAGATATTTTTCTTGCGGATAGCGCAGCTGCGTCAGCAGGAAGATGCCGGCCGTTTCGGCTTTTCCTTCTTGCAACAATTTTATATTGGCATCGCGTGTTTTGCGATAGCTTTCATTGCTGCTGCTCACGGCCTGGAACAGTTCCTGGCCCTTGGGTGTGTTGATCATGGTTTTCAGGCGCGCCAGCAGTTCCATGTTTTTTTTTGCCGATGCCTGCACCTTGGCCAGGGCACTGCTGACTTCGTCGGCATCGTTGGCGCCGATGATGGCGATGCTCAAGAGGCGGGCCTGGACATTGACCTCGGATTGTATGGTATTGGACAGCATGACCTTGACATAGCGGTCGTCGAGGATTTTTTCCGTCGTGGCATTGATGTTGCGGATGCGGCTCACGGAAACAAATGCCACCATGGCAAGCAGGACAATGATCAAGCCGAAACTGAAGGCCAGGCGGGTACTGATTGTAAACTGAGACATAGGGAATCCATTCTTGGCGCCATGCGGGAAGCGCCCGGCACCATGTGAGCACGAGCCAGACAGATGGGCAGGGTGCGGCACGATGCAGAGACGGTCGTTTTTTCGTGCAGAAAGCTAGCTCGGCAGGTATGGGGCTGTGTGATGCCAAGGGCAATGCCGTGGATGCGCCTGCCAGATCGCCGGTGGGGGCGTGGCGGCCTGGCAGGCGGCGTATTTTTGCGGGGCTGTGCAGCGTGGCACGGCCCGATTCTGTTATTGAGTGTAGGACGATAATTTTTGGCAGGCAAGAAGTTCGGAAAGAAAACGACTCGGCCAACAACGCTTGTCGTGCGGGCATAAAAAATGCCCCGGCGTGCGGGGCATGGACTTAGGCAGGCCTGCTCGGCTCTGGCGTTCAGGCGCGCAAGGTGGACAGGATAGGTTGCAGCACGGCCGCGCCCAGGGCGGCGCTGCGGGCGCCGCTCCAGCCCGTTTGCGGGTCGGGATCGTTGGCATTGTCCTTGAACGGCAACTCCAGGGTCAGCGACAGGCAGCCGAAGGCGTGCGTGATATGGGGCGAACCCATGGTCAGCACTTCCGGCGTGAACGGGCCGTCTTCATAGCCGTGTTCATCCTGGAAGTCGGGACTGGCCACCTTAAAGTCGGCGATGAAGCGGTCTTGCTCGGCCTTTTGTGCAGGCGTGAAATTTTCCAGCGCATCGCTGCCGGCCACGAACACGTAAGGCAGACCTTCGTCGCCATGCACGTCGAGGAACAGGTCGCAGCCGATTTCATGCATTTTCTGTTTCACCAGGAATACTTCCGGGCTGCGTTCCATCGTCGGCGTCATCCATTCACGGTTCAGGTTGGCGCCGGCCGCGTTGGTGCGCAGGTTGCCATGCACGGAACCGTCCGGATTCATGTTCGGCACCACGTAGAAGACGGCGTCTTGCAGGCACTGGCGGGCAAACGGATTGGCCTGGTCCAGCAAGGCTTCGAGCATGCCTTCGACAAACCATTCCGCCATCGTTTCGCCGGGATGCTGGCGCGCGATGACCCAGACTTTCTTCTCGGCATCGGCGTCGCCGACCACCAGCAGATTCATGTCGCGGCCTTCCACCGTGCTGCCCAGGTCGATCAGGCGCACCAGCGGCGACGCTTGCGCGCTGTCGATCAGGGCCAGGTGGCGATCCCATGGGTACGGTTCGAAGTAGGCGTAGTACACGCTTTCTTCTTCCGGCGTGTGTTCGATGGTCATCACCGTGCCGTCGAAGCTGGTTGGCACGCGGAACCAGGTTTCGCGGTCATAGCTGGCCACGGCCTGGTAGTCTTTCCAGCCGTCCGGATAGGCCGACTTGCCTGCATTCATGAAGCGGATCGTGCACGCCTCGCCTTGCGCGCCTTGCAGGCGGAAATAAAACCACTGCGTGATGTCGGCGTGGGAATCCTTGCGGATGTTCAGCTCGATGGATTGGGCATCGTCGGCGCGCAGCACCTCGATCGCGCCGGCGTCGAATTGCTGGCTGATTTTAATGGTCATGAGTGTTCCTGATAAAAACGTATGGGTTTTGCATCGTGTGCAATGGCGCGATGATACCTGTTTTGCGGAGGCCTTTGTGCTGGCGCAAACGATAACGAACGTGCTTTGCAAACGTGGAAGCTCCAACACGGGGAGAGCATCATGGTTGACAACGGCGTTTGCTGAACGCCTGAAAAATGTTCATGGCAAGGCGCAGGGCCGCAGGCAGTACGAATGTACGCCCAGACCCTGCAACGTCGCCATGGACGTTTTATCAGGTGTTCAGGCCGCCAAAACGTTCAAAAAACCACGGCTCCACGTCCGGCGCGTGCTCATCCTCGCGCCGCAGGGTGGCCAGGATATGTTCTTCGGCCGCCGCATAGGTGAGGCGGTACAGGTCGCGCGCCAGCGCATAGGCTTGCGTGCCGGGCCACGGTTCGGGCAGCAGTTCGACGGGCAGTTGCGGATCGTGTAACTGCACGCGGCGGTAGGCGTGCGTCAGCAGCGAGCGGATGACGAAGGCTTGCTCGGCATCGAACACGGGCTCTTCTTGCAGCAGGGTCAGCAGCGGCTGGAAACTGGCGATGAATTTTTCGTAGCCAGCCATCACTTCCGACAAGTCCCAGCATTCTCCCACCATGTCGCGCAGGGGCCGTGTGCTGACATCCGGCAACTCCGTAGTGTGACAGACATACAGCTTGCCCTGTACGTCGTTGCGCACGAGGATGTCTTCCAGCGCCTCCGAGTTGCTGGCCGGATGGCCAAAGATGCCAGGAGAGATCAATCCATAGCCAGCCCACAATAATTCCTTGCGCAGTGCCCCCCGCTCGGCGGCGCCGATGCTGCCGGCCGGTCCGATCACCAGGGTCCAGCTGCCATCCCAGTGCACGACCAGTGGCGCATAGATGCGTCGATAAGCGCGCTCGAAGCGGCGCAGCGCGTCCGGGCGTATCGTATAGGCGCTGCGGCGGCCATCGCGCTGCGAGCTGAGCCAGCCCTCCTGCGCCAGGCGAAACACGCTAGTGCGCAGCAGGCGGTCATTCACGCCAAACGGTGCCAGCAGGTCGATCAGGCTGCCCAGCCAGATGGCGCCGCCGCGCGGCACGATGGCGTCGCCAAAGATGGTCATCACCAGAGACTTCGAGCGCGGTGGGTCGTTTTCCAGGAAATCGGCTATCCATGCCGTGCAGCGGGTGTTCTTCATGTGGTTCCGGTCTGGCCGTGTTGCGGTCGATTCAATAAAAGCAGCAGTTTACTTGGCTGCGCGGGTAGCGCGTCAATAATTTGCCGGAAGCGCTGGTGGCACTACACAGTGTTTTCTCATCAGCAATATCATACGCACAAAAAAGCCGCACAAGATACGAATTTTTAAAATGATTCATATCAAGTGTATGCAAATAGATTTTTGTATCGTATTATCTGTTCATCGCACCGCGTTGCTGCGCAAAATCAAAGACATGGGAGACAGATCATGTACGCACAAATGGTTGAAACCGGCCTCAAGAACGTCCGTTCCATCGATGACATGGGGGCGGAAGAGCGCGCTTTTCAGGCGCGCATCGACGAAGGCATCAAGATCGAGGCCAAGGACTGGATGCCGGACGCTTACCGCAAGACCCTGATCCGCCAGATTTCGCAGCATGCGCATTCGGAAATCGTCGGTCAATTGCCCGAAGGTAACTGGGTCACGCGCGCACCGACCCTGAAACGCAAGTCTATCCTGCTGGCGAAGATCCAGGATGAAGCGGGCCACGGCCTGTACCTGTATAGCGCTGCGGAAACCCTGGGCGTCTCGCGCGACGATCTGCTCGCTGCCTTGCACTCGGGCAAAGCCAAGTATTCCAGCATCTTTAACTATCCCACCCTGTCGTGGGCCGACATGGGCGCCATCGGCTGGCTGGTCGATGGCTCCGCCATCATCAACCAGATTCCCCTGTGCCGCTGCTCATATGGCCCGTATGCGCGCGCCATGATCCGCGTCTGCAAGGAAGAATCGTTCCATGCGCGCCAGGGCTACGACATCATGATGTCGCTGTGCAAGGGCACGCCAGAACAGAAAGCCATGGCGCAGGATGCGCTGAACCGCTGGTGGTGGCCGTCCCTGATGATGTTCGGCCCGTCCGACGCCGCCTCCGTCAACAGCGCCCAATCGGCGCAATGGCGCATCAAGCTGTTTTCGAACGATGAATTGCGCCAGCGCATGGTCGACCAGACCGTGCCGCAAATCGAATACCTGGGCCTGACCGTGCCCGATCCCGACCTGAAGTTCAATGCCGAAACAGGCCACTATGAATTCGGCGAGATCGACTGGTCCGAGTTTAACAATGTATTGAAGGGCAATGGCCCGTGCAACCGCGAGCGCCTGCAAACGCGGGTCAAGGCGTATGAAGACGGTGTATGGTTCCGCGATGCCTTGCTCGCGTATGCAGATAAACAAGCCGCAGTCAAAGCGGCAGCGTAAATACATAAGACAGATAGGGGAGAGCAACATGAGCAAAGAATGGCCATTGTGGGAAGTTTTCATCCGCAGCCAGCACGGCCTGGCGCACAAGCATGTGGGCAGCCTGCATGCCTCCGACGCCACCATGGCGGTCAACCATGCACGCGACGTCTACACGCGCCGCAATGAAGGCGTGAGCATCTGGGTGGTGCGCGCGGCCGATATCGTCGCCAGCAGCCCCGGCGACAAGGGCGCCCTGTTTGAACCGTCAAACAGCAAGGTGTACCGCCATCCCACCTTCTTCCCGATGCCGGAAGAAGTCAAGAACCTGTGATGGGAGCGCCTGCAATGGATGACAAAGTCAATTACCTCTTGCGCCTGGGCGACAATGCCCTGATCCTTAGCCAGCAGCTGTCGCAGCTGTGCGGCAAGGGTCCCGCGCTGGAGGAGGACATGGCGCTGACCAATGTGGCGCTCGATCTCCTGGGCCAGACGCGCTTGTGGTTCAGCTATGCGGCCGAACTGGAAAACGCGGGCCGCGACGAGGACGACATCGCCTTTTTGCGCGACGCCCACGACTTCAAGAACTGCCTGCTGCTGGAACAGCCGAACGGCAATTATGCCGACACCATGATGCGCCAGTTCTTCTTCGACACATGGCACTACTTCCAGCTGCTGGAACTGGCGAAATGCAGCGATCCACGCATCGTCGAAGTGGCGCAGAAGTCGATCAAGGAAGTCACCTATCACCTGCGCCGCAGTGGTGACCTGATCGTGCGCCTCGGCGACGGCACGGCGGACAGCCACGCCAAGACGCAGGCCGCGGCCGATAAACTGTGGATGTACACGGGCGAGATGTTTACGTACGACGCCGTCGACCAGGCCATGCTTGCCGCCGGCATCGCGCCTTCATCGGACGTGCTGCGCCAGGCCTTCCTGGAACACGTGGCCGAGATCTTCGCCGAAGCGACGCTTGTCATGCCGGCGCCCGACGCCTGGATGCAAAAGGGCGGCAAGCAGGGTACGCACACGGAACACCTGGGCTTTATTTTGGCCGAAATGCAGTTCCTGCAGCGCGCCTATCCCGGGGCGGAGTGGTAATGAACGCGCCCACGGCAGCGCTGGACGCCGCCCAGGTATGGGCCTGGCTGGGCGACATCCCAGACCCGGAAATTCCTGTCATTTCGGTGGTGGACCTGGGCATCGTGCGCGCTGTCGACGTGGTCAGCAGCGACGAGTGCATCGTGACGATCACGCCCACGTATTCGGGCTGCCCCGCCATGCAGGTGATCGCCGATGCCGTCACGGATGCGTTGCGCAGCCATGGCGTGGCCAAGGTGACACTGGTGAACCAGCTGGCGCCCGCCTGGACTACGGACTGGATGAGCGAATCGGGCAAGGCCAAGCTGAAAGGCTATGGCATCGCCCCGCCGCAGCAGCAGGTGATCGATATCAGCGGCCTTCGTAGCGGAACAGCGGGCGGGGTCAAGCGCCTGCCCATGCCGCAGCTGGAGGTGATTTGTCCGAACTGCGGTTCCACGCATACGCAGCTGATCAGCCAGTTCGGCTCCACGCCGTGCAAGGCCCTGTACAAATGCCTGGCTTGCCGCGAACCGTTTGATTACTTCAAGTGCCACTAAAAAAATCAGGCACACGTTCCGAAGAAACTGGAGATGAAGCATGAGTAAATTTTATCCGCTGTGCGTATCGAACGTGCGCAATGAAACGCGCGACACCATCGCCGTCACGTTCGACGTGCCAGCCGAACTGCAGCAGCAGTTCCGCTTTCAGCAGGGCCAGCACCTGACCCTGCGCGCCAATATCAATGCGGAAGACGTGCGCCGTTCGTATTCCATCTGTTCGGCGGTGCAGGACGGCACGCTGCGCGTGGCCATCAAGCGCACGCCCGGCGGCGCCTTTTCCACTTGGGCGAATGACACCCTGAAAGCTGGCGCCACCATCGAGGTGATGCCGCCCATGGGCCACTTCAACGTGCCGCTCGACTGCGTCAACCGCAAGCACTACCTGGCGTTTGCGGCCGGCAGCGGCATCACGCCCATCCTCTCCATCATCAAGACGACACTGCTGACGGAACCCCTGAGCCGCTTTACCCTGTTCTACGGCAACCGCGCCTCGTCGTCCGTCATCTTCAAGGAAGAATTGACGGACTTGAAGGATGTGTACCTGGAGCGTTTGAACCTGGTGTACGTGATGAGCCGCGAGCAGCAGGACATCGAATTGTTCAATGGCCGCATCACGCAGGAAAAATGCGAACAATTCCTGCAGCACTGGATCAAGGTAGAAGACTACGACAACGCCTTCATCTGCGGTCCGGAAGACATGATGCTGGGCGTCTCCGCGGCCCTGCAGGCGGCCGGCATGCCGAAGCAAAATATCAAGATCGAGCTGTTCGCCGCCAGCATCCCGAAAAACTTTCATAAGCCGCGCGCCCTGCTCGATGCGGGCGCCGTGCAGGAAACGGAAGTGACCGTCATCATGGATGGCAACCACACCACCTTCACGATGGACAAGGACAAGGAATCGATCCTCGACGCGGGCCTGCGCCAGGGCATCGACATGCGCTACTCGTGCAAGGGCGGCGTATGCTCGACCTGCCGCTGCAAGATACTCGACGGCAAGGTCGAGATGGACGTCAACTACGCGCTGGAAGACTATGAAGTGGCGCGCGGCTTTGTCCTCAGCTGCCAGAGTTTTCCCCTGACCGACAAGGTCGTGGTCGACTTCGACCAGGCCGAATAACCCAACTGCGACTGCCGGGGTCAGACCCGTCGGGGTCATTCGCCCCAGTGGGGCGAATGACGATTCCGAAGGAACTGACCCCAGATTTCCGCTGCGGGTTGAAAACTAAAAAAGCGAGACGCCATGAGCTACCAGAACATTCTCTTCACCATCGAACAGGGCATCGCCACGCTGACCCTGAACCGTCCCGACAAGCTCAATAGCTTTACCCAGGCCATGCACGAGGAAGTACGCGACGCGATTGCGACAGTGAACGCCGACAGCTCCGTGCGCGTATTCGTGCTGACGGGCGCGGGGCGCGGATTTTGCGCAGGCCAGGATTTGTCCGACCGCGCCGTCGAACCAGGTTCGAGGGGCGTGGACCTGGGCGAGTCGGTGGAAAAGAACTATGCACCGCTGGTGCTGGCCTTGAAAGCACTGCCGATGCCCGTGATTTGTGCCGTCAATGGCGTCGCCGCCGGCGCGGGTGCCAACCTGGCGCTTGCCTGCGATATCGTCATCGCTGGCAAGTCGGCCAGTTTCGTGGAAGTGTTCTGCAAGCTGGGCCTGATCCCTGACACGGGCGGCACCTTCTTCCTGCCGCGCCTGATCGGTTCGGCGCGCGCCATGGGCCTGGCCATGCTCGGTGAAAAACTGACGGCGGAAAAGGCCGAGGACTGGGGTTTGATCTGGAAATGCGTGGACGACGCGCAGCTGGCCGAAGAAACGCGCAAGCTGGCCGTGCACTTTTCCACGGCGCCGACCAAGGGCCTGGCGTTCACCAAGCAGGCGCTGGCCGCCAGCGGCGCCAATACCTTGCCGCAGCAGCTGGCGCTGGAAGCGCGCATGATGAGCGAACTCGGTAACAGCGACGATTACCGCGAAGGCGTGGCCGCCTTCATGGAAAAGCGCGCACCGCAATTCAAGGGACACTGATATGACCGCATTGGCAAACAACAGCATCATCGCCGTCATCGGCAGCGGCGCCATGGGCGCCGGTATCGCACAGGTGGCCGCGGCTGCCGGTTACCGGGTAAAACTGTACGACACGCGCGCGGAAGCGGTGAGCAAGGCCTTGCTCGATATTGGCAAGATGTATGCGAAGCTGGCCGAAAAGGGCCGCATGACGCTGGACGACGCGGCGGCCGCCACGGCGCGCCTGCAGGCGGCCGGCAGCCTGGCCGATGTGAGTGATGCATCCATGGTGGTGGAAGCCATCGTGGAAAACCTCGACGTCAAGCGCGGCCTGTTCGCCGAACTGGAAGCGGTGGTCAGCGACGACTGCATCCTGGCGACCAACACGTCATCGATTTCCGTGACGGCCATCGCTGCCAAGCTGCGCCGTCCGGAACGCCTGGTCGGCATGCACTTCTTCAACCCGGTTCCCTTGATGGCGCTGGTGGAAGTGATCAGTGGCCTGGCCACCAGCGAGCAAGTCGCCGCCACCGTGTATGACACGTCGATTGCCTGGGGCAAGAATCCCGTGCATGCGAAATCGACGCCCGGCTTCATCGTCAACCGTGTCGCCCGTCCGTTCTACGCGGAAGGCTGGCGTTTGCTGAGCGAACAGGCAGGCGATCCCGCCACCATCGACGCGGTGCTGCGCGAAGCGGGCGGTTTCCGCATGGGCCCATTCGAGTTGATGGACCTGATTGGCCACGACGTCAATTTCTCCGTCACCCAATCCGTGTTCGGCGCCTATTTCAACGACCCGCGCTTCACGCCGTCCGTGCTGCAACAGGAAATGGTCAACGCCGGTTTCCTCGGTCGCAAATCGGGCCGTGGCTTTTACCTGTATGGCGAAGGCGCGCCTGCCCCCGTGGCGCAGGCGGAAAGCGCGCAAGCGTCCCCGGAATTCGTCGCCCTGTCGGCTGCCATCGGCGGCGATGGCCGTGGCCACAGCGGCGTCATTCGCAGCCTGGTGCAGCGTCTGGAGCAGGCTGGCATCACGGTCAGCCGCCGCGTGATGCAAGAAGGCCAGACACACGACGAGGCACCCGCCCTGCATTGCCATGGCGCCGCGATTTATCTGACCGATGGCCGTAGCGCTACCCAGCGCGCGCACGACAACCAGCATCCTGACACGGTGCTGTTCGACCTGGCGCTCGATTACGCCGGTGCCAAACGCATCGCCGTGGCGCGTGCCGACCAGTGCAGCGATGCCGCCTATGCGGCCGTCGTCGGCCTGTTCCAGGCGGCCGGTTTCATCGTCACGCGCCTGGACGATGTGCCTGGCCTGGCCGTCATGCGCACGGTCGCCATGCTGGCCAACGAGGCAGCCGATGCTGTCAACCAGGGCGTGTGCACGGTGGCTGCCGTCGACATCGCCATGCAGAAGGGCGTCAACTATCCACGCGGACCGCTGGCCTGGGCTGATGCGGTGGGCGTCCAACATATCGTGACCGTGCTGCACAATCTGGCACAAGGCTATGGCGAAGACCGCTACAGAGTCTCGCCGCTGTTGCGCCGCAAACTTGCCAATGGAGCCTCGTTTCATGCCGAATGATATGTCAAATGAGAACCACAACATGACTGCGCAAGCCCTGGCCGAAGCGGCCGCCGCTTCCATGCTGTCGCGCGATAACGCCACCGTTGCCATGGGCATCGCTCTGGCCGAGGTGGGACCCGGCCACGCGCGCATGACGATGACGGTGCGCGCTGACATGCTCAACGGCCACCAGACCTGCCA
This sequence comes from Janthinobacterium pasteuri, assembly GCF_051380775.1. NCBI lineage: Bacteria > Pseudomonadati > Pseudomonadota > Betaproteobacteria > Burkholderiales > Oxalobacteraceae > Janthinobacterium > Janthinobacterium pasteuri. The sequence continues at coordinate 458,990 of NZ_JBNYXS010000001.1, read as the reverse complement.
CGGCGGCTTTATCTTTGCCCTGGCCGACAGCGCCTTCGCGTTTGCCTGCAACAGCTACAACATGAATACCGTGGGTGCCGGCTGCACCATCGATTACCTGGCACCGGGCCGCGAAGGCGACGTGCTCACGGCCGACGCCGTCGAGCAGGCGCTGGCGGGCAAGAGCGGCGTCTACGACGTCAAGGTCAGCAACCAGGAAGGGCGCGCCATCGCGCTCTTTCGCGGCAAGTCGATCCGCGTGGCCGGTGAAGTCATTAGCGGGTGAAGTGACAAGAGCAGCTTTGAACTGCCGCAGCTGATTTGAAAAGTTAAAGAACCAATTAGGAGACAATGATGATCCAACGCTATCCCGCCCCGAATGACCTGGAGCCGATCGAACGCGCCAGCAAGGATGAACTGCAGGCGCTGCAGCTCGAACGCATGAAATGGACGCTCAAGCACGCGTATGACAACGTGCCCCATTACCGTGCCGCTTTTGACGAAGCGGGCGTGCATCCGGACGACCTGAAGTCGCTGTCCGACTTGTCGAAATTCCCGTTCACCGATAAAAAAGTCTTGCGCGACAATTACCCGTTTGGCCTGTTTGCCGTGCCGCGCGAGCAAGTGGTGCGCATCCATGCGTCGAGCGGTACCACTGGCAAGGCCACGGTGGTTGGCTACACGCAGAACGACATCGATACCTGGGCCAATGTGGTGGCGCGCTCGATCCGCGCCGGCGGCGGCCGCGCAGGCGACATGGTGCATATCTCCTACGGCTACGGCCTGTTCACGGGCGGCCTGGGCGCGCATTACGGCGCCGAGCGCCTGGGCTGCACCGTCATCCCGATGTCCGGCGGGCAGACGGAAAAGCAGGTGCAACTGATCCAGGATTTCAAGCCATCGATCATCATGGTCACGCCGTCGTACATGCTCAACATCATCGAGGAATTCACGCGCCAGGGTCTCGACCCGGCCGAATCGTCGCTGAAGGTGGGCATCTTCGGTGCCGAGCCGTGGACCGACGCCATGCGTGCGGAAATCGAAGCGCGCGCCGGCATCGACGCCGTCGACATCTATGGCCTGTCCGAAGTAATGGGGCCTGGCGTGGCTTCCGAATGCATCGAAAGCAAGGACGGTCCCGTCATCTGGGAAGATCATTTTTATCCCGAGATCATCGATCCGGAAACGGGCGAAGTGCTGCCGGATGGCGAAGAGGGCGAACTGGTCTTCACCTCGCTGTCGAAGGAGGCGCTGCCCATCATCCGCTACCGCACGCGCGACCTTACCCGCTTGCTGCCGCCGACCTCGCGCTCGATGCGCCGCATTGGCAAGATCACGGGCCGCTCGGATGACATGCTGATTATCCGCGGCGTGAACGTTTTTCCCACGCAGATCGAAGAGCTGATTTTGAAGATGCCGAAGCTGGCGCCGCAATACCAGCTGGTGGTCACGCGCGATGGCCACCTCGACAAGCTCGAAGTGGTGGCCGAGCTGCGTCTCGATCTCAGTGCCACCATCTCGGCCAGCGAGACCGAAGGTCTGGCGCGCGAGCTGGAACACCGCATCAAGACACACGTGGGCGTGAGCACGCGCGTGCGCCTGGTGGCCGCCGCCGGCATCGAACGCACCCTGACTGGCAAGGCCCGCCGCGTGGTCGACCAGCGCCCGAAGATTTTCTCCTGATAGCCAGAACAAGGAAACACACATGAACGACGCTTTTATCTGTGACGCCGTACGCACTCCCTTTGGCCGCTATGGCGGGGCACTCTCCAGCGTGCGCGCTGACGACCTGGGCGCGCTACCGATTGCCGCGCTGATCGCCCGCAACCCGTCCGTCGACTGGTCCGCCATCGACGACGTGTTCTATGGCTGCGCCAACCAGGCGGGCGAGGACAACCGCAACGTGGGCCGCATGGCCGCGCTGCTGGCTGGCTTGCCTGCCGCCGTACCCGCCAATACTATCAATCGTCTGTGCGGCTCCAGCCTGGACGCTGTCGGCATGGCTGCCCGCTCCATCAAGGCGGGCGAGGCGGAACTGATCATCGCCGGCGGCGTAGAAAGCATGACGCGCGCGCCTTTCGTGATGGGCAAGGCTGACAGCGCGTTCTCGCGCGCGGCGAAAATTGAAGACACGACCCTGGGCTGGCGCTTCGTCAACGGCAAGATGAAGGCGCAGTACGGCATCGATACCATGCCGGAAACGGCGGAAAACGTGGCCGTGGAATTTGGCATCAGCCGCGCCGACCAGGATGGTCTGGCCTTGCGCAGCCAGCAGCGCTGGGCCGCCGCTAACGCGGCTGGCGTCTTCGAGCGCGAAATCGTGCCTGTTGCCGTGCCGCAGAAAAAAGGCGAGCCGAAGATGGTGACGATGGACGAACATCCGCGTCCCGATACCTCGCTGGACATGCTGGCAAAGCTCAAGGGCGTAGTCAAGCCGGACGGCACGGTCACGGCTGGCAATGCCTCGGGCCTGAACGACGGCGCCTGCGCCATCCTGCTGGCGTCCGCCGCCGCCGTGGATAAATACAAATTGACGCCGCGCGCAAAAGTGCTGGGCATGGCCACGGCCGGTCTGGCGCCGCGCATCATGGGCTTTGGCCCGTCGCCCGCGTCGCGCAAGGTGCTGGCGCAGACGGGGCTGACCATCGAACAGATGGACGTCATCGAACTCAATGAAGCGTTTGCGGCGCAGGCGCTGGCCGTCACGCGCGACCTGGGCCTGGCGGACGACGCGGCCCACGTGAACCCGAATGGCGGCGCGATTGCCATCGGCCATCCGCTGGGCGCATCGGGCGCGCGCCTGGTGATGGCGGCCCTGAACCAGCTGGAACGGACTAGCGGGCGCTATGCGTTGTGCACCATGTGCATCGGCGTGGGGCAGGGTATTGCTGTCGTCATTGAACGCGTATAACAAAGTAAAAAAAGGCGCAGGCTTGTAAAAAAAGCGCCAATCCTACATTGACCGTAGTGCCAACCTGGTGGAGACCACAATGATTGCCAATATTTTCAAGAAAACCCTGATCGCCGGCGTACTGGCCATGTCCGCTGCGGGCGCGTATGCGGCCGAGAACATCAAGATCGGTTCCGTGCTGTCCGTCACGGGACCTGCCGCCTTCCTCGGCGATCCGGAGCTGAAAACCTTGCAGCTGTATATCGAGAAAATCAATGCGGCCGGCGGCGTGCTGGGGCGCAAGCTGGAACTGGTGCACTACGATGACGGCAGCGACGCGGCCAAGGCCAACGGTTTTACCAAGCGCCTGATCGAGTCGGACAAGGTCGATGTGCTGATCGGCGGCACCACCACCGGTGCGACGATGGCGATGGCGCCGCTGGTGGACCGTGCCAGCATGCCGTTCATTTCGCTGGCAGGCGCCGTGGTCATCATCGACCCGGTCAAGAAGTGGGTGTTCAAGACGCCGCATACGGACCGCATGGCGGCCGAGAAGGTGTTCGAGGACATGAAGAAGCGCGGCATCAGCAAGGTGGGCCTGCTGTCGGAAACGAGCGGCTTCGGCGCTTCGGGCCGCAAGGAATCGCAGATCGTCGCGTCCAAATATGGCATCAGCCTGGTGGCCGATGAAACCTATGGACCGAAAGACACGGACATCACGGCGCAGCTCACGCGGATCAAGAACACGGCCGGCGTGCAGGCCGTCTTCGTGTTCGGCCTGGGCCAGGGGCCGGCGGTCGTGACCAAGAACTACGGCCAGCTGGGCATGTCCGCGCTGCCGCTGTACCAGTCGCATGGCGTGGCGTCGGATGAGTATCTGAAGCTGTCGGGCAAGGCCGCCGAAGGCGTGCGCCTGCCAACGCCGGCCCTGCTGATCGGCGCCATGCTGCCGGACAGCGACGCGCAAAAGGCCATCGTGATCGGCTACGACAAGACGTATAAAGAGCGCTACAAGATCGATCCGTCGACCTTTGGCGGCTATGCGCTCGATGCCCTGAATCTGTCGGTGGATGCCATCAAGCGCGCCGGGGGAACGGACCGCGAAAAAGTGCGCACGGCGCTGGAACAGACCAAGGGTTTTGTGGGCACCACCGGTGTCTTCAACATGTCGGCCAAAGACCACATGGGCCTGGACCTGTCGGCGTTCCGCATGGTGGAAGTGAAGAACGGCGAATGGCAACTGTCGAAATGATGTTCGAAATAAGGTAAGCCAGAAGTACCTGCGCGGGCCGCCCTCGAAGGCAGCCCGCGCATAGCCGAACATAATGGAGACACCATGGAAGTCGCTCAATTTTTACAATTTCTGTATTCCGGGATGACGGTCGGTTCCGCCTACGCGCTGGCGGCGTTGGGCTTCACCATCATTTACAACACCAGCGGCGTGATCAACTTCGCGCAAGGCGAATTCATCATGCTGGGCGGGATGCTGGCCGCCGTGATGTCCGCCGCTGGCGTGCCGCTGCCGCTGGCCATCATCCTGGCTGTCATCGCCACGGGCCTGGTTGGCCTGTTGATGGAAAAAACCGTGATCGAACCGGCGCAAAATGCGCAGGTCATTACCCTGTTGATCATCACCATTGGTGCCTCGCTGGTGCTGCGCGGCCTGGTGCAAATCTGGCTGGGCAAGGATACGCATACACTGCCTGCCTTTTCCGGCGACGCGCCGATCGAATTTTTGGGCGCCAGCCTGCTGCCGCAAAGCCTGTGGGTGCTGGGTGTCACCATCGTCATCGTGCTGGTGCTGGGCTGGTTCTTCGGCCGCACCCTGATGGGCAAGGCCATGCTGGCCACGTCGCACAACAAGCTGGCCGCGCAACTGGTGGGCATCAACACGCGCAAGGTGCTGCTGTTTTCGTTCGGTCTGTCAGCCCTGCTGGGCGCGGCGGGCGGCATCCTGGTCGCGCCGATCACGTATACCTCGTATGACGCGGGCATCATGCTGGGCCTGAAAGGTTTTGTCGCCGCCGTACTCGGTGGCCTGGGCGGCGGTGCCGGTGCGATTGCAGGTGGCCTGATCCTGGGCATCGCCGAAGCCATGACGGCCGGTTACATTTCGTCGGCCTACAAGGACGCCGTGCCATTCGTGCTGATTTTATTGATCCTGTTCTTCCTGCCGCAAGGCTTGTTTGGCGCTAAAAATTCGGAGCGTGTATGAAGACGCGGTTATCAACATTATTTTCCCGCTCACGCCACGGTGGACTGCTGGTGCTGGCCCTGGTGCTGGCCATTTTGCCGCTGTTCCTCACCAATGCGTTCTACTATGACGTGGCGATCCGCATTGCGCTCAACGCCATCGTCGTCATCGGCCTGAACCTGTTGATGGGCTACACGGGCCAGATCAGCCTGGGCCACGCGGGTTTCTATGGCCTGGGCGCCTACGCGTCGGCTGTGCTGACCACGCACTATGCCTGGCCGCCTCTGGCTGCGCTGGCGGCGGGCGCCGTCGCGACTGGGCTGCTGGCGCTGTTGCTGGCCCGCCCCGTATTGAAGCTCAAGGGCCATACCCTGGCCATGGCGACGCTGGGCCTGGGTATCATCATTTCCATCGTCATCAACAACGAGACGCAGTGGACGGGCGGCCCCGATGGGATAGGCGTGTCCGCCTTCACGCTGGCCGGCCTGGAAATCGCCGGTGAGAAAGCGTGGTACCTGGTCTGCGCCGTACTGTTGTTGCTGGTCACCTGGCTGGCCCTGAACCTGATCGATTCGCCCGTCGGGCGCGCACTGCAAGCGATCCACGGCTCGGAAGTGGCGGCCCGCGTGGTCGGTGTCGACACGACCCGCTTCAAGGTCCGCGTGTTTGTGCTGTCGGCCGTCATTGCCAGTATCGCAGGCAGCATCAGCGCCCATTACATCGGTTTTATCACCCCCAACCTGGCCGGCTTCTTCCACTCGATCGAGCTGGTGACGATGGTGGTGGTGGGCGGCATGGCGTCGATCTTCGGTTCCATCATCGGTGCAGCCCTGCTGACGATCCTGCCGCAACTGTTGTCCAGTTTTGAAGGCTGGGAAACGGTGGTGTTCGGCGTGATCCTGATGGCGACCATGATTTTCATGCCCAAAGGCCTGGTACCCAGCCTGGCCAGCCGTTCGCGCAAGCGTGCCGCCACGCCCAAGGCGCCCGTCAAATCCGCGCTGGAGGTGTGAGATGCTGACGATTAATAATCTGAGCAAGCGCTTTGGCGGTGTGCACGCGGTGCAGGACGTGAGCTTCACCGTCAAGGAAGGCAATATCCACTCCGTGATCGGGCCGAACGGCGCCGGCAAGACGACCTTGTTCAATTTGATCACGGGCGTGTACACGCCGACCAGCGGCGAGATTTTGCTGAATGGCGAAAACGTGGCCGCCATGCCGCCCGATGCGCTGGCGCGGCGCGGCATGAGCCGCACCTTCCAGAACCTGCAAGTGTGCATGAACATGACGGCCATCGATAATGTGATGGTGGGCGCGCACCTGCGCCTGAACCAGAACCTGTTTGCCTCCATGCTGCGTTTGCCGTCCGTGCGCCGTGCCGATGCGGCCTGCCGCGACGAGGCGGCCAGCCTGATGGAGTTTGTCGGCGTGGGGCGGCATATCGACGACGAGGCGGGACAGATGTCGTATGGCGCCTTAAAGCGCCTGGAAATCGCGCGCGCACTGGCGGCCAAGCCGAAGGTGCTGCTGCTCGATGAAGCGGCGGCTGGTTTGAACCATACCGAGACGGGCGAGATCGAAGCCTTGATACGCAAGGTGGCGCAATCGGGCGTGACGGTGGTGCTGGTCGAGCATGACATGAAACTGGTGATGAACCTGTCGGACCATATCCTGGTGCTCGACTATGGCAAGAAGCTGGCCGAAGGGACCGCCGCCGAAGTGCGCGCCAATCCCGACGTGGTGGCGGCATACCTGGGAGTGGCGGCATGATGAAGATGGAAAAACCTCAGACTCCGCTGGTGCTCGATATCAAAGGCTTGACCAGCCACTATGGCCGCATCCAGGCCCTGCACGGCATCGACTTGCAGGTGCGCCAGGGGCAACTGGTGGCGCTGGTGGGCGCGAATGGCGCCGGCAAGACCACCCTGTTGCGGGCGATTTCGGGCGTGCAGCCGATCGGCGCCGGCAGCATCGCCTTCGCCGGCCAGGACGTCAGCCGCATGAGCGCCGACAAGCGCGTGCGTGCCGGCATTTGCCAGGTGCCGGAAGGGCGGCAAGTGTTCGCCCCCATGACGGTGGAAGACAATCTGCGCCTGGGCGCCTTTACGCGCCCCGCGCAGGACGTGGCGGGCGACATGGAGCGCATGTACGGCCTGTTTCCCATCTTGAAGGAAAAGCGGCTGCTGCTGGCCGGTACGCTGTCCGGGGGGCAGCAGCAGATGCTGGCCATGGCGCGCGCGCTGATGGGCCGCCCGCAACTGCTGTTGCTCGACGAGCCCAGCATGGGCCTGGCACCCTTGCTGATCGCCGAAATCTTCCGCATCGTGGCCGAGTTGCGCGACCAGGGCATCACCATCTTCCTCGTCGAGCAGAACGCCCACGCGGCCCTGTCGATCGCTGACGTGGGGTACGTCATCGAGACGGGCGCCATCACGCTGTCCGGTCCCGGTCCCGAGTTGCTGCATAACGAGCAGGTACAAAGCGCCTATCTCGGCATGTAACCCAAGAGCAGAGACCGGGGTCGGACCCTGAGGGTCCGACCCCGGCAGTTGAGGTCTTGGGCTGAAAGCACGCTTTATCTCAAGGCATATAGGAGTTTTTATGGTCAAAGTCTACGAAATCAACGGCGTCACCCCCGTCGTCCACCCCAGCGCCTATGTGCATCCGTCGGCCGTGCTGATCGGCGACGTGATCGTCGGCCCGCGCTGCTATATCGGTCCGCTGGCCTCGATCCGCGGCGACTTCGGCCGATTGATCCTGGAAGAGGGCGCGAATCTGCAGGATACCTGCGTCATGCACGGTTTCCCCGGCTGCGACACCGTGGTCGAAGTCGACGGTCACATCGGCCATGGTGCCGTGCTGCATGGCTGCCGCATCGGCCGCAACGCGCTCGTCGGCATGAATGCCGTGGTGATGGATAACGCCATCATCGGCGAGGAATCCATCGTCGCGGCCATGAGTTTCGTCAAGGCGGGCATGATCGTCGCGCCGCGCAGCATGGTGGTGGGCACGCCGGCCAAGGTGATACGGGCGCTCACCGACGATGAAATCAAGTGGAAAAGCTCGGGCACCAGCCAGTACCACGAACTGGCCGTGCGCTCCATGCAGACGATGCGCGAAGTGGATGCCCTGACGGAAGTCGAGGCGAATCGCCAGCGTCTCAATTTTGAATCCGCATTGCCGCTGCATTTGCACAAGAACGCCGCAGCGCAGTAAGCACGCAGTCAACCAACATAGGAGTAGTACAGATGGCTCAAATATCCACCCTGCAAAGCCTGATCGCCGGCCGCTGGCTGGGCGAAAGCGCCGCCGTGGCCCTGCATAGCGCCTTGAACAACCGCGTGATCTATCACACGCATGCTGAGAAGATCGACTTCGACGAAGCCGTCACGTATGCCCGCAAGACGGGTGTGCCGGGCCTGATGGCGCTGGACTTCCAGCAGCGCGCCGCGCGCTTGAAAGCATTGGCACTGTACCTGGTCGAGCGCAAGGAAGAACTGTATGCGATCTCGCACCTGTCGGGCGCCACGCGCGCCGATAGCTGGGTCGACATCGAGGGCGGCACGGGCACCCTGTTCGCCTACGCCAGCATGGGCAGCAACGAGCTGCCGTCGTCGAACGTGCTGCACGAAGGCCCGGCCATCGCGCTGGGCAAGAAGGGCGGTTTCGCCGGCACGCACATCCTGGTGCCGCGCGGCGGCCTGGCCGTGCACATCAACGCCTTCAATTTCCCCATCTGGGGCTTGCTGGAAAAATTTGCGCCGAGCTTCCTGGCCGCCATGCCCTGCATCGCCAAGCCGGCCACGGCGACGAGCTATCTGACGCAAGCCGTCGTGCGCATGATGCATGAATCGGGCTTGCTGCCGGCCGGCAGCCTGCAACTGGTGATCGGCTCCACGGGCGACTTGCTGGACCGCCTGAATGGCCAGGACTTCGTCACGTTCACGGGGTCGGCCGCCACGGCCGCCAAGCTGCGCACCAATCCGAATCTGATCGCCCAGTCCGTGCCCTTCAATGGCGAAGCCGATTCGCTCAACTGCGCCATCCTGGCGCCGGACGTCACGCCCGACGACGTGGAATTCGACCTGTTCGTCAAGGAAGTCGTGCGCGAAATGACGGGCAAGTCGGGGCAGAAGTGCACGGCGATTCGCCGCATCATCGTGCCCGAGCACCTGATAGATGCTGTCGGTACGCGCTTGCGCGAACGCCTGGCCAAGGTGGTGGTGGGCGACCCGTCCATCGAAGGCGTGCGTATGGGGGCGCTGGCATCGAAAGAACAGCAGAACGACGTGGCCGAACGGGTCGCCACCTTGTCGCAAGGCAACGAGGTGGTGTTCGGCGCGGCCGACGGCTTCCATCCTCTGGGCGATGGCGCGCAGGATGGCAGCTTCTTTTCGCCGACCTTGCTGCTGTGCCGTGATGCCTTCGCCAACGATGCCGTGCATGACGTGGAAGCGTTCGGCCCCGTCAGCACCATGATGGGCTACACGGATATCGACGAAGCGCTGGCCCTCGCCGCGCGCGGCAAGGGCAGCCTGGTGAGTACCCTGGTGACGCGCGATCCGAAGATCGCCGCGCGCGTGGTGCCGCAAGTGGCGGCCACGCATGGCCGCGTGCATGTGCTTGAGCGCGTGGCCTCCGTCGATTCGACGGGCCATGGTTCGCCTTTGCCGCAACTGAAGCACGGCGGCCCTGGCCGCGCGGGCGGCGGCGAGGAACTGGGCGGCGTGCGCGCCGTGCGCCACTACCTGCAACGGGCGGCGGTGCAAGGCTCGCCGACCATGCTGGCGGCGATCACCGGTGAATATGTGCGCGGCGCGGACGTCAATGAAAGCCCGATCCACCCGTTCCGCAAGCACTTCGAAGACTTGAAGACGGGCGACTCGCTGCTGACGCACCGCCGCACCGTCAGCGAAGCGGACATCGTCGCCTTCGGCGGCATCTCGGGCGACTTCTTCTACATGCACTTCGACGAAATCGCGGCGAAGGAATCACAGTTCGGCAAGCGCATCGCCCACGGCTATTTCGTGCTGTCGGCTGCCGCCGGCCTGTTCGTCTCGCCCGGCGTCGGCCCCGTGCTGGCCAATTATGGCCTGGACAACCTCCGCTTCGTCGCCCCCGTCGCCATCGGCGACACCATCCGCGCCCGCCTGACCTGCAAGCGCAAGGTTGACCGCAACCGCAAGGACGTGTTTGGCGTGGGCCAGGGCGTAGTCGCGTGGGACGTACAGGTGACCAACCAGAACGAGGAATTGGTGGCCAGCTACGATATTCTGACCCTGGTGTCGAAGCGCGAGTAAGCGTTGCTGTAGCACCGCATCGGCCAGCGCCACCCGTGATCTTTGTGCGGGTGGCGTTTTTTTTATCCGAGTTATTTTTGTCTTGATTTATCCATAAGTGTATGAAAAATATAGCGAAAGTGTGGTTTTGCACGGCGTTTTTTTTAGATAAACCCCTCTAGAACGCATGCTTTTTTCGGGAAAAGGGACGAATTCGCTCATTGCCTCAAGAAAACATTCCAAAGTAAAACCTTTTTTCTGTAGCATGTGGTCATTCACTGGTTACGCAGCCATGCACGCCCCAGGCGATGGCGGCGCGAAGAAACGGACCCGGCCTTTTACGGTCGCTGCGCCACCAACCTCGAATCCACTCCACGATTAATGTTCACCGCTACGGGTATTTAATTACTATGAATAAACACGTCCTGCTTTTCCTGTTGGCCATGCCCCTGGCCATCAGCCACGCCTACGCCGAAGATGTCGCCAGTGGCCCGACCGTCAAGATCAGCGGTTACGGCTCGGCCGCGCTGACCATGGCTGATACGGACAACGCGCAGTTCGCGCGCCCGAACCAGGCTGCCGGCGCGGGCCGCACTGCCCGCACGGGCGTCGATTCCAACCTGGGCCTGCAGGCCAATGTTACCGTCAACCCGTGGCTGTCGGCCACCGTGCAGGGCCTGGCGCGCAAGGATGGCGAGGATGATTTCGGCGCCGAACTGGCGTGGGCTTTTGCCAAGGCCAAAGTGTCGGACAGCTTCAGCGTGCGCGTTGGCCGCATGGGCCTGCCCGTCTTCATGATTTCCGATTACCGTAACGTGGGCTATGCCAACACCATGCTGCGTCCACCGGGAGAAATGTATTCGCAGGTACCCCTGAACAGCATCGACGGCATCGACGGTACCTACCAGTTCAGCGCGGGCGACACCAGCATCACCACGCAGCTGGCGCTGGGCCGCACCAAGGCGACCCTGGCCACTGGCCCCGAATCCACTGTGCACGTGGAAGGCAAGTCCATCGTCGCCCTCAACCTGGTGGCTGAACATGGCCCCGTTACTGTGCGTTTCGGTCGCGCCGAAACCAAGCTGAGCATCGACGATTCTGCCAGCCAGAATGCGCTGATGGCGGCCTTGCGCGCAGCCGGCGCTGGCTACAAGTTTGTCCAGTTGGGCGCACTGGCCGATGCGCTGGTGGTGAAGAACAAGAAAGCCTCGTTTACTTCCGTTGGCCTGGGCCTGGACTGGAACAATATCCTGTTGCAGTCCGAGTACGCCAAGCGCAAGACGGATAGCTACATCAATGACAGCACCTCGTGGTATGTGATGACCGGCTACCGCATCGGCGCCTTTTTGCCGTATTACAGCCATGCCAGCCTGAAGGCCGATGATCGCGTGAACAACACCGTGCCGGCGGCATGCCCGGCCGGCTATCCGGCCGCCTGCACGCCGACTTTGCGCGCGCTGTCGGCGGGCGTCAACACCATGGCCATGACGCTCAATCAGCTGGAGCAATCGACGGACAGCATCGGCGTGCGCTGGGACTTCCACCGTTCGGCCGCGCTGAAAGTGCAGATCGACCGCATCAAGCCGAAGAATGGCGTTGGCCTGTTCGTGCAAGCCAAGCCTGGCTTCCATGGTCCAGTCACGGTGGCTGCCGCCGCCATCGATTTCGTTTTCTAAGGAGCGCCATATGAAACCATTTATTCTGAATGTGGCTGCCTTGCTGGCGCTGTCGGTTGCCGTTCCTGCCATGGCCGAAGTAGTCGTTGTGGTCAATCCGAAGAGCGCTGCCGGCGCAATGACGAATGAACAGGTGGCGCAATTCTTTCTCGGAAAATCGACAGCCATGACGCCGATCGACCAGCCGGAAAACGCCCCTGTGCGCGCCGAGTTCTACAAGAAGGTGACGGACAAGGAGCCGTCGCAAGCGAAGGCCCTGTGGTCCAAGCTGGTCTTCACGGGCAAGGCGACCTTGCCGAAAGAGGTGGCCAATAGCGCCGACGTGAAAAAGGCCGTGGCCGCCGATCCGAAAGCCATCGGCTATATCGAAAAGAGTGCCGTCGACGGTACTGTCAAAGTAGTGCTGACGGCGCCATAAAGCCGGCTCGGGCCGCGCGCCATGTGGCGGCCCGATAATTCATCAACATCAGGAGACAGCAATGAGCATCAAACGCAAGATATGGGCGCTGCCTGTCGTCTCGGCCGTGATCTTCGGCCTGGGACTGGCCGTCAGTGCCTACCTGTCTACGGCCGCGCTCAATTCCATTCACGCCACTGAAAGCGCCGACTATCCCGTGCTCGACATGGCCAAGTCGCTGACGCTGGACGTGGCCGCCGTCGGCGATGGCTTACGTGACGCCGTCAGCGAAGGCGACAAGGAGCGTATCGGGCAAGTCGGCGGCCAGGCCGTCAAGCTGCGCGGCAAGCTGGGCGACTTTGCGGCGATCCCCGGCCAGCGCGAACAGGGCCAGCGCCTGGCCAAAGAATTCGATGCCTATTATGCGCCGGCGCTGAGCGCGGCGCGCATCATGCTGGAAATGGAAGAGGGCGATCCGCAAGCGACCGTGGCGCGCATGCAGGGCGCGCTGGCAGTGCTCAATGCCGACCTGGCAAAGACCAACGAGCAGGCGCAATTGCAGTTCAAACAGGGCATAGAGCGCAGTGCGGCCAACGTGCGCCATGCCCTCAATACCAGCATCGCCGTGGCACTGGCCGTGATCGTCTGCCTGGTGGCCGTGTCGCACTTTGTCGTGCGCGCCATCTGGCAGCAGCTGGGCGGCGAACCCGAATATGCACGCCAGATCGCGCGCGCGGTGGCCGATGGTGACCTGTCGATGGAGATCGCCACCGATGCGGGCGACCAGGCCAGCCTGCTGGCGGCCTTGAAGGACATGCGCGGCAAGTTGGGCGGCATGGTAGCCGATATCAAGGCTTCCGCTGAAACCATCCAGGTGGCCAGTGCCGAAATCGCGCAAGGCAATGCGGACCTGGCCGCACGCACGGAATCGCAAGCGGGCAGCCTGGATCAGACGGCGCGCAGCATGGATAGCCTTACAAGCACCGTGCGCGACAACGCGGCCAATGCGGGGCAGGCGCATGCACTGGTGGTGTCGGCGTCTTCTGTCGCCGTGAAAGGCGGGCAAGTGGTCAGCCAGGTGGTCACCACCATGGGTGAGATCAACGACTCATCGAAACGCATTGTCGACATCATCGGCGTGATCGACGGCATCGCCTTCCAGACGAATATCCTGGCCTTGAATGCGGCCGTGGAAGCGGCCCGCGCGGGCGAGCAGGGGCGCGGCTTTGCCGTGGTGGCATCCGAGGTGCGCAATCTGGCGCAGCGCAGCGCCGCAGCGGCCCGCGAAATCAAGGAATTGATAGGAGACTCGGTGGCCAGGGTGAATGTCGGCTCGAAGCTGGTCGACGAGGCGGGGCTGACCATGGGCCAGATCGTCGATTCCGTGAAAAAAGTGGCCGACATCATGGCCGAGATCAGCGCCGCCAGCCAGGCGCAGAGCGCCGGCATCGGCGATATCGGCGTGGCCATCGGCAGCATGGATCAGATGACGCAGCAAAACTCCGCGTTGGTGGAAGAGGCGTCGGCGGCGGCCGAATCGCTGCAGGAACAGGCCGTACAACTGGGCACTGCGCTGGCCGTGTTCAAGCTGGCGCAGGGCGGCGTGCCGGCGATTGCCACCGCACCAGCGGCACGGCGGCTGGCGTTGAGGTAAGCTGCCTAGGCGTGCAGACCGAACGGATCGTCGATGCTGTGCGCCGGTTGCGTGAACCAGCGCGGACCGTTTTCTGTCATGTAGAAATGGTCTTCGTGGCGGATGCCGAATTCGCCGGGGATGCAGATCATCGGCTCGTTCGAGAAACACATGCCCACGTCGAGCGGCGTGGTGTCGTTGCCCACCAGGTAAGGCCACTCGTGGATATCGAGACCGATCCCATGGCCCGTGCGGTGCGGCAGTCCGGGCAATTTGTAGCCGGGGCCGAAGCCGTCTGCTTCCAGGGATACGCGGGCGGCGCGGTCCACGTCGCCGCAGGGAACCCCTAGCTGCGCGGCGGCGAACGCGGCTGCCTGCGCCGCCTTTTCGCTGTTCCACACGCTGCGCTGGCGCTCGCTGATGGCGCCAAACACATAGGTACGCGTGATGTCGGAAATATAGTTCATTACCTGGCAACCTGTATCGATCAGCACCGTGTCGCCTGCCTTCAGTGTCTGTACATAGTTGACGCCATGCGGATAGGCCGTCGCTTCGCCGAACAGCACGATACAAAAATACGAGCGCGGCGCACCCACCTTGCGGTGCGCACGCTGGATGAATTCCTCTACTTCCACCGTCGTGATGCCTTCATACAGCATGCTGGCCGTGGCCACGTGCACGGCCAGGGTCATGTCCATCACGCGCTGTATCAGGGCGATTTCCGCCTGTGACTTGCGGCTGCGGCAGTACGCCGTGACAGCGCGCGCGTTTTCCAGCGCGTAGCCGGGGGCCAGCGGCTTGATGCCGTCATAGATGAAGAAGGCGGCGCTTTCGCAGATGCCCACGCGCGGCGGCTGGTGCGCGTCTTGCGCCACACCCATGCGCGCCAGCACGTCGACGAACAGCAGGTACGGGCTTTCATGCTCTTCCCAGCAATTGACACGGCCTTCGATGAGCATGAAGCCCGTCAAGGTGCTTTCCTCGAAGGCCGGAGCGATGTATTCGATCTCGCCGCTGGCCGGCAGGATGGCGCCCACCATGCGTTCGCTGGCATACCATTTTGTGCCCGTGAAATAAGTGAGGTTGGCGCCCGCGTTCAGGTAGATCGCCGCGATACCCTGTTCGCGCATGTACGCTTGCGCCCTGGCGATGCGTTGCGCATGTTCGGCCTTGCCGATGGCGAGCATGCCGCCCGTCATGTCAGACAGCGATGCCAATGCCTGTTCGATGGAAGTGCCACCTATGCTCATGCCTGCTCCTTTGTTCGATGCTGATTTGGAATGCGGGCATGATATCAGTTCGCGCCTTTCGGCTTGAGCCCGGGCGCTGCCTTTTCTGGATTGTCGAAAATCGTCGCGCAATGAAAAACGCCCCGCTGCAGCGATGCAGCGGGGCGCTTGTGCGCACAAGCGCGGTTTATTTTTCCAGCTGCGAGCGCACGCGGGCGATCGCGGCGCGCACCTGGCGCGGCGCGGTGCCACCCACGTGGTCGCGCGCGGCGACGGAGCCTTCCAGGGTCAGCACTTCAAACACGTCTTCACCGGTCAGCGGGGAAAACGCGCGCAACTGTTCCAGCGACAGGTCGGCCAGGTCGCAACCGGCATCGACGCAGGCGCGCACGGCCAGGGCAACTGCTTCATGGGCGTCGCGGAACGGCAAGCCCTTCTTGACCAGGTAGTCGGCCAGGTCGGTCGCCGTGGCATAACCCTGCAGGGCTGCCGCGCGCATCGCTTCCGGTTTCACCGTGATGCCACCGGCCATGTCGGCGAAGATGCGCAGCGTGTCAATGACGGTGTCGACGGTATCGAACAGCGGTTCCTTGTCTTCCTGGTTATCCTTGTTATAGGCCAGCGGCTGGCCTTTCATCAGGGTCAAGAGGCCAATCAGGTGGCCATATACGCGGCCTGTCTTGCCACGGGCGAGCTCGGGCACGTCCGGGTTTTTCTTTTGCGGCATGATCGACGAGCCGGTGCAGAAGCGGTCGGCGATGTCGATGAAGCCGATGCGTGGGCTCATCCAGATCACCAGTTCCTCGGCCATGCGCGACACGTGCATCATCAGCACGGCGGCAGCGGCGCAGAATTCGATGGCGAAATCACGGTCCGACACGGCGTCGAGCGAGTTGTGGCACACGTCGTCGAAGCCCAGCGTCCTGGCCACGCGCAGGCGGTCGATGGGGAAGGTGGTGCCGGCCAGGGCTGCGGCGCCCAGCGGCAGGCGGTTGACGCGCTTGCGGCAGTCGGCCATGCGCTCGGCATCGCGGCCGAACATTTCCACATAGGCCAGCATGTGATGGCCGAAGGTGATCGGCTGTGCCACCTGCATGTGGGTAAAGCCCGGCATGATGGTGTCGGCATGCTGCTCGGCCAGATCCGTCAGCGCGCTGCGGAACGTCGCCAGCAGGGCGGTGATGTCGTCGATGGCGGAACGCACGTACAGGCGGATGTCGGTGGCCACCTGGTCGTTGCGCGAACGGCCGGTGTGCAGGCGCTTGCCCGCATCGCCTACCAGTTCGGTCAGGCGCTTTTCAATATTCAGGTGGACATCTTCCAGGTCCAGCAGCCATTCGAACTGGCCGGCGGCGATTTCCTGCGAGATTTGCGCCATGCCGCGCTGGATTTCCGCGTAGTCGGCCGGGCTGATGATGGCTTGCGCATGCAGCATTTCCGCATGGGCCAGCGAACCTTCGATGTCGAACAGCGCCAGGCGCTTGTCAAAAAATACAGAAGCTGTGTAGCGCTTGACGAGGTCCGAGACCGGTTCGGAAAACCGGGCCGACCAGGCTTCGCCCTTTTTGGAGAATTGATCAGTCATGAAAGAAGTCCTTTAGTGTAGGGCGATTATAAACAAGGTTGGCAGGCGGTAGGGCTTTTAGGGCCTTGCAGGGCGCTGAAATGGCCAGGAATGGGGCTGGCAAGCGTCAAATGCCACGGCGCGGGCAGGTTGTGCGTTCCATCCGCGCTTTTTGTATTCTGTCCCGCGAATCGTGCGTTTGGTCGCAATCCGCTGGCGGTTCAGGGGCGGTCCGCCTACAGTTCAATCATCGCAGCACACAACCAGCCACTCAAAGGACATCATCATGAACATCGCTAAAAACATGGAAGCCATCTTCGTCGCCATCATCGCCATCGCCGCCGCCACCAGCCTGGCCACTGCCGCTGTGCCGAAGTTCCGCGCCGCGCCAGCACCCATCGTTGCCAGCACCGAGCAAGCCACCATGCACACCGTGTATGTCAGCGCCAAGCGTTTGAGCGCCGAAGAAAAAGCCGCACTGTAAGCGCGGCCATGCAATGCCAGCAGAACCCGTGGTACCAGTAGCATCCAGCAATACACCATCACAGGCAGTCGGGAGGGGCGGTACCCCCTATCCTCGCCAGCCCTGATGACAGCAGTGCGCAAATCGCCGATGATCGTATTTTTCAACGACAGGCGGGCAGCGAGATGTCACACTTGAATATCAGCAGCAACAAGGCGGAACTCGACGTTCCTGCCATCCACCATTTTCTCAGCACGCAATCGACATGGGCCATCGGCATCCCGCTGGCCACCGTGCAGCGCGCCATCGACCATTCTCTGTGCTTTGGCGGTACGCTTGACGGCCGCCAGGTGGCGTTCGCCCGCGTGGTCAGCGACTACGCCACGTTTGCCTATCTGGTCGACGTGTATGTGCTGGAAGAGTACCGCAGCCGCGGCTACAGCAGGCGCCTGATGGAGGCCGTGGTGGCCCACCCTGACCTGCAGGGCTTGCGCCGTTTCATGCTGGCCACGAGCACGGCGCATGGCCTGTATACGGACTACGGTTTTACGCCGCCCCTCAGGCCGGAGGCGCTGATGGAGCGGTATGTGCCGGACATCTACCAGCGCTGACTGGCTTACTGCCAGTGCATCAGGCAGGGGGGAATCAATAGCAGCAGCGCGAGCACCAGATAGATCAGCTGCAGCGGGATCATCCACTTGGCCCAGGTAATCCACGGCACGCGCGCCAGCGCCAGCACGCCGACGGTGATGCCGGAGGTGGGGATCATCGGCGTGGTGAATTCGCCGAACTGGAAAGCCAGAATGGCTGTCTGGCGCGTCACGCCCACGAGGTCGGCCAGCGGCGCCATGATGGGCATGGTGAGAGCCGCCTGGCCGCTGCCGGAATGGATGAAGAAGTTGATCACCGACTGCATGAAGAACATCTTTTGCGCGGCAAAGACGGGGCTTGACGACGCCACCAGGGGCGTGAGCGCATGCAGCATGGTGTCGATGATCTGCGCATCGCGCGCCAGGATCATGGTGCCGCGCGCCAGCGCGATGACGAGTGCCACGCTCACCATGTCGCGCGCTCCCTGCACGAAGGACGCCACCAGGCTGTCCATGTCGAGTCGGCCGACCAGGCCGACGACGATGGCCATGACCAGGAACAGGGCGGCGATTTCATCGATGAACCAGTCATACTTGACGACGCCGACGACCATCGTCAGCAAGGTCGCCATGAAAATCCACAGCACCGCGCGGTGCGTGCGCGTCATGCCGGCAAAGCTGTCCAGGTCCATCGAGTGTTCGCTGCGCTTTTCGATGTCGAGCAGATAGGTCGGGCTTTTTTCCGGATGGCGCTTGATGCGCGCCGCGTACCACATCAGGAAGACGATGCTGACTGCCGTGGCGATGGTCCACACGATCAGGCGGTAGCCGATGCCGGAAAAGATCGGCACGCCGGCGATGCCCTGCGCGATACCGACGTTGAACGGGTTCAGGAAGGCGGCGGAAAAACCTACCTGCGAGCCGATGAAGGGAATCGACACGCCCGTGATGGTGTCATAGCCCAGGGCCAGCGCCAGTGGCACGAAGATCAGGATGAAGGGAATCGCTTCCTCGTTCATGCCGAAAGTGGCGCCACCCAGGGAAAACATGGTGAAAAAGACGGGGATGATGGCGGCGCGCACGAAGCGCGAACTGGTGTGTGCCTTGGCGATGGCCTTGATCAGCGAATCGAAGGCTTCCGTCTTTTGCAGCACGGCGAAGGCGCCGCCGACGATCAGCACGAAGCCGATGATCAGGCTGGCGTCGACGAAGCCCTTGATGGGCGCCATCATCAGCGCTGCCAGTCCCTGCGGCTTGTTGTCCACGTAGTGAAACGTGCCCGGGATGATCAGCTGCTTGCCGTTCACCAGCTGCGTGTCGAATTTCCCGCCCGGCACCAGCCATGTCGCCAGGGCGATCATGGCCAGGATGGCGCACAGCAGGACGAAGGTGTTGGGGAGCTTGAATTTTCTCATGGCGCTTTGTAGTGTCACTTATTGGCTCAACAGGCTGCCGCCGCGGAAGGCGACGGTGCCGGCGACCTTGCCGACGTTCATGCCGCGCAAGACGTGGCGGTGGGCGCTGCGCGCAAAGAAGACACCGGCGACGGTGCAGCACAAGGTCGTCGTCTCGCCGCTGACGGGATCGATCAGGTCGGCTATCGCGTCACCGGCGGCCAGTACCTCGCCCATTTCACGCAGGTAGACCAGTACGCCGTGATGCGGCGCGAGGATGGGTTCCACGCCGGCCAGCGGCGTGGGAACGCATTGCGGGGCGGGCAGCTTGTCGCCGGCGCCGGCTATCTCCAGTACGCCCTCGATGGCGAGAAAACGCAGCAGGGCGGTGGCATCGCGTTCTGCCAGGGCGTAGCTCACTTCCACTTCGCCGCGCAATTCGACGGTGGTCGACAGGCAGGCGGCGGGGATTGGATAGCGTCCCTGGAAGTGCGCGTCCAGATCCCACCACAGGCGGCTGCAGGCTTCGTCGAACGGCTCTTCCCCGGCTGCCAGTTCCAGCAGCACGGCGCGCGCGCCCAGCAGTGCGGACAGGGGCGCGATCTGCGCCGCCAGCGGCGTGCCTGTATAGATGTGCAGGGCTGCTTCGTTATCGCAATGCAGGTCGAGCACGATGTCGGCATCGATGGCCATGCCCAGCAGGGTTTTTTTCAGCACTTCCGCATCCGTGCCAGGCCGCCAGGCGGCGACGGCATCGCGCGCATGCTGGCGTATCAGCGCCACGTTGGCCTTCGCATCCTGTCCCAGCTGGCCATCGAGCGTGGTTTTCAATTCATCTGCCACGTGGCGGTAGGCGCGGTTGAAGTTGATGCCGGTGGTCAGGTCGAAGCGACCGAACGGCGCGCCATGGATGGCTTGCGCCAGGCCGATGGGATTGGCTGCCGGCACCAGGATCACTTCGCCGTGGATCTTGCCGGCCGCCTCCAGCGCCAGTAGTTCGCGGCGCAAAAATTGCGATACCAGCATGCCCGGCACTTCGTCCGCATGCAACGCCGCCTGGATATACACCTTCTTGCCGCTGCGGCTGTCGGCAGCCGCCGTGCCAAAGTGAAAGCTGCTCAACTGGCAGGATACGCTGGCGTGCGCGGTGGAGATGGGATGCTGTTGTACTTGCATGGCGAATTCGCCCCAAAACGGGGCGCGGTTGATGGATTTCGGTCGATTATGTAGCATTATTTTCACGAAGTAAATCAATGAAAATCCTTTTACAAATATTTGTTGAGTTTTCTTTTTGATATGAGTAGAGTAAGTTCCAGCGACCCGTTTTCGCCTTTTTATCCGTCATCCGCCATACACAAGAACACAGGCCGCCAGTGATATGAAATCATCCGCCAGTCCTGCCCGTAACAGCTCCCGCACGCCAGTGGCCGCTGCCCTGTCGTCGCCCGATGCTGCCTTTGCGCAAGCGCCGCTGGGACAGGCGCTGATGCACGTGCTGGCCAGCGGCTCGGCCTCGCAGCGGCAGATCGCCGATTACCTGCTGCGTAACCAGATGCGCGTGACGGCGCTGGGCATCGAGGAGCTGGCCGACAGCTGCCAGGTATCGACGGCAACCATCAGCCGCTTCGCGCGCGACATCGGCCAGAAGAATTATTCGGCCATGCGCAGTGCCATGGCCGAAACCCTGCAATCGCTGTTGCAGCCAGTCGATAAATTGCGTCGCACGATAGAACGGCGTGCGCGCGCCACATCACCCGTCACGGAAAGCCTGGAATATGCGGCCGCGAACATCGCCGCCACATCCGATGCCCTCTCGCCGCCTGCCATGCAGGCCGTGGTGCGGCGCCTGACGCGCGCCAAGGTAGTGTATGTGATGGGATTCGGCCTGTCGGCCAACCTGGCAGGCATGCTGGTGCAGCATCTGCAGCCGTTTTGCCCGCATGTGGTGGAAGTGGTGGGCATCGGTGGTTCGGAAGTGGCGGCTGGGCATCTGGTTAACCTGACGGCGCAAGATGTGCTGGTGGTGCTCTCGTTCCCCCGTTACACGCTCGACTGCATCGGACTTGCCAGCTTCGCGCGCGATCGCGGCGCCTGCGTCGTGGCGCTCACCGACTCGCCCGCATCCCCCCTGGCCGAACTGGCCGATCATGCGTTGTATGCGCAAAGCACGCATCCTGTCCTGCCCAGCAGCGCCAGCACGGCACTGGCCATGATCGAGGCGCTGGCCGTGGCGCTGATGGTGTCGAACAAGAAGAACGTTGAAAAAGCGGCCCGTCTGAGCGAAGTCATTTCCGCCTATCTGTACGGCGGCGAGCATGGCGTGCCAGGGCCCAGGAAAGCAGTATCCAGGCAGCGCAAGGCAGTGAAAAAATCATTATAAAAATCAGATATATACCATCGGGGAGAGTTGCAATGTACATGAAAAGACAAGATGGCGGTTCCATATTGCCGCGCGAGTCGGTGCTGGCGCAAGGCGTGCGCCTGGCGCTGGGCGCACTGAGCGTGTCGGCGGCGCTGGGCATGCTGGCCAGCGGCGCGCAGGCGCAGGATCAGGGGCAGGACGGGGAGCCGGCACCGAAAAAAATGCAGCGCGTGGAGATCACGGGGTCGGCCATCAAGCGGCTGGAATCGGAGACGGCGCTGCCGGTGCAGGTCATCACGCGCGCCGATATCGAGAAAGCGGGCGTGACGACGGCGGCCGAACTGATGGCGCGTGTATCCGCCAACGTCGGGGGCCTGACCGATGGCGCCAGCATCAACGTGGGCGGTGACCAGCGCGGTTTCAACAGCGCCAACCTGCGCGGCGTGGGCACCTCATCGACCCTGGTGCTGCTGAATGGCCGGCGTATGGCGAACTTTGCCTCGCCGGGCGACGATGCTGGCGTGGACCTGAATAACATTCCCGCCGCCGCCCTGCAGCGCGTGGAAGTACTGCTCGATGGTGCTTCGGCCCTGTACGGCACGGACGCCATCGGCGGCGTCATCAATTTTATTACGCGCAAGGATTACCAGGGCGTGGAGCTGAACGTGTATGGCAGCCGCACCGATGAAGGGGGCGCGGGCAAGCGCACCGCCAGCATCACGGCCGGCACCGGTGACCTGGCCACGGATGGCTACAATATCTTTGCCGTGGTCGACCTGCAAAAGACCGACCGCCTCAGCTCCTCGCAGCGCAAGTTCATCCCGAACCTGCAGATTCCGCATCGGTTGGGGCATCTGCTGTCGAACTTTACCAGCCCGGCGAATATCCGCCTGTCCAGCGCCCAGCGCGCGCACTTGCAGGACAATGGCTTCCAGCTCAATGGCCAGCCGATCACCAACCGGCAGATCAATCTCTCGATCCCGAACTGCGCGCCGCCGGCGAATCTGTATCTGCCGGCGGGCACGGGCGGCGTCGACGCCTGTACCTACGATTATATGGGCGACACGGAGCTCTATCCGAAGACGGACAAGCAGAACCTGCTTACGCGCGGCGTGCTGAAGCTGAACAACGACCACCAGCTGTATGCGGAGGTGGCGCTGAGCCGCTCGCGCAGCTATTACGTGGGTTCGTCGGCGCGCGTGATCGGCTATCTCGATTACAGCAAGGTGCCGCAGCTGGCCAATGCCGGCTTCGATACGGCGCTCGACGAGGATGGCGAACCGGTGGGACGCGAGCTGGAACTGCGCATGCGCCTGAACGAGGCGGGCATGCGCACCAGCCAGCTGACCAGCGAAAGCCAGCGCTTCGTGGTCGGCGCCACCGGCACGCTCGCCGGCTGGGATTACGACGTGGGCCTGAACCACAGCGTCAATGTGGTCAAGGACAAGGATACCCATGGCTATGTCCTGTACGACAAGCTGTTGGAAGGTATCGCCGATGGCCGCATTAATCCCTTCGGGCCATCGGGTGCGGAAGGCAAGGCGCTGCTCGACAGCATCCAGGTGAACGACGAGGTGCGCCATGCGCGCGGCACCATGGATGGGCTGGACTTCAAGGCTTCGCGCGCACTGATGGCCCTGGGCGGCGGCGACATGGCGCTGGCCGTGGGCGGCGAAGTGCGGCGCGAACGCACCGAGTTCCGTCCATCGGCATTGCTGATGAGTGACAACATCAACAACGATGCGGCACCGGAGGGCGGCAAGGGCACCAGCGACAGCCGCAATGTGCAAGCCATCTACGGCGAACTGCTGCTGCCGTTTACCAAGCAATGGCAGGCGCAGTTGTCTGGCCGTTATGACCATTACGAGCAGGTGGGCGGCGCCCTCAGCCCCAAGGTGGGCCTGACTTACATGCCCAGCAAGCAGGTGCTGATGCGCGCCTCGGCGGGCAAGGGTTTCCGCGCACCGTCGATGTCGGACCTGCACCGTCCTACCGTCTACAGCAGCACGGCGACCTTGCCCGATCCCGTGCTGTGCGCCACCGTGGAGAACAATTATGCCGATTGCGCGCAAAACTGGGATACGCGCCGCTACAGCAACGACAAGCTGAAACCGGAGCGCAGCCGCCAGTTCTCGGCCGGCCTGGTGCTGGAACCGAGCCAGCACTGGACCTTCAGCTTTGATTACTGGAATATCAAGCGCACGGATCTGATCAGCGAAATCGGCGACGACATCATCCTGGGCAACCTGGCCAAATACGGTGACCTCGTGCATCGCAACGATGACAATGAAATCGACTACATTGAGCTGCGCAAGGAAAACCGTGGCGCGCAAAAAGCCTCGGGCATCGATATCACGGCCGACCTGCATGGCGTGAAAACGGCGTGGGGGCGTTTCGGTGGACACCTGAGCGGCACGTATGTGCTCGACTCGAAAATCCAGACCAGTCCTGGAGACGATTTCATCAGCAACCTGAATACCTTCGTCACGGACGGCGTGGTGCAGCGCTGGCGCCATACGATCACGCTGGACTGGGATAATGGACCGTATTCGGCCAGCCTGTCGAACACGTATTCGAGCGGCTACCGGGACCAGAACTCGGCCATCAACACGGACGATGGCAGCGTGGTCAAACCGAATCGGGTGAAGGCGTACACGCTGTGGGACATGTCGGGCGCGTATGCGGTCAGCAAGCAGTTCAAGCTGCGCGCGGGCATACAGAATCTGTTCAATACCAGCCCGCCGTACTCGAACCAGGCGTACTTTTTCCTGTCCGGCTATGACCCTACTTATTCGGATCCGCGTGGCCGGCGCTTCTATGCCAGCGCTAATTACAGCTTCAAGTAAGCAGTTTTACATAGAAGCGTGGAGATACCGCAACAACGCTGTCATAAGCAGCAAGTAGTATCGTAGTTCGATGGAGCTGGCTTGCAAGCAGCAGTTTGGCAGCAAGGGCGCGCGCCAGGCGCGTGCCCCTTTCCGTGTATTCGAGAGGTACCATGAAATCATCTTCAAGCCTGTATCACACTTTCCGCGCCGCGCTGCTGTTTGCGCTGGCATTGTGCAGCTTCCATGCCGCAGCGGCGCCCGGCGGCAGTGCCATCGGCAGCGCCCCGCAGGGCACCCTCGTCATCATCGGCGGCGGCTTGCGCGCCGACAATGCCGAAGTCTGGCAGCGCATCGTCAAGTTGTCGGGCGGGCAGGGCGCGCGTATCGCCGTGCTGGCCTCGGCCGCGATGAATCCGGAAAAATCCGGTGAAAGCATCATCAAGAAACTCAATCAATATGGCGCCGATGCTTTTTTCGTGCCACTGGCCGTCAAGTTGGCCAATCGTGACTACCGCAAGGCAGCCGAAGATCCGGCCATCGTCACGCAGATCAAATCGGCCACCGGCATCTATTTTGCCGGCGGCGACCAGGGGCGCATCACGCAAGCCTTGCTGCGCCCGGACGGCAGCCGCACGGCCGCGCTGGAAGCCATCTGGTCGGTCTACCGCAACGGCGGCGTGATCGCCGGTTCCAGCGCCGGTGCGGCCATCATGAGCACCACCATGTTTTATGACGCCAAACCCGTGCTCGACATGCTCAAGATGGGCGTGACGGATGGCCGCGAGATCGCGCCTGGACTGGGCTTCATCGGCAGCGATGTTTTTGTGGACCAGCATCTGCTGGTACGCGGGCGCTTTGCGCGCATGATTCCCGTGATGCTGAAAAAAGGCTATCACCTGGGACTGGGCATCGATGAAAACAGCGCCATGGTGGTCGACGCCATGCGCGACGTGGAAGTCATCGGCTACAGTGGCGCCTTGCTGATCGACCTGTCGGGCGCCATCAGCGACCGTGGCGTGAAAAATTTTAATATCAGCAACGCGGCCATCAGCTATCTGGACCGGGGCGACAAATTCAACCTCGTTACGCGCGTGTTTACGCCCTCGCCGGACAAGGCCGACAACAAGCTCGATCCGAACCAGCCCGACATGCGCGAGCCCGTGTTTACCAACGATATTCTCGGCAATAACGCCGTGCTGGACCTGATGGGCAACCTGATCGACAATGCGCAGCAGGAAGCCATCGGTATCGCTTTCGGCAACCCGCGCGATCCTTATCCGGACCTGGGCTTCGAGTTCCGCTTCAGTAAAACGGTCAACAGCGTCGGCTACAGCTCGACCGAGGCGGAAGCGTATTCGGTGCTGAAACTGCGCCTCGACATCCGCCCCATCCAGCTGCGCCAGCCGCTGTACCGCTACAAGTAAGCGCCGCGCCGCCAGCGCGGCCACGCCGCAATCGTCAATGCCCGGAGCAGCCATTCGACGGGGCCATACGCGTGGTTGCGCAGCCACCAGCGGCTCAGTGGCAGCTGCAGGCTGAAGATGATGGCAGCCAGCGCCAGGGCGCCCAGCGGCGAGACGCTGCCCATCAGCCGCGCGCCATACGCGAGGAATAGCCAGGCGCAGATGGCTGACTGCAGCAGGTAGTTCGACAGTGCCATGCGACCCGTATCAGCCAGCAGGGAAAACAGCGTGTCGTCGCGCAGGCGCTCGAACAGGGCCAGGGCCAGCGCAAGATAGGCGCCCGCCAGCAGCGGCGCACTCGCCAGTCCCACGGCCAGCCCCGCCACCTGCCATGCCTGGTTGTCACCATACACGGAGGTCCACGCATAGAAGGCGGCGCCGGGCAGGCCCACCAGCGCGCCGGCCCGCAGCAGGCGGCGGCGCAGCGGCAGGTATGCGCTGGCGTGCAGCAGCATCTCGCGCTTGCCGGCGGCCAGGCCGCACAGGAACATGGCCAGTGCGCACGGCGCTTGCACCAGCAGCAGGACGATCCAGATGTCACTCAGTTCGCGCAAATGCTGACTGACGACGGTGGCCGGGGTGGCGCGGTAGGCGGCCAGCGCGGTCGCCGCCTTCTGCGCCATGGCCACCGCCTGCTGGGCGGCGTCGCCCGCCGGCTGCAGGCTTTGCAGCCAGGCCATCGATCCCCAGAACCCCACGCAGACGGTGACGAGAATCAAGGCCAGGGACAGTGCCTGCCGTTCGCCGCAGCGATGCAGCGCCAGCAGCACGATGCCCAGCACGGCATAAGTGGTGAGTATGTCGCCATGAAACAGGAACACGGCATGCAGGGCGCCGATCAGCCACAGGCCCGCTTGCCGGCGCAGCATGCGCGGCACGAACGGCGCACCGGCGCGCGCGGCCGCCTGCATCTGCAAGGTGAAGCTGTAGCCGAACAGGAAGGAAAACAGCAGATAGAATTTGGTCTCGAACAGCAGGGCGACGAGGAAATGCGTGGCGCGGTCCACGTTGGCGTGAAAGGCCGGATCGGTCAAGCCAAGGCCAAACCAGGGTGTGGCGAAGGCGCCGATATTGACCACCAGGATGCCGAACAGGGCGCAGCCGCGCAGGGCGTCGACATCGGCGATGCGCGCCGGTGTTGCCGTCATGGCGCCGCTCATGACCGGGCAGGGCGCAGGAAACGCGCCAGCAGCAGGTGCAAGCTGGCGCGCTGTGCCAGCGGCGCGTAATGGGGATCGACGGCGACCCGGTTGAAGATGCCGTCGATCAGCGCAGCGAGCCAGCTGGCCGTTTGCGCGGCGTCGAGCGCGGCGTCGACCTGGCCCCGTGCGGCCGCCTCTTCCAGCAGGGCTTGTATGGCGCCGCGCAGGCTGGCGTCATTGTGCGCCACCCTGGCCGCGATATCCGTGTCGCGCATCGCCTCGGCCGCTATTTCCAGCGCCAATCCCGCAAAATCACCGTCTGCCGCCAGTGCCAGTACCAGGTCCATGAAATCGAGCAGGGCGCCGTACGCATCGGCGCTGCCTTGCACGCCGGTGAAATAGGCGGCCGTCTCCTTGCCTTCCTGGTCGACGATGGCGGCGATGATGGCTTGCTTGGTGGGGAAGTAATGAAACAGGTTGCCGGGGCTCATGCCCGCCTGCGCGCAGATGGCAGCGGTGCTGGTCTGGTGGAAGCCTTTTCGGGCGAAGCAGTGGCGCGCCGCCGCGAGAATGGCGTCACGGCGGGCTGCGTGTTTGTCGGGATCGATGGTGCGCATACTTTCCTTATTGCTTGATCGACTAGTCAGTCTAATATATGGAAAAATGCTTTCAAGGTCAAGCGTGCAGGCTGAAAACGCGTGCTTTGCATGCCCGCTTCCTGTCGCTACAATGTGCCGCAGCGGTTTTTCCCGCGCCTGCCGGCGAACCCGCTGATTGTTTGGAAAACCGTTCCCTTCACCTGTTTTTCTACCGTTTTAGGAATGACATGCAGCAAACTCCGATTCGCTCCTTCCTCTGCGCTCTGGCGCTGGCCTCCTGCTCGCTCCCTCTCGCGGCGGCGACCAGTGCCGCCCAGCCGGCCACCATGCGCCTCGATTACCAGCACAGCGGCAATGCGCTGGGCGAACATTATGCGGTGGAACGCGTGCTGGTCGAGCCCTTGCCATGGCCGGGCAATCCGGCACGCCCCATCGACGACAGCAACCGCGGCAACAACCTGCTGGAAGTGGTCGATATCAAGTCGGGCAAGGTGCTGTATTCGCGCGGCTTTTCCACCATTTTTGGCGAGTGGGCCAGCACCGATGAAGCGAAAACCACCACGCGCGCCTTCCAGGAATCCGTGCGTTTCCCTCAGCCCGAGCAGCCCGTGCGCGTGCGCATCCTGAAGCGCGACGAGCGTGGCCTGTTTTCCATTGTATGGAGCACCGATGTCGACCCGGCCGCGCAGGATGTGATCCGCAAGCAGCCACCGGCGCCCGTCAAGCCGATCCCGATCCGCGTCAGCGGTCCCTCGTCCGACAAGGTCGACCTGCTGATCATGGGCGATGGCTACACGGTCGCCGAAATGGGCAAGTTCGAAGCGACGGCGCGCAAATTGGCCGAGCACCTGTTTACGGTCTCGCCATTTCGCGAACGGGCCAATGATTTCAATGTGTGGGCCATGGCCGCGCCGACGCAGGAGTCGGGCGTGTCGCGTCCGTCGACGGGAGTGCATCATGCTTCGCCGTTGGGTACGCGCTACGATATCTTCGGCAGCGAGCGCTATGTGCTGACGACGGATAACCGCGCCCTGCGCGACCTGGCCCAATATGCGCCGTATGAATTCATTGAAATCCTCGTCAACAACGACACCTATGGCGGCGGTGGCATCTTTGGCCAGTTCAGCACGGCCGCAGCAAACAACGACTGGGCAAATTATCTGTTCGTGCATGAATTCGGCCACCATTTCGCCGGCCTGGCCGACGAATACTACACCTCGCCCGTGGCCTATCAGTCGAATGGCGAGCGGCAGGAACCGTGGGAGCCGAATGCCACGGCGCTGCGCGATCCGGCCAGGCTGAAATGGAAGAACCATGTCAAGGCCGGTACGCCGCTGCCCACGCCGTGGCCGAAGGAAGCGTACGACAGCCATGCGCGCGAGTACCAGAAGCAGCGCGCCGCCCTGCGCGCGGCCAACCGCCCGGAAAGCGAGATGAGCGACTTGTTCAAGGCCGACCTGGCGTACACGCAGCAATTGTTCTCGAAGGCGCCGCAGCGCCATGCCGTTGGCGCCTTCGAAGGCGCGAACTATGAGTCCTCCGGCTACTACCGTCCCGAGATGCAGTGCATCATGTTCGACCGCAGCGAGACGTTCTGCTCCGTATGCCAGGATGGCATCAGCACCATCATCGACCTGTATTCGCGTCCTGCCTCGGTGCCGCGCAAATAAGGCCATTCAGCTTAACCCCGCAAAGCATGGTGGGCCATGTTGCAACGCAATAGCATGGCCCCCATTCTGTCTACTCTCCACCACCCACCGTCCGCCACCTCCCAGCGTTGATTGTTTTTCAGATAACTCCAATCTTCGCTGGAAAGTCCATTTTCTTCCTGTCAGCCCGACAGTATTATTAAATACACATCCCCGCACGGTTGCTTGAAAAATATTTCATTTAGATAATATTGAGGTAAAATTTGATTTACATCAATGTTGCATTGCCGCAATCGCACTTATAGTTGACCTAGCTCAAAGCGTCATGAAATGCGGATCGGAATCATCACGAATCACGCTTCTAAATGCTGTAGAGTAATTTCGCCCCGTACCAGTTCCCCGAGAATGCACTGGTGCTGGCCTCGAATTTCAGTGACGGAAGCCCGATTCATGAAGATGCAGATCCCCGCGCCAGACGCGTGCAGTACCCTACACCCCCACACTCCCATTGCCTTGCCGTATGCGCGTGCCGGCGGCATTACCCTGGCCTCTTGCGCCGCCGCCGTGTGCGCCGGTGCCGTGCAATGCGTGAGCGCGGCCACGCCCTGGCCCGCCTTGCGTCCGAATAAGCCATGACGGCGTCCATGCCGCAGTTCCTGCCATTGCAGGGAAAACGCGGGCTGGTGGTCGGTATCGCCAACGCGCAAAGCATCGCCTGGGGCTGCGCCAGCGCCTTGCGCGCGGCCGGCGCCGAATTGGCTGTCACCTGGCTCAATGACAAGGCCCGTCCCCATGTGGAACCGTTGGCGCAGCAAGTACAGGCGGCCATCATGGCGCCCCTCGACGTGGCCGTGCCAGGCCAGCTCGAGGCGCTGTTTGCGCAGATCGAGCAGCAGTGGGGGCGGCTCGATTTCGTGGTCCATTCCATCGCCTACGCGCCCAAACAAGACTTGCATGGCCGCGTCACGGACAGTTCGGCTGACGGCTTCGCGCAGGCGATGGATATCTCCTGCCATTCCTTCATGCGCATGGCGAAGCTGGCCGAACCGCTGATGCCGGACGGCGGCAGCCTGACCACCATGAGTTATCTGGGCGCCGAGGAAGTCATCGCCGATTATGGCCTGATGGGTCCCGTGAAGGCGGCGCTGGAAGCATCGGTGCGCTACCTGGCCGCCGAACTGGGTCCGCTAGGCATCCGCGTCAATGCCATCTCGCCGGGACCGCTGGAAACGCGGGCCGCTTCCGGCATTGCCCATTTTGACCGCCTGATGGCCGACGCCATCGAACGTTCGCCCATGCGGCGCCTGGCCACCATCGAGGACGTGGGCGCGCTGTGTGCCTTTCTCGCCGGCGACGGCGCGCGCGCCATCACGGGCGGCACCTTGTATGTCGATGGCGGCTACAACATTCTGAATTGACTGGAAGAAGATGATCATGCCTGTTCCCGCTTTATCTGCGTGCGCCAGGATGGCCGCGCTGGCCACTGCACTGGCCACCACGCTGGCCCTGGCCGGCTGCGCCTCGATGGCACCGCCGTACGCGCCACCGCCGCTACCGGTGGCGGCGCAGTATCCGGAAACCGATCCTGCCGGCGCGCACGCTGCGGACATCGCCTGGCAAGCCTACTTTGCCGACGCGCGCCTGCAGGCGCTGATTGCGCAGGCGCTGGCCAGCAACCGCGATATCCGCATCGCCGCCCTGCGCGTGGACGAGGCGCGCGCCGCGTATGGCATACAGCGCGCCGAGCAGTTCCCCACCATCGCACTGGGCGCCTCCGGCAGCCGTGCACGCGTGCCCGGCGACCTGAGCGTGACGGGGCGCCCCATGACGAGCGCGCAGTACCAAACGGGTTTGAACGTGAGCGCCTGGGAGCTCGATTTCTGGGGCCGCGTGCGCAGCCTGAAGGACAGCGCGCTGCAAACCTTGCTGGCCAGCGACGAGGCGCGCCGCGCCGTCGGCGTGGCCCTGGTGGCGCAGGTGGCCAATGGCTACCTGGGCTTGCGCGAACTCGATGAACGGGTTGCGCTGGCGCGCGCCACGGTTGACAGCCGCGCCGAGTCGCTGCGCATCTTCACGCGTCGCTTCGAGGTCGGTTCGATTTCCAAGCTGGACCTGACGCAGGTGGAAACGCTGCTTAGCCAGGCCTTGTCGCTGTCGGCGCAGCTGGAGCAGGCGCGCGCCGTGCAGGCGCATGCGCTGGCCCAGCTGGTGGGCGGCCCCGTCGACCTGACGCCGGTGGCTGCTGAGGCGCACCGCTTCGACGACGCCAGCGTGCTGCAGCCGCTGCATGCGGGCCTGCCCTCGGCTTTACTCACGCAACGTCCCGACCTGGTGGCGGCCGAGCATCAGCTGCGCGCCGCGCACGCCAATATCGGCGCCGCGCGCGCCGCTTTCTTCCCGACCATTTCGTTGACGGCCGCCTACGGCACGGCCAGCGCGGAATTGAGCGGCCTGTTCGACTCGGGTAGCGGCGCCTGGAATTTCGCGCCGCGCCTGGTGCTGCCGATCTTTGACGCGGGCCGCATCCGCGCCAACATGGACCTGGCCGAGGTGCGCCGCGACGTGGCCGTGGCCAATTATGAAAAGAGCGTGCAGGGCGCGTTTCGCGAAGTGGCCGACGCGTTGTCGAACCGGCGCTGGCTGGCGCTGCAGGTCGACATCGGCAAGACCACGCTGGCCGCGCAGAGCGAACGCGCGCGCCTGGCCAAGCTGCGCTATGACAATGGCGCCGCGCCCTACCTGGAAGTGCTCGATGCGCAGCGCGACCTGCTGACGGTCGAGCAGCAACTGGTGCAGACGCGCCGCGCGCTGCTCTCCAGCCAGGTCAGCCTGTATGCCGCCCTGGGCGGCGGCGTAATTGCCACCACCTCCGCTGCCGCCGCCACGTTCTCCAATTAATTGCGATTGCCGACACCATGACTCCACAACTGAAGAAAAAAATCATTCCCGCCGCGCTGGTCGTGGCCGTTCTCGTGCTGGGCTATGTGGCCTGGCAAAAAATGCGTCCCACCGGCCCAGGCGAAGGTTTTGTCAGCGGCAATGGCCGCATCGAAGCGACCGAAATCGACGTTGCCACCAAGCTGGCCGGCCGCGTCAAGGAGATCCTCGTGCGCGAGGGTGACTTCGTCAAGGCGGGCCAGCCGCTGGCCAGCATGCAGGTGGATTCCCTGGCGGCGCAGCGCGACGAGGCGCGCGCGCGCCAGCAGCAGGCCTCCGACGCGGTGGTCGGTGCGCAGGCGCAGGTGGCCGTGCGCGAGAGCGACAAGGCGGCTGCGCTGGCCCTGGTGGCGCAGCGTGAAAGCGAACTCGATGCGGCCCGGCGCCGCCTGGCCCGCTCGGAAACCCTGTCGAAGGAGGGCGCTTCCTCGGTGCAGGAACTCGACGATGACCGCGCCCGCGTGCGCAGCGTGGCCGCAGCCCTGAATGCATCCAAGGCGCAGGTCACGGCGGCGCAGGCGGCCATCGATGCGGCCAGGGCACAGGTGGTCGGTTCGCGTTCGGCCGTGACGGCCGCCGAAGCGACCACCGCGCGCATCGACGCCGACCTGGCCGATGGCCAGCTGGCGGCGCCGCGCGACGGCCGCGTGCAATACCTGGTGGCGCAGCAGGGCGAAGTACTGGCCGGTGGCGGCAAGGTGCTCAACCTGGTCGACCTGTCGGATGTCTACATGACCTTCTTCCTGCCCGAGACGGCGGCCGGCAAGGTGGCGATGGGCAGCGAAGTGCGCATCATCCTCGACGCAGCGCCCGATTACGTGATTCCGGCAACGATTTCGTTTGTCGCTGCCAGTGCGCAGTTCACGCCGAAGACGGTGGAAACGGCCAGCGAGCGCCAGAAGCTGATGTTCCGAGTGAAAGCGCAGATCAGCCGCGAGCTGCTGCAAAAACACCTGGCGCTGGTCAAGGTGGGCTTGCCCGGCGTTGCCTGGGTGCGTCTCGATACAAAGCAGGCATGGCCGGCTGAACTGACGGCCAAGGTTCCGCAGTGACCATGGACGTGACCCCATTTGTCGTCAGCATCAAGGGCGTCAGCCAGCATTACGGCAAGACGGTGGCGCTCGACGGCATCGACCTCGATGTGCCGGCCGGCCGCATGGTGGGCTTGATCGGTCCCGATGGCGTGGGCAAATCGAGCCTGCTGTCGCTGGTGGCCGGCGCGCGTGCCGTGCAGCAGGGCAGTGTGATGGCGCTGGGCGGCGACATGCGCGATGTACGCCATCGCGACGATGTCTGCCCACGTATCGCCTACATGCCGCAAGGCCTGGGCAAGAATTTGTACCCGACCCTGTCGGTCGAGGAAAACCTGCAGTTTTTCGCGCGTTTGTTCGGCCACGATGCCGCTGAACGTCGGCGCCGCATCGACCAGCTCACCCGCAGCACGGGCCTGCATCCGTTCCTGGCGCGCCCGGCGGGCAAGCTGTCGGGCGGCATGAAGCAGAAACTGGGCCTGTGCTGCGCCCTGATCCACGACCCCGACCTGCTCATTCTGGATGAACCGACCACCGGCGTCGATCCGCTGGCGCGCGCCCAGTTCTGGGACCTGATCGCCGGCATCCGCGTGCAGCGCCCGCAAATGAGCGTCATGGTCGCCACGGCCTACATGGACGAGGCGCAGCGCTTCGATTGGCTGGTCGCCATGGATGACGGCAAGGTGCGGGGTACGGGCACGCCGGCCGAACTGCTGGCGCGCACGCAAAGCGACAACCTGGAGGCTGCCTTTATCAAGCTGCTGCCCGAAGCCAAGCGCGCGGGCCACCAGCCCGTGGTCATCACGCCGCTCGATGCCGCCAGCGCGCAGGATGTCGCCATCGAGGCGCAAGACCTGACCATGCGCTTCGGCGATTTTACGGCCGTCGACCATGTGAATTTCCGCATCGGCCGGGGCGAGATCTTCGGTTTTCTCGGCTCAAACGGCTGCGGCAAGTCGACCACCATGAAGATGCTGACTGGCCTGCTGCCGGCAACGGAAGGCAAGGCCTGGCTGTTCGGCAAGGAAGTCGATTCCAGCGATATCGACACGCGCCGGAGAGTCGGCTACATGTCGCAGGCATTTTCCCTGTACAGCGAGCTGACGGTGCGCCAGAACCTGGTGCTGCATGCGCGCCTGTTCCATGTGCCGGAAGCGGAAATCGCTGCCCGCATCGATGAAATGGCGCAGCGCTTCGACTTGCGCGCAGTGATGGACGACTTGCCCGACAGCCTGCCACTGGGCATACGCCAGCGTTTGTCGCTGGCCGTGGCCATGGTGCACAAGCCGGAGATGCTGATCCTCGACGAGCCCACATCCGGCGTCGATCCGATCGCGCGCGACAATTTCTGGCGCCTGATGATCGAGCTGGCGCGGCGCGACCGCGTCACCATTTTCATCTCCACCCACTTCATGAACGAGGCCGAGCGCTGCGACCGCATCTCGCTGATGCATGCGGGTAAAGTGCTGGTCAGCGATGCGCCGGCCGAACTGGTGCGCAAGAAGGGCGCGCCATCGCTGGAAGCGGCTTTCATCGCCTACCTGGAAGAGGCGGGCGGCGGCACGGCAGCGGCGGAAGCGCAGGAAAGCGAGGCGCCGGGGCAAAAGGCGGCAGTGCAGGCACCGCAGCAGGAGCACAGGCGCAGCCGCTTCAGCCTGGGGCGCATGCTCAGCTACATGTGGCGCGAAACCCTGGAATTGCGGCGTGACCCCGTGCGCCTGACGCTGGCGCTGGGGGGCTCCGTGCTGCTGCTGTTCGTCATCGGCTTCGGCATCAGCCTGGATGTCGAAGACCTCAGTTATGCGGTGCTCGACCACGACCAGACCACCCTGAGCCAGAATTACACAAACAACCTGGCCGGCTCGCGCTACTTTGTCGAGCACCCGCCGCTGCGCGACTATGCCGATATCGACAAGCGCATGCGCAGCGGCGAATTGTCGCTGGCCATCGAGATTCCCCCTGGCTTTGCGCGCGACGTGCAGCGCGGCGCGCCTGCGCAGGTGGGAGCGTGGATCGACGGCGCCATGCCGATGCGCGCCGAAACCGTGCAGGGCTACGTGCAGGGCATGCATCAATTGTGGCTGGCCGACCAGGCCTTGCACCGCTATGGCATCAAGATGAACAACCCCGTCGCCATCCAGACGCGCTACCGCTACAACCCGGACGTGAAAAGCTTGCCGGCCATGGTGCCGGCCGTGATTCCCCTGCTGTTGCTGATGTTGCCAGCCATGCTGGCTGCGCTGTCCGTGGTGCGCGAAAAGGAACTGGGCTCCATCATCAATCTGTACGTGACGCCCGTCACGCGCCTGGAATTCCTGCTCGGCAAGCAGGTGCCGTACGTCGTGCTGGCCATGTTCAACTTCTTCCTTATGGCGTTGTTGGCTGTCACGGCCTTCGGCGTGCCGATCAAGGGCAGCCTGCCGACCCTGATCGGCGCCACCTTCATCTTTAACATCTGCGCCACCGGCATCGGCCTGTTCGCCTCGACGTTTACGCGCAGCCAGATCGCGGCCCTGTTCGTGACGATGATCGGCACCATGATCCCGGCCATCCAGTTTTCCGGCCTGCTCAATCCCGTCTCGTCGATGGAAGGCGTGGGCAAGGCCATCGGCCTGATGTATCCGGCCACGCACATGCTCAATATCAGCCGCGGCGTGTTCAACAAGGCGTTGGGCTTGGGCGACCTGCACGCCTCGTTCTGGCCCCTGATCGTGGCGATCCCCGTGATCCTCGGCGTGACGGTGGCGCTGCTGAAGAAACAGGAGTCGTAAACGTATGCGCCATCTTGAAAATATCTACCGCCTGGGCGTGAAAGAAATCTGGAGCCTGATCCGCGATCCCATGATGCTGATCCTGATCTTGTATACCTTTACGCTGGCGATCTACGTGGCCGCCACGGCCAAGCCGGAAACCCTGCACATGGCCTCGATCGCCATCGTCGACGAGGATGGCTCGCCGCTGTCCGGGCGCATCGCCTCGGCCTTTTTCCCGCCGCAGTTCACGCCGCCGGCCATGATCAACCAGAGCCAGGTCGATGCGGGCCTGGACGCGGGTCAGTACACCTTCGTGCTGACGATACCGCCCAAACTGCAGGCGGACGTGCTGGGTGGGCGCCAGGCGGAGCTGCAGCTGAACGTGGATGCCACGCGCATGAGCCAGGCTTTCAGCGGCAGCGGCTACATCCAGCAGATCGTCGCCGGCGAAGTGGCCGAATTCGCCAGGCGCTATCGCGGCGCGACGGTCTCGCCGGTGGAGCTGGTGATGCGCGCGCGCTTCAATCCTTCGCTGAGCCAGGCCTGGTTTGGCTCGCTGATGGAGCTCATCAACCAGGTGACGATGCTGTCGATCATTTTGACGGGCGCGGCCCTGATCCGCGAGCGCGAACACGGCACCATCGAACACTTGCTGGTGATGCCAGTGACGCCGGCCGAAATCATGCTGGGCAAGGTCTGGTCGATGGGCCTCGTGGTGCTGCTGGCCGCCGCCCTGTCGCTGAACCTGGTGGTGCGCGGCATGCTGCATGTGCCGATCGAAGGCTCGATCGCGCTGTTCCTGTGCGGCGCGGCCCTGCACTTGTTTGCCACCACCTCGATGGGCATTTTCCTCGCCACCGTGGCGCGCAGCATGCCGCAGTTCGGCATGCTCCTGATCCTCGTGCTGCTGCCGCTGCAGATGCTATCGGGCGGCAGCACGCCGCGCGAAAGCATGCCCGAGCTGGTGCAGAACATCATGCTGATCGCGCCGACCACGCATTTTGTCGAATTGAGCCAGGCGATCCTGTATCGGGGCGCCGGCATCGACGTGGTATGGAAACCCTTCCTGGCCCTGCTGGCAATCGGCACGGCCCTGTTTACCTTCGCTCTGGCGCGCTTTCGCAAGACCATCAGCCAGATGGCGTAGGCCCTGCGCCGGAATGTTCCGGCGCCTGTTCGCATGAAAAGGATAGTCATGAAGATCGAATCTGTTCCATTTTTCTCCACCGGCGGCTTGCCGGCCCTGGGCATGCTGGGCGACTATGCGCGCGACTCGTGGCAGCGCATCGTGCTGTACGCGGATGTGATGCGCCGGCGCGGCAACCAGTACCAGGAGCATCTGGCCGAGGACGTGCCGAACGTGCTGGACTTCCCCGCCGAACTGGTGATGTCCGGCCTGGAGCTGGCGCGTCCCGTCAACTACGGCCTGGCGCGCATATTGACGCCCGATGCGCCGGAGCCAGATCAAGCCAAGCGCCCGTTCGTCGTCGTCGACCCGCGTGCCGGCCACGGTCCCGGCATCGGCGGCTTCAAGGCCGAGAGCGAAATCGGCGTAGCCCTGCGCGCCGGCCATCCGTGCTACTTCATCGGTTTCCTGCCCGATCCCGTGCCGGGACAGACGGTGGAAGACGTGATGCACGCCGAGGCGGCCTTCCTGGAGAAAGTCATCGCCCTGCATCCGCTCAGCGAGGGCAAGCCCGTCGTCATCGGCAATTGCCAGGCGGGCTGGCAAGTCCTCATGACGGCGGCCATGCGCCCGGAACTGTTCGGCCCCATCATCGTGGCCGGCGCACCCGTGTCGTACTGGGCCGGCTGGCACGGCCGCAACCCGATGCGCTACGCGGGTGGGCTGATGGGCGGCAGCTGGGCCACGGCGCTGGCGGGCGACCTGGGCAACGGCCGTTTCGACGGCGCCAGCCTGGTGCAGAATTTCGAGAAGCTCAATCCGGCCAATACCCTGTGGAGCAAGCAGTACAACTTGTACGCAAACATCGATACGGAAGCGCCCCGTTACCTGGAATTTGAAAAATACTGGGGCGGCCACGTGTTCCTCAATGACGTCGAGATGCAGTACATCGTCGACAATCTGTTCATCGGCAACCGCCTGGCCACGGCGGAGTTGATCACCTCCGACGGCGTGCGCCTGGACTTGCGCAATATCCGTTCGCCCATCGTCGTGTTCTGCTCGAACGGCGACAACATCACGCCGCCACCGCAGGCGCTGGGCTGGATCACGGACCTGTACCGCGACGATAACGATGTGCTGCTGCACGACCAGACCATCGTGTACGCCGTGCATGACAGCGTCGGCCACCTGGGTATTTTCGTCTCGGCCAAGGTGGGGCACAAGGAACACCAGAAATTCGCCAGCAATATCGATCTGATCAACCTGCTGCCGGCCGGCATCTATCAAGCAAGGATCGTCGACAAGACGCCCGATACGCCGAACGCCGACCTGGCGAGCGGCGACTATGTGCTGCAGGTCGAGCACCGCGGCATCGAGGATGTGCGCGCCATCGTGCAGCCAAGCGTGGAAAACGACCGCAAGTTCGCCGCTGCCGCGCGCGTGTCCGAAGTGAACCTGGCGCTGTACCGCACCTTCGCGCAGCCGTGGGTGCGCGCCATGGTCACGCCGCAGTCGGCGCGCTTCCTGCAGCTCTCGCATCCGCTGCGCGTATCGTACGAGCGCTGGACGGACCACAATCCGCTGGCCAGGCTGGTGGCCAAAGAGGCGGAAAAAGTACGTGCCCATCGCCAGCCGGTGGCACCCGACAATCCGCTGCTGGCCATGCAGGAGGCCATCTCCGGCGCCATCACGGCCGGCTTGAACAGCTGGCGCGACTGGCGCGACACGGTGCAGGAAACGACCTTCGACCTGGTGTACGGTTCTCCCCTGGTGCAGGCGCTGACGGGACAAGCCATCGGCGACGTCACGCCGCCGCGCCCGCACCCTGGCATCTCGCCCGAGCACTGCGAATACGTGCGCTGCGAAACGCGCAGGATGGACGAGGACATGCAGCGCGGGGCTCTGGTGGAAGCGGCCGTGCGCGCGCTGTTCTACATCTACCGCTTCCGCATGATCGCCGACGAGCGCCGCGTCAACCTGGCCCTCAAATTGGTCAAGCCGCAGTACACGCAAGGCTTCAGCATGGAAGAATTCCGCGGCATCGTGCGCCAGCAGGCGCGTTTGATGCTGCATGATTTCGATGCCGCTATCGCCGCCTTGCCAACTTTGCTGTCGCGCGCAGAACCGGATGCCATCGGCGCGCTGGGCGAATGGCTGCAGCAAGTGCTGCAAGTGCCCGAAGCGCCCACGCCGGACGAGGAAGCGAGCCTGCAGCAGATGCTGGAGCTGTTCGACCGTGCGATCAAGGCACACGCGAAGGCGCTGCCGCCGGCCGTGCATGCATCTCAAACTGCGTCCCAGGCTGGACCCAAAGCCAAACCAGCCAAACACAACACCCCTGCCTAGAAGACCACGATGACTACTACCCAAGACGATGATTTGCATATCGTGCGTAACCGCACCTTCGACCAGATCGCCATCGGCGACACCGCCAGCATCACGCGCACCCTGAGCATGGACGATATCGCCCTGTTTGCGGTGATGTCGGGCGATGACAATCCGCAGCACCTGGATGCCGAATTTGCCGCCTCCAGCCGCTACCAGGGCGTCATCGCTCACGGCATGTGGGGCGCCGCCCTCATCTCCGCCGTACTGGGCACGCGCTTGCCCGGCGCCGGCACCGTCTACACGGGCCAGACCCTGCGTTTCCTGCAGCCCGTGCGGGTGGGCGATACGCTGGCCATCAGCGTCACCGTCACGGCGCTCGAGCCGCGCAACCGCCAAGTGAGCCTGGCCTGCCGTTGCGTCAACCAGCATGGCGCCGTGGTGCTCGACGGCGAAGCGCAGGTGATCGCGCCCGCCGAACAGATCGAACGCAAGCGCGCCACGCTGCCCGAAGTTCGCCTGCATAACGGCGACGGCACGCGGCGCCTGCTGGAGCATGCGCGCACGCTGGGGCCGATCAGGGTGGCCGTGATCCACCCCTGCGATGAACTGAGCCTGTCGGGCGCACTGGACGCACATGCGGCCGGCCTGATCACGCCCGTGCTGGTGGCGCCGCGAGCGCGCCTGGAAGCGGTGGCGCTGGAGGCTGGCCTGAGCCTGGCCGGCATCGCCATCGAGGATGTCGAGCATAGCCATGCTGCCGCCGCGCGCGGTGCCGAACTGGCGGGCAAGGGCGAAGTCGAGGCGCTGATGAAGGGCAGCCTGCACACGGATGAATTGATGTCGGCCGTGCTGGCCGCCAGCGCCGGCCTGCGCACCAAGCGCCGCATCAGCCACTGCTTCCTGATGCAGACGCCTGCCTATCCGCGCCCCTTCATCATCACGGACGCCGCCATCAATATCGCGCCGAACCTGGCCATGAAGGCCGACATCGTGCGCAACGCCATCGACCTGGCGCACGTGATCGGCGTGGCCAGGCCGCGCGTGGCCATCCTGGCTGCCGTGGAAACGGTGAACGCGGACATGCCGGCCACGCTGGACGCGGCCGCCCTGTGCAAGATGGCCGACCGCGGGCAGATCACGGGCGCCATCCTCGACGGCCCGCTGGCCTTCGACAACGCCGTCTCAATCGCCGCCGCCACCGTCAAGGGCATCGTCTCGGAAGTGGCGGGCCGCGCCGACATCCTGCTGGTGCCCGACCTGGAAAGCGGCAACATGCTGGCCAAGCAGCTTGAATACATGGGCGACGCGGACAGCGCCGGCATCGTGCTGGGCGCGAAGGTTCCCGTTATTCTCACCAGCCGCGCCGACTCGCGCGCCAGCCGCATCGCCTCATGCGCGATCGCCGTGATGCTGGCCAACCATTACCGGAGCACGCCGCCATGAACGCGCAAATTACCCATGCCAATGGCAGCCTGATTCTGGTGCTCAATTGCGGCTCTTCGAGCATCAAGTTCGCCCTGTTCGAGCAAGCCGGTGGCGTACTGCCGCAGCAGGCGCAATGGGGCGGAAAGGTCGAAGGCATCGGCCGTGAAAACGCCACTTACCGCGCCGGCGGCCTGCCGGCCGTCGCCTTGCAGCTCGATGCGGAGCAGCCCCATCACGCAGCTCTCGAAACCATCCGCGCGCAAGTCGTGGCGCAGCTGGCCGGGCGCCCGCTGCGCGCCGTGGCGCATCGCGTGGTGCATGGCGGCAGCAAGTATTTCGCCCCCGTGCGCATCGATTTCAAGGTACTGGCGGATCTGAAAAGTTTTGTACCGCTGGCGCCCCTGCACCAGCCGTTCGCCCTGGAGGCGATAGAGGTGCTGCT
The DNA here is from genome assembly GCF_051380775.1 of Janthinobacterium pasteuri. NCBI lineage: Bacteria > Pseudomonadati > Pseudomonadota > Betaproteobacteria > Burkholderiales > Oxalobacteraceae > Janthinobacterium > Janthinobacterium pasteuri. The sequence continues at coordinate 417,617 of NZ_JBNYXS010000001.1, read as the reverse complement.
CGAATCGCGGCCCGATATCGCCCAGGTGGCTTGCTTCGACACGGCCTTCCACCACACGGTGCCGCAAGTCGAGCAGATGCTGGCCCTGCCTTACGATGCTTGGGCGCGGGGCTTGCGCCGCTATGGTTTCCACGGCCTGTCGTATGAATACCAGTCGCTGGTGCTGGAGCAGCGCTATGGCCCCGTCGCGCGCGGCAAGGTCATCGTTGCCCATCTGGGCAGTGGCGCCAGCCTGTGCGCCATGGAGAATTTACACAGCGTGGCCACCACCATGGGCTTTTCCGCGCTCGATGGGCTGATGATGGGCACGCGCTGCGGCTCGCTCGATCCGGGCGCCGTGATCTACCTGATGGAAATCGAAAAACTGTCGCTGGAAAAAGTGGCGCATGTGCTGTATCACGAGTCGGGCTTGCTGGGCGTGTCCGGCGTGTCGGCCGACCCACCGGTCTTGCTGGCGCAGCAGGACCGGCAGGATGCCACGGGCGAACGCATCCGCGCTGCGCTGGCTTTGTATATCCGCCGCATCGTGCGCGAGATCGGCGCCCTGACGGCCGTGCTGGGTGGGCTGGACATGCTGGTATTTACGGCCGGTATCGGCGAGCATAGCGCCGAACTGCGCCAGCGCATCTGCGCCGAGCTGGGTTTCATCGGCCCCATGCTTGACGCGGAGGCCAATGCGCGCAACGCCAGTCGTATTTCCACCAATGCCAGTCGCATCGTGGTGGGCGTGGAGCCGGCCAATGAAGAGTGGGTGGCGGCACGCCACGCGGCTCTGGCCGTGGGCGCATGAAGTCCTGAAGCGTCCGGCCGCGCGCGATGGGAAATTTGCCGAATTGCACATATTTTCCGTTGAGTGCGCTAACGCACTGTGTGGTTTGCCAGTTATCTTTACTATGAAGTCATGCCATTGCGCTACATCAAGAAACAGCGCGATGCCTGGCAAATTTTGAACATTTTGCCCGCCTTTAGTAAGAATAAAATTAAACCATATTGAAAGGTCTCATCATGAACAAATTACTCGCCGCACTGATCGCCACCCTGTTCGCTACCGCCGCCTTTGCGCAAACGTCGGCAGTTACCCCGGCCGTTGCCAGCGCCCAGGCGTCTGCGCAGCATGACGTCAACAAGGCTGCCAACAAGGAAGCCAAAGTCGATGCCAAGGCTGATGCCAATGTCGCCAAGGCTGAAATGAAGGCCGACGAAAAGAAAGCCGACGCCCAGCACAAGGCGAACAAAACCAAGGCCAAAGCCCACGACAAAGTGGTTGATGCCGATGCGGAAGACAAGCTGAAGGCGCAAGCCAAGGCTGACAAGGCTGCCGCCAAAGCCGATGCGAAAGCCACCAAGACCGCCGTGAAAGCGAACGCCAAGGTCGCCAAAGAAAAAGTGGAAGCTAACGCCGATAAAGCCATCGCCGCCACCAAGACCGAAGAAGCCAAGGCCAAGGCCGACGCTGAAGTCAAGGCAGCCGCCGCCAAGTAATTCCCCGTTTGCGGGCCACGGCCCGCAAGTACCAAAGACAGCTTCGGCTGTCTTTTTTTTCGTCTGCCGCTTTTCTTTTGCACCGCTTGCCAGTCTTGATCTGGCGCAAATGCTCCTCTTTTCGCCGTGCCATAGTGGATTGGCAAACAGACGAAGGGAGGCATCATGAGCAGCGTTAAAACGAAAAAATCACCGGCTACCGGTTCGGCTGAAGCCATGCCTGCCATGTCTTCCATGCAGGCGATGCCGGTCGAGGGCGACGTACGGGCCGACGCCGGTGCGGCAGGCAGCGACGATGCCATGCCAGGCGGCGGCATGCTGCAGGCATCGCAGGGCATAGCTGGCACCAGTTGCATGCACGTGGGCGATGGCGGCGGCATGGGTGGCGATCGCGATGGCGATGGCGGCGGGGGCGGCATGGGCGGCGACGCTGGTGGCCAGGGCGGGGGCACGCCGCAGACGCGCACCTGCGCCACGATGGACGTGCATCGCCGCCTGCTGACCGAAGATCATTCCTATGCCAGTGTGCGCGCCAATATAGAAAACCTGGCTGGAATGTACGAGGACGACAGCGGCATTGCCGGCCGTTCCGGCGTGACGCAGATACCGGTGGTGGTACACGTGGTGTGGAATACGGCCGCGCAGAATATTTCGGATGCGCAGATCGCCAGCCAGATCGATGTGTTGAACCGGGATTTCCGGCGCGTCAATCCGGATGTCAACAGCACGCCGGCACCATTCCTGCCGCTGACGGCCGATGCGCGCGTGGAGTTTGCGCTGGCCACGACCGATCCGCATGGCGCTGCCACCAGCGGCATCGAGCGGCGCCAGACGACGGTGGCCTCGTTTGGCGCCGACGATGCCGTCAAATCGCAGGCGACGGGTGGCATGGATGCCTGGCCGGCCGACAGTTACCTGAATATCTGGGCGTGCCAGCTGGGTGGCGGCTTGCTGGGCTACGCGCAGTTTCCCGGCGGCCCGGCCGCCACCGACGGCGTGGTGATCCTGCAATCGGCCTTCGGCACGACCGGCACGGCCGCGCCACCGTTCCACCTGGGACGCACGGCCACGCATGAAATTGGCCACTGGCTTAACCTGAACCATATATGGGGCGATGACGGCACCGGGTGCTCGGGCACGGACAATGTGGCTGACACGCCGAATCAGGGCGGGCCGAACACGGGCCAGCCTTCGTTCCCCCATGTTTCCTGTAGCAACGGGCCGAATGGCGACCTGTTCATGAACTACATGGATTATGTCGACGATCCCGCCATGTTCATGTTCACCGCTGGCCAGGTGGCGCGCATGCAGGCTTGTCTCGATGGTCCGCGCGCCAGCATCGGCACCGGGAAGGGCGGCACGGGCGCCACGCCGCGCCAGAGTTCCTCGCCCGTCGTGGCCTGGGGCGCGAATCGCCTCGACGTCTTCGTGCTGGGCACGGACCGCGCGCTGTACCACAAGGCCTGGAATGGCACGGCCTGGGCGCCGTCCGTCACCGGATACGAGGGGCAGGGTGGCATCTGTACCAGTGCGCCGCAGGTGGTCTCGTGGGCACCGGACCGGCTTGACGTATTTGTGACGGGTACCGACAGCGGCTTGTTTCACAAATGGTGGAATGGCACGGCCTGGGGGCCGTCGCTGACCGGCTATGAAGCGATGGGAGGCTTGTGCGTGGGTGACCCGCGCGCCGTGGCCTGGGGGCCGAACCGCCTCGACGTGTTTGTCGTCGGCACGGACCGCGGCCTGTATCACAAGTGGTGGAACGGGGCCGCCTGGGGGCCATCACTGACGGGTTACGAAGCCATGGGCGGCATCTGCCTGGGCCAGCCGGAAGCGGTGGCGTGGGGACCGAACCGCCTGGACGTCTTCGTCATTGGTTCCGACCGTGCGCTGTACCACAAATGGTGGAACGGCACGGCCTGGGGACCGTCGCTGACGGGCTATGAGCGCCTGGGCGGCATTTGCACCTCGTCGCCGAAGGCAGTCGCGTGGGGGCCGAACCGGCTCGATGTGTTTGTCACGGGCACCGATGGCGCGCTGTACCATAAATGGTGGGATGGCGCGAAATGGGGGCCGTCCATCGATGGCTTCGAACGCCTGGGCGGCATTTGCGTGGGCGAGGTGGAAGCCGTGTCGTGGGTGCCCAACCGGCTCGACCTGTTTGTCATTGGCACCGATAGCGCCCTGTACCACAAGGCGTGGAACGGTTCTGCCTGGTCGCCATCCTTGACGGGCTTTGAAAACCTGGGCGGCGTGTGCACTTCGCGGCCGCGCGCCACGGCCTGGGCGCCGAACCGCCTCGACGTGTTTGTCTCGGGCACGAATGGCGCCCTGTTCCACAAGGTGTGGAACGGTACGGCCTGGTCGCCCTCCGTGAGCGGCTATGAAAGCCTGGGCGGCGTGGTATCGTGTTTCTGACGTCAATGTGATCAACGGGAGGCGGCATGCACGGCATGACGATGGCATTGCCCAGCGGTAGCTGGACGCATTCCTTCGAAGAGGATGCAGACGGTATCGAGGTGTACCGGCCCACGGCCACATTCGCCTTTCCGCCCAGCCGCAAGGGGCGCAAGGTGCTGGAGTTTGGCGCCGGTACCGGGAGCATGGGAGGAGGGGAGGCGAGCATGACCGGCCTGTCGCCTGGCCCCGATGACCGTCCCCGTGCCGGGCCGCTTATCCGGCTGCTTCCCTTGGGCATGGGGCGCTATGCACTGGCTGGCGCGCCGGGGCCGCAAGAGGTGATCGACATCGTCGAAGCGACACCCGACGTGCTGCGCCTGTCGCGGCGTTAAGGCTTGCCGCGCAGTTTGCAGGCGAGCGCCGTGCGGTTGCCCACGCCCAGTTTCTGGTAAATCGCATGCAGCTGGTTGCGGACGGTGGCTGGCGACTTGCCCAGTTCCCTGGCGATGTTTTTATAGGCCAAGCCTTCGGCCGCCATGGCCGCTACCAGGCGCTCTGCCGGGGTCAAGCGCTGCATGGCAGCCTGCCTGAAACGTTGATTGTCATTCCTGTTCTCCTGTCCGTGGGCGGCATGCCGGTGGCATGCCTGCAGGGATAACGGGACCGCGGGACGTATTTGTAAAACTATTTCTCATGCTGCCGGTACGCGCTCCAGGCGAAAAAAAAGACAGGCGAACCTGTCTTTTCGTACGGCCGGGTGCCTATCAGCCGATGGCCGCCATGGACACCGGTTTCAGCTTGGCAGCCAGCGCCTTGCCCTTCTTCGCGCGCTTGCCGAAATGCTCGGCCAGGGCCGTGGCGCCGAGCGACGCATCCTGCGGCTTCGAGGCCCGGCCGATGCCCGAGACCACCACGCCGCGCTGGGTGATCGGCTGCACGGCCAGCAGCTTGTCCTTGGCATCGAGGTCGATCAGCTTGACGCCGGTACCGCCCTTGGACAGGGTTTTCATTTCATCGAGGCCGAATACCAGCAGGCGCGCGCCTTCCGTCAAACAGGCCAGGGCACTGGCCGCCTCGGGGATGACCTTCGGCGCCAGGGGCACGTCGCCGTCGTCCAGGGTGATGAAGGCCTTGCCGCCTTTCAGGCGGCTGCTCATGTCACCCGCCTTGGCGATGAAGCCGTAGCCGGCGCTCGATGCCAGCAGCAAGTTGGTGGCGCCATTGCCCGCAAAGTAATGCAGGATGCGCACGGCGTTGCCGGGCGTGCCGCCGCTCAGGTCGCACAAGGTCGTGATCGGCACACCGTCGCCGCGTGCGTTCGGTAGCGCCGAGACGGGAACCGAGTAAATCTTGCCGTTGTTGCCAAAGCCCAGCAGGGTGTCGACCGTGCGGCATTCGAAGGCGCCATGCAGCGTGTCGCCCGCCTTGAAGGTGAACTGCGCCGCATCGTGGCCGATGCCGGTGCGCGCACGCACCCAGCCTTTTTCCGAAATGATGACGGTGACCGGCTCATCGACGACCTTCTGTTCCGCCACGGCTTTTTGCGCTTCTTCTATCACGGTGCGTCGCGCGTCGCCGAACTGCTTGGCGTCCGCTTCGATCTCGCGGATGATGGCGCGCTTCATCGACCCCGGGTTGTCGAGCAGGTCTTGCAGTGACTTTTCTTCCTTGCGCAGCTCGGCCAGTTCCTGCTGGATCTTGATCGTTTCCAGGCGCGCCAGCTGGCGCAAACGGATTTCCAGGATGTCGTCGGCCTGGCGTTCGGACAGCTTGAACGCCTCGATCAGGGCGGTTTTCGGCTCATCCGAATTGCGGATGATCTGGATCACCTTGTCGATATTGAGAAGGATCGCTTCGCGTCCTTCCAGGATATGGATGCGATCCTTGACCTTGCCCAGTTTGTAGCCGGTGCGGCGCGTGACGGTCTCGAAGCGGAAGTCGATCCACTCGCGCAGGATGTCGCCCAGGCCTTTCTGGCGCGGGCGGCCATCGCCGCCTATCATGACCAGGTTGATCGAGGTCGATGATTCCAGCGAGGTGTGCGCCAGCAGCATCAGCATGAATTCCGTCTGGTCCTGGTTCTTCGATTTCGGCTCGAACACCAGGCGCACGGGGGCGGCGCGGCCCGATTCATCGCGGATGGTGTCGAGCGAATTGAGGATCAGCGCTTTCAGGGCCACCTGGTCCGGCGACAGCGCCTTCTTGCCCAGCTTGATCTTCGGATTGGTCAGTTCTTCGATTTCTTCCAGCACCTTTTGCGACGAGGTACCGGGCGGCAGTTCCGTCACGACGGCTTGCCACTGGCCGCGCGCCAGTTCTTCGATCTTCCAGCGCGCGCGCACCTTCATGCTGCCACGGCCGCTCGCGTACATGTCCTGGATCTGCGAGGGCGGCGTGATGATCTGGCCGCCGCCGGGGAAGTCCGGGCCGGGAATGATGGCCATCAGCTCGGCGTGCGTCATCTTCGGATCGCGGATCATGGCCACGGCCGCTTTCGCCACTTCCGCCAGGTTGTGCGAGGGGATTTCCGTCGCCAGGCCGACGGCGATGCCGGAGGCACCATTCAGCAGCACCATCGGCAGGCGCGCCGGTAGCAGCTTCGGTTCTTCCGTCGAGCCGTCGTAGTTGGGCTGGAAGTCCACCGTGCCCATGCCGATTTCATCCATCAGCAGCTTGGCGATCGGCGTCAAACGCGCTTCCGTGTAGCGCATCGCCGCAGCGCCATCGCCATCGCGCGAGCCGAAGTTGCCCTGGCCATCGATCAGCGGGTAGCGCAGCGAGAAATCCTGCGCCATGCGCACCAGCGCGTCGTACACGGACTGGTCGCCGTGCGGATGCAGCTTGCCCAGCACGTCGCCCACCACGGCCGCCGATTTGCGCGGCTTGGCCGTGGAATTGAGTCCCAGCTCATTCATCGCATACAGGATGCGGCGCTGCACGGGTTTCTGGCCATCGCACACGTCGGGCAGGGCGCGGCCCTTGACGACCGAGATGGCGTAATCGAGATAGGCGCGCTCGGCAAAGGTAGACAGGGTCAGCGCTTCGCCGTCGAATACCGGTTCATCCGGCTCGATCGGCTCAGGCTGGGCATCGTCAAATAAATTGGTTTGTGTGGACATGGCGCTTGTTTCGGTGTTAAGTGGTTGCGGTTGAATTCGTGGGGCTGATTATGACAGCCTGGATTTGGAAAGGGACTTGCCGTACGTCAGATACATGTAACGCAAGGTCAGATACAGCACGGCCACGGCCAGTTCGACGCTGTTATGCATCATTGGCATGGCGCGGATGGAAGGAGCCTGACCTGCCAGCAAAAAAATGCCGATGGATGGGGCCAGCACCAGCGGCCAGATCGTCTTCCAGCGGAAATCGGTGGGGGAAAACAGCAAGCCGGCGCACGACCAGACAAACAGCATGGCGCCGACGAGGGTGGCCGGCAACTGCTGCACATACAGTAGCGACAGCAAGCCCGCGCAACCGATCAGCCATGCCGCGCGCAGGCGGGGCAAGAGCGCCTCTGGCCAGCCGCAATCGCCATACAGGCCGGTGGCGCTGCGCAGGGCCAGCGCCGCCAGGCAAAACATCAATGGCATGGCATCGCCGATGGCCAGCGCCGTGGAACCTTTACCGCTCATGAACATGGCGGCGAACAGCGATACGCCCAGGCACAGGAGCAGCAGCATGCCATGCAGCAGCTGGCGGTTCATCGCATACGCGAGCAAGGCCGACATGCACAAACCGGCCGAGGTAACGAGACGCATGGTGTCGCTGCGCTCGGGCAGGAAGAGCAGCAGCGCCAGCAGCAGATAGGGCACGATCCATCCCAGTTGCCGCAAGCCGGGCCGCGCCCATAGCACGGGCAGGCGTTCCTGCAGCGCTTCCTGCAGCGTGTCGAGCCGCGCGAACAGCGGCGCCGGCCAGCGCAAGGCATGCATGGCCAGCAGGGCAAAGGCGAGCGCCTGGAAGCCCAGCAGGCTGGCATAGGCAGCCGTGTCGCCGAGCTTGAAACCCGCCGTATCGAGCACGCCTGCGAGCATGAAATGCAGCACGAAACCGAGGCCGCCCGAGGTTAGCGCCGTCTGCTTGAAGTAGCGCTTGGAAAAGACTGCCTGTTCCCACTGCTCGAACAGGTCGGCATCGAGTTTGTAGGCCAGCATCTCGGCGTGCTGCCAGCGTATCGCGTGCAGCAGCTCGCGTAGCTGCAGCGTGAATTTTTGGTCGAACAGCTGGCGCACGTAGGCCGATGGCGGCTGTTGCGACATGATGCAGTCCAGGCCGGGGTAGCTGTCGCGGTTGTCGCTGAAATGGGCGAACGAGCGGTCCGCCCGGTAGCGCTGCACGGCGCCGCGCACCAGATCCGCATGGCTGCGTGCCAGATAGGAAAAATCGTGGTCCCAGCCCAGCTGCTGGAACAGGGCCTGGCGCAGCGCCAGGTCATAGCCGGCGCTGGCGCAATAGCGCAGCGCGCACAGATCGAACTCCTCGCGCACGTCGAGGTTCAGCATGGCGTCGTCCTGCAGCATGCCGGCCAGCACCTCGCTGGCATCGGCGTGGCGCGTCTGCGCCAGGCAGCCTTGCCACAGGTTGGCCGCTTCCTGCGTCGGGTCGATGGCGACCACGCCCCATTGTTCCGGTGGCGGCGCCGGTCTTTGCGGTGCTTCGTCGATCACGCCCCACAATTCTGCGGACGTCCTCTGCGCCGTGTCGTCGACGATGCCCCATAGGTCGGCCGGTTCCATCTGCGGCGCTTCTGGCACTTCCGCCGCTTCCGCTGCCACCTCGGCCGATTGCGGTTCCTGCAACTCCGCGGCAAACAGGTGCGCATGGCGCAGCGCGTATTCATACGCGTCGCGCAGCTCCTGGAAGGCAGCCGGATCATCCTCTGGCCGCGTCACCTTCAGGCGCTTCGCATACGCGCGCTTGATGGCGCGCTCGTCGCCGGTCGGCTCCGTGCCCAGGATATCCCACAGGCTGCGCTGTCCGTTGTGCATGCCGCCGTCCATTTACAGGAAGCTCTCGCTCTCGACCTGGCGCAACACCTCATCGAGCGCCTGGCGCGCCTTGCGGATGGTGTTCGGGTCCTGCGTTTCCAGCGCGGCCTGGAAGTGGGCCGTGTGCGCTGCCAGGTACTGGCGCACGTCGCCCAGCGACTGTTCGTACAGGCGGTCGGCGCGCGTGACCAGGGTGCGGTTTTCCATCTGCTCGCGCGGGTGGATCTTCAGGTCGGCCAATTCTGCAAAGCGCTGCTCGATCTGCTCCGGCGTCATTACGCCCGCGTTGTCGCTGATGATCATCTTGTGGCGTTCCTGCGTGGCCAGCACCGTCACTTCCGCTTCCAGCACGCCGCTGACGTCGTAGGTGAAGCGCACGTCGATGCCGATCTCGCCCGCTTTTTTCGCGGGAATCGGGAAGCTGATCTTGCCGAGGAAGACGTTGTCAGCCACCAGGCGCGACTCGCCCTGGAAGATTGCCACGTTGATTTCCTTCTGGTTGTCGTAAATGGTGGTGATGTTTTCCGTGCGCGAGACGGGCACCACGGAGTTGCGCTCGATGATGGGCAGGTAATGTCCTCCTTCATACTGGTTCGCGCCGACCTGGCGCGAAATCGAAATGCCCAGCGAATACGGTGCCACGTCCGTCATGACCACTTCGTCGAGGGCTGCGTCGCGCATCTTGAGGCCCGCCTGCACGGCGGCGCCCAGCGCCACGGCTTCGTCCGGGTCCAGGTGGATGGCGGGGAAGCGGCCGAACATGCGTGATACCAGCTTGCGTACCAGTGGCATGCGCGTGGCGCCGCCGGCCAGCACCACTTCATTCAATTCCGCGGCGCGGATGGTGGCGTCGCGCAGCGCCCGTTCCACGGGCAGACGCAGGCGTGCCAGCAGCGGTTCGCACAACTGTGCCAGTCTGTCTTCGCTGATCTCCCAGCTGTATTCCTTGTCCTGGTAGCGCGTGGCCATGCGCACGGATGGCTGCTCCGACAGCAGGCGCTTGACGCGTTCGGCTTCATCGCGCAGCAGTTGCTGCTGGCGCGGATCGAACAGGCGGCTGCCAGCCGCATCGCGCAAGCCGCTGCCTTCCAAAAAGGCGTCGACCAGCACGGTGACGAAGTCTTCGCCGCCCAAAAAATTGTCGCCGGCCGAGGCGCGCACTTCCATGACGCCTTCGAACAGTTCCAGGATCGACACGTCGAAAGTGCCGCCGCCCAGGTCGAAGACGAGGAATTTGCTTTCCTGTTCCTTGTCGCGGATGCCGTAGGCCAGCGCGGCGGCCGTCGGCTCGTTCAGCAGCCGCTCCACGCGCAAGCCCGCCAGCTGGCCGGCGATGCGCGTGGCCTTGCGCTGCGCATCGCTGAAATACGCGGGTACGGTGATGATGGCTTCCTCGACCTTGTGGCCCAGGAAGGCTTCGGCATCTTCCTTCAGCGCGCGCAGCACCATCGACGACAACTCTTCCGGACGGAATTGCTGCGTGCCGAGAGTGATCTTCTTTTCACTGCCCATGTAGCGTTTGAAGACGGCCGCCGTCAGCTGCGGGTGCGTCTGCAGGCGCTCGCGCGCGGCGCGGCCCACCAGCACGCTGCCGTCGTCGTCGATGCTCACGCACGACGGCGTCAGGTGTTCACCCAGCGCATTCGGGATGATGCAAGCCTTGCCGTCGCGCCAGATGGCGACCAGGCTGTTGGTGGTGCCCAGGTCGATGCCGATGATCATCAGATATCCGCCTCCGCCTCATTGCCGTGTTCCTCGATCCAGGCGCGGCGTCCTGCCGCTTCGCCCTTGCCCATCAACATGTTGAAGCGTGCAGCGGAAGTCATGTGGTCGATTTCGCCCAGGGTCACGGGCAGCAGGCGGCGCGTGTCCGGGTTCATCGTCGTTTCCCACAGTTGCTCGGCGTTCATCTCGCCCAGACCCTTGAAGCGGGAGATCGACCAGGCGCCCTGTTTCACGCCCTCCTTGCGCAGCTTGTCCTCGATGGCGACCAGTTCGCCGTCATCGAGCGCATAGATTTTCTGCATCGGCTTCTTGCCGCGCGCCGGCGCATCGACCCGGTACAGGGGCGGGCGGGCGATGCAGATGTGTCCCTTGTTGATCAGGGCCGGGAAGTGCTTGAAGAACAGGGTCAGCAGCAGTACCTGGATGTGCGAGCCGTCCACGTCCGCATCCGACAGGATGCAGATCTTGCCGTAGCGCAGGCCGGACAGGTCGGGCGAGTCGCCCACGCTGTGCGGGTCGACGCCGATGGCCACCGCGATGTCGTGGATCTCGTTATTGGCGAACAGGCGGTCGCGGTCTGTCTCCCACGAGTTCAGGACCTTGCCGCGCAGGGGCAAAATCGCCTGGAATTCCTTGTCGCGGCCCATCTTGGCCGAACCGCCCGCCGAGTCACCCTCGACGAGGAACAGTTCATTGCGCGTGATGTCCGACGATTCGCAGTCCGTCAGCTTGCCCGGCAGGACGGCGACGCCCGAGGATTTTTTCTTTTCCACTTTTTGCAGTGAACGCTGGCGAGACTGCGCCTGCTTGATCACGAGATCGGCCAGCTTCTTGCCGTAGTCGACGTGCTGGTTCAGCCACAGTTCCAGCGGCGGCTTGGTGAAGGTCGAGACCAGGCGCACGGCGTCGCGCGAATTCAGGCGCTCCTTGATCTGGCCCTGGAATTGCGGGTCCAGCACCTTGGCCGACAGCACGAAGGAAGCGCGCGCGAAGACGTCTTCCGGCAGCAGTTTCACGCCTTTCGGCAGCAGCGAGTGCATTTCGACGAAGTTTTTCACGGCGCCGAACAGGCCATCGCGCAAGCCCGATTCGTGCGTGCCGCCATTCGAGGTGGGAATCAGGTTGACATACGATTCGCGCACGATGGCGCCTTCTTCCGTCCACGCCACCACCCAGGCAGCCCCTTCGCCTTCGGCAAAGCCTTCCGAGTCCGGGCCCGCGTATTGCGCGCCTTCGAACAGGGGAATCAGGGTTTCGCCATTCGATACCTGCGCCAGCGATTCGGTCAGGTAGCCGCGCAAGCCTTCAGCGTATTGCCAGGTCTGCGTATCGCCCGTCTTGGCGTTGGTCAGCGTGACGGTCACGCCGGGCAGCAGCACGGCTTTCGAGCGCAGCAGGCGCTGCAGCTCGGTTTGCGAGATATTCGGCGAATCAAAATACTTCGCATCGGGCCAGGCGGTGACGCGCGTGCCCGACTTCTTGCCGTCGCGCGGGGCGGGACGGGAATTCAATGGCTCGATCACGTCGCCATTCGCAAACACCATGTGGTGCAAGCCGTTGCCGTCGCTTTCCTTGCGCCAGACGGTGATTTCCAGGCGCGTCGACAGCGCATTGGTGACGGACACGCCGACACCGTGCAAGCCGCCCGAGAACGCGTAGGCACCGCCCGAACCCTTGTCGAACTTGCCACCCGCGTGCAGCCTTGTAAACACGATTTCCACCGTCGGCACGCCTTCTTCCGGGTGCAGGCCGACGGGAATGCCGCGGCCGTTGTCTTCGACGGTGATGCTGCCATCCGTGTTTTGCGTGACGGCGATATGCGTGCAATGACCGCCCAGCGCCTCGTCGGAGGCATTGTCGATCACTTCCTGAATGATGTGCAGCGGATTTTCAGTGCGGGTGTACATCCCCGGGCGCTGCTTGACGGGTTCCAGTCCTTTCAGGACACGGATGGATGATTCGCTGTAGTCGGATGCTGGTTTTTTAGTGGCCATACGTGTTCAAGCTAAGTAAAGACAGTGGTTGGAACGCCAGGCCATGGCACTGCAGGGCGCAGTGACAACGGCGGCGATAGCTGTATGAATATACAGTATATTCCGTCCAGCGTCACTGGGAGAGGGCAGTGCGGCAGGCATGACGTCCTTGTGCGGACGCTCGCGCATTCTATCTTGTCCAGCGAGCAATAGCGCTACTCCAGGGCAACAACAGTGCGCTGCGCGCGTGGTTTTGCGCCAATTGTGGACGATTTTATGCGGTAAAGCCCCTGTTTTTACATCTTGTTTACAGCTGCCTCCCCAGTCTTTACGAATTTTTTAGACCCTTTTGGCTAATCTGCTCACTATCAAAACAAACCTGAATGAGGGTGGGAATGGATATCGTGTATCTCGGCTTGATTGCCGTTTTTTTCGTCTTGGCGGCCGGCTTTGCCGTCGCCTGCGATAAATTAGGGAGCGTCAAATGAACGCGTTTTATGTGCTGGGCGCCGTGGTCTCGGCTGGCCTGCTCGTGTACCTGCTGGTGGCGCTGCTGAAGGCGGAGGAACTGTGATGACGACGCAATCGATATTGTTGCTGGTGGCCTTCCTGGTCGTCCTGCTGGCCGCCGGCTATCCGCTGGGCCTGTACATGGCCAAGGTGGCCGGCGATGGCCCCGTACGCGGCCTGGGCTGGCTGCAAAAGCTGGAAAACCTGCTGTACCGCTGGTCCGGCCTGCCTGCCGACAAGGCCATGGGCTGGAAAAGCTACGCCATCGCCCTGATCGTTTTCAATACCGTGGGCGCCGTCTTCGTGTACGGCCTGCAGCGCCTGCAGGGCTTCTTGCCCCTCAATCCACAGGGCCTGGGCGCCGTCAGCCCCGATTCCTCGTTCAATACCACCGTCAGCTTCGTCGCCAATACCAACTGGCAGGGCTACGGCGGCGAGCAGACCATGAGCTACCTGACCCAGATGCTGGGCATGGCATGCCAGAACTTCTTTTCGGCGGCCACCGGCATCGCCGTGATCTTCGCGCTGGTGCGCGGTTTCGCCTCGCGCTCGGGCAAATCGATCGGCAATTTCTGGGTCGACCTGGTGCGCTCCACGCTGTACATCCTGTTGCCGCTGTCGCTGGCCCTGTCGGTCGTCTTCATGGGCGAAGGCATGATCCAGAATTTTTCCGCCTACAAGGAAGTGACCCTGCTCGACCACGTGGCGTATGAAACGCCAAAAGTGACTGCCGATGGCCAGCCCGTGGTGGATGCTGCCGGCAAACCCGTGATGGAAGCGCAAGTGGCAACCACGCAGACGATCGCCATGGGCCCAGTCGCTTCGCAGGAATCGATCAAGCTGCTGGGCACGAATGGCGGCGGCTTCTTCAATGCCAATTCCTCGCATCCATATGAAAATCCGACCGTGCTGTCGAACTTCCTGCAGATGCTGGCCATCTTTATCATTCCCGCCGGCCTGTGCTTCACGTTCGGCAGCATGGTGGGCGACCTGCGCCAGGGCTGGGCCGTGCTGGCCGCGATGACCCTGATCTTTGTCGTCATGACGGTCGGCGTGATGAGCGCCGAGCAGCAAGCCAATCCCGCTTTGCAAGCCTTGGGCGTGGATCAGCAGGCCAGCAGCCTGCAATCGGGCGGCAATATGGAAGGCAAGGAAACGCGCTTCGGCATCAGCTCCTCGACTCTGTTCGCGGCGGTGACGACGGGGGCATCCTGCGGCGCAGTCAATTCCATGCACGACTCCTACATGCCCCTGGGCGGCATGGTCCCGCTGCTGCTGATGCAATTCGGCGAAGTGATTTTCGGCGGCGTGGGCACGGGCCTGTACGGCATGCTGATGTTTGCCATCCTGGCTGTCTTCATCGCCGGCCTGATGATAGGCCGCACGCCTGAATACCTGGGCAAGAAAATCCAGGCCTATGAAATGAAGATGGTGTCGCTGGCGATCCTGGTCACGCCAGCCCTGGTATTGACGGGCACGGCGATCGCCGTGATGGTCGAACCGGGCAAGATCGGCGTGGCCAATCCGGGCGCACACGGCTTCTCGGAGATACTGTACGCCTTCACGTCGGCGGCCAACAACAACGGCAGCGCGTTTGCCGGCCTGTCCGCCAACACGCCGTTCTACAACGTGATGCTGGCGATCGCCATGTGGTTCGGCCGTTTCGGCGTGATCGTGCCCGTGCTGGCAGTGGCTGGTTCGCTGGCGGCCAAGCAGCGCCTGTCGGCCAATGCCGGCACCATGCCCACGCATGGCCCCATGTTCATCGGCTTGCTGATCGGCGTGGTGGTGCTGGTTGGCGTGCTCAATTACGTTCCCGCGCTGGCCCTGGGCCCGATCGTCGAACACCTGCAACTTTTCACAAAATAAGAGGCTACCATGTCACGCACAAGCCTGACCTTGTTCGATTCCGCATTGATTGGCCCTGCCATCGTCGATGCGTTCAAAAAACTCGACCCCCGCACGCAGTGGCGCAGCCCCGTGATGTTCGTCGTCTATGTCGGCAGCATCATCACGACCCTGCTGGCCATCCAGGCGCTGAACGGCCAGGGTGAAGCGCCGTTCGGCTTCATCATCGCCGTCGCCGTGTGGCTGTGGTTTACCGTGCTGTTTGCAAACTTCGCCGAAGCGCTGGCCGAAGGCCGCAGCAAGGCCCAGGCGGCTTCCCTGCGCGCCCTGAAGCAGACGGTGATGGCAAAGAAAATGCAAACGCCGAAGTACGGCACTTCCTGGCTGCCTACGCCGGCCACCGACCTGCGCAAGGGCATGACGGTGCTGGTCGAGGCGGGTGACGTCATTCCCGCCGACGGCGAAGTGACGGCCGGCGTGGCTTCCGTCGACGAAAGCGCCATCACGGGCGAATCGGCGCCCGTGATCCGCGAATCGGGCGGCGATTTTTCCGCCGTGACGGGCGGCACCCGCGTGCTGTCGGACTGGCTGCTGGTGCGCGTTTCCGTCAACCCGGGCGAAGCTTTCATCGACCGCATGATCGCCATGGTCGAAGGCGCCAAGCGCCAGAAGACGCCGAATGAAATCGCCCTTACGATTTTGCTCGTCGCCCTGTCGATTGTCTTCCTGATCGTCACCGTGACCTTGCTGCCGTACTCGCTGTTTTCCGTGGCGGCGGCCGGTAGCGGCACGCCCGTCAGCATCACCGTACTGATCGCTTTGCTGGTATGCCTGATCCCGACGACCATCGGCGGCCTGCTGTCGGCCATCGGCGTGGCCGGCATGAGCCGCATGATGCAAGCCAATGTGATCGCCACCTCTGGCCGCGCCGTGGAAGCGGCGGGCGACGTGGACGTGCTGTTGCTCGACAAAACGGGCACCATCACCCTGGGCAACCGTCAGGCCTCGACCTTTGTGCCGGCGCCTGGCGTGACGGAGCAGCAGCTGGCCGACGCAGCGCAACTGGCTTCGCTGGCCGATGAAACGCCGGAAGGTCGCAGCATCGTCGTGCTGGCCAAGCACAAGTTCAATATCCGCGAACGCGAGATGGCCAGCCTGCACGCCACCTTCGTGCCCTTTACGGCGCAAACGCGCATGAGCGGCGTGGATATTCCGGGCGAACAGCAAGTGCGCCAGCTGCGCAAAGGTGCGGCCGATTCCATGAAAAAGTATGTGGAAGCGCTGGGCCAGCCGTATCCGGTCGAGGTGTCGCGCGCCGTCGACGATATTGCGCGCCGCGGCAGCACGCCGCTGGTGGTGGTTGACGACGGCCGCGTCATGGGTGTCGTGGAACTGAAGGATATCGTCAAGGGCGGCATCAAGGAGCGTTTTGCGGAATTGCGCCGCATGGGCATCAAGACCGTCATGATCACGGGCGACAACAAGCTGACGGCGGCGGCCATTGCCGCCGAGGCTGGCGTGGATGACTTCCTGGCCGAAGCGACGCCGGAAGACAAGCTCAAGCTGATTCGCAGCTACCAGTCCGAAGGCCGCCTGGTGGCGATGACGGGCGACGGCACCAATGATGCCCCCGCGCTGGCGCAGGCCGATGTGGCCGTAGCCATGAACTCGGGCACGCAGGCGGCGAAAGAGGCTGGCAATATGGTCGACCTGGATTCGAACCCGACCAAGCTGCTGGAAATCGTTGAAATCGGCAAGCAGATGCTGATGACGCGCGGTTCGCTGACGACGTTCTCGATTTCGAACGACATCGCCAAGTACTTCGCCATCATCCCGGCCGCCTTCGTGGGCACCTATCCGCAACTGAAGGCGCTCGACATCATGCACCTGGCCAGCCCCGCGTCGGCCATCATGTCGGCCGTGATCTTCAATGCCTTGATCATCGTCGTGCTGATCCCGCTGGCCCTGAAGGGCGTGCAATACCGGGCCATCGGCGCGGCCAGCCTGTTGCGCCGCAATCTGCTGATCTACGGCCTGGGCGGCATCATCCTGCCTTTCATCGGGATCAAGCTGATCGACATGCTGCTGTCCGCACTCAATTTAGTCTAAAGGAACCATCATGAGCACTATCGTACGTCCCGCCCTGGTCCTGTTTGCCGCGCTGACCGTGATCTGCGGTGTCGTGTATCCGTTTGCCACGGCCGGCATCGGGCAACTGGCCTTCAACGATGAAGTCAACGGCAGCATCGTCGAGCGTGGTGGCAAGCCAGTCGGCTCGATGCTGATCGGCCAGTCCTTCACCTCGCCCAAGTATTTCTGGGGCCGGCCTTCGGCCACCGCGCCGATGGCCAACAACGGTGCCGGTTCCGGCGGCTCGAACCAGGGGCCGACCAACCCGGCCCTGGTGGACGCCGTCAAGGCGCGCATCGCCGCTCTGAAGGAAGCTGATCCCGGCAATACGCGCGCCATTCCCGTTGACCTGGTGACGGCGTCGAGCAGCGGCCTGGATCCGGAAATCAGCCTGGCGGCAGCCTTGTACCAGGCGCCGCGCGTGGCCCGCGTACGCGCAGTGCCGCTGGCGCAGGTGGAAAATGCCATCGCCAAGGTACAGAAAACCGCGTATATCGGCTTTTTCGGCGAACCACGGGTGAATGTGCTGGAGCTGAATCTGGCGCTCGATGCAGCCGCGAAGTAAGATGATATCGGGGTCAGACCCGTCGGGTCTGACCCCAGCCCTTGTTCTTGGGCTAATCGACAATTAAAAGATACCCATGCTCCCCAACGACAGCCAACGCCCCGACCCTGATGCCCTGCTGGCGCAAGTGCAGGCGCAGGAAAAGAAAGCCGCGCGCGGCCGGCTGCGCATTTATTTTGGCGCTTCGGCCGGCGTCGGCAAGACCTATGCGATGCTGGCCGCCGCCCGCAAACTGCTGGCCGATGGCCAGGACTTGCTGGTAGGCGTGGTGGAGACGCATGGGCGCCAGGATACGGCGGCCCAGCTTGACGGTTTGCCGCTGCTTCCCCTGAAGGCTATCGAATACCGGGGCAAGACCCTGTTCGAGTTCGACCTGGACGAGGCGCTGCGGCGCGCACCGCCGCTGATATTGATGGATGAACTGGCCCATTCGAACGTGGCCGGTTCGCGCCATCCGAAGCGCTGGCAGGATGTCGAGGAATTGCTGGCGGCTGGCATTGACGTGCTGTCGACCGTGAATGTGCAGCACCTGGAAAGCCTGAACGACGTAGTGGGCGGCATCACTGGCGTGCGCGTGGCCGAAACCCTGCCCGACACGGTGTTCGACCGCGCCGATGAAGTGGTGCTGGTCGATATTCCGGCCGATGAACTGTTGCGCCGCCTGAAGCAGGGCAAGGTATACCAGCCGCAGCAGGCCGAGCGGGCATCCCAGCACTTTTTCCGCAAGGGTAACCTGATCGCCCTGCGCGAACTGGCCTTGCGCCGCACGGCGGACCGGGTGCAGGACGACGTACAGGCTTACCGCGTCGAGAAATCCATCAATCCCGTGTGGAAGACGGGCGCCGCGCTGCTCGCCTGCGTGGGACCGTACGCGGGTGGCGAACATGTGATCCGCAGCACGGCGCGCCTGGCCAGTCAGCTGAATGCCGAATGGCACGCGTTGTACGTGGAAACGCCGCGCCTGCAGCGCCTGCCGGCGCGCGAGCGCGAGCGCATCCTGAAAACGCTGAAACTGGCGCAGGACCTGGGTGCGCGCACGGCCATTGTGCCGTCCGCCGACATCGCCGGCGCCGTGGTCGAGTATGCGCGCAACGCGAATATCTCGAAAGTCATCGTGGGCCGTCGCCGCGCTGGCGCATGGGCTGGCGCATTGGCGCGCCTGTGGCATGCGTCGCCCGCCGTGCGCATGGCCAGCCTGGCACCCGATATCGACCTGATCGAGGTCGGCTTGCCACCTGCCGATATGGCGCCCCGGCGCGTGGCTGGCGAAGACACGGAGGCGCCGCGTCGGCCATCGCGCCATTGGCGTTACCTGTTGGCCGCTGGCGCCAGCCTGGGCACGGCCCTCGCCTCGGTCCCCCTGCAACCCTATCTGGACCTGGCCAATATCGCCATGTTGTCGCTGCTGACGGTGGTGCTGGTGGCCGTGCGCCTGGGGCGCGGGCCGGCGGCGCTGGCCAGCCTGGTGGGCGTGGCCTGCTTCGATTTCATCTTCGTGCCGCCGCGCTTCTCGTTTGCCGTGGGTGATTTCCAGTACGTGATCACCTTTGGCGTGATGCTGGCCGTGGGTCTGATCACGGGCCACCTGACGGCCGGCCTGCGCTTCCAGGCGCGCGTTGCCTCGCACCGTGAAGCGCGTGCCCGCGCCTTGTACGAGTTTTCGCGTGAATTGTCCGGCGTGCTGCAGACGGAGCAGATTTTCGATATCACCAAAAGCGCCATCGAGCGGGCTTTCCGCGCGCGCGCCACCTTGCTTCTGCCTGACGACGAGGACAGCCTGCAGACCCCGAACGGCGGCGAGCCGCTGGACATGGGCATCGCGCAGTGGGCCTTCGACCATGCGCAGGCGGCGGGGACGGGAACAGATACCTTGCCGGCTTCGCCCATTTTCTACCTGCCGCTGATCGCGCCGATGCGCACGCGGGGCGTGCTGGCGCTGTTGCCACTCGATGGTACGGACCGCGGGCGCTGGCTGCTGGTGCCGGAACAGCGCCAGCACCTCGATACCTTTGCCGCCCTGGCGGCCATTGCCCTCGAGCGCGTGCATTACATCGACGTGGCCCAGGGTGCGCTGCTGCAGATGGAGTCCGAACGGCTGCGCAATTCGCTGCTGGCGGCCCTGTCGCATGACTTGCGCACGCCATTGACGTCGCTGGTGGGGCTGGCCGAATCGCTGACCCTGTCCAGGCCTGCCTTGTCGCCCGCGCAGCTGGACATGGCGCGCTCGCTGCAGTCCGAAACCGTGCGCATGAGCGCCCTGGTGGCGAACTTGCTGGATATGGCGCGCATTGAAAGCGGGCAGGTGCGCCTGAACCTGCAATGGCAGGCGCTGGAAGAAGTGGTCGGCAGCGCGCTGCGCGCCAGCGGCCCGCAATTGCAGCAGCATGCCGTGCAGACGCAGCTGGCGCCGGATTTGCCGCTGGTGCGCTACGACGCCGTGCTGATCGAGCGGGTGCTGTGCAACCTGCTGGAAAACGCGGCCAAGTACACGCCGCCCGGCAGCACCATCACGGTAGCGGCCGGGGTACACGGCCAGTTCCTGCAGGTGAGGGTGTTTGACGATGGCCCGGGGCTGCCGCCCGGCCGCGAAGAAGCCATCTTTGAAAAATTCACGCGCGGCGAGCGCGAATCGAACAAGCCGGGTGTCGGATTGGGGCTGGCCATTTGCCGCGCCATCGTCGAAGCCCACGGCGGCACCATCCACGCTCAGCCGCACACGCCGGGACAGGGCGCTGCCATCGTGTTCAGCCTGCCGCTGGGCACGCCCCCTGCGCCGCCAGAGATCGAACTCGATGACGCCAACGACTATGAAACAGGAAAACCATCATGAACGAACCTTCCGCCACCGCCTTGCTGGTCGAGGATGAGCCGCAAATCCGCCGCTTCGTGCGCGCCGCGCTGGAAGACGAAGGCTGGCAGATTTTCGAGTCCGCCACCATGCAGCGCGGCCTGATCGATGCCGGCACGCGCCGGCCCGACCTGATCGTGCTGGACCTGGGCCTGCCTGACGGAGATGGCATCGACTTCATCGCTGACATCCGCAAATGGTCGGCCGTGCCCATCATCGTGCTGTCGGCGCGGGTCGACGAAGAGGACAAGATACGCGCGCTGGACGCGGGCGCCGACGATTACCTGACCAAGCCGTTCGGCGTTGGCGAGCTGCTGGCCCGCGTGCGCGCCACCTTGCGCCGCCAGCGCCAGCCCGCCGCCAGCGACGATGGCGTGGTGCAGTTCGGCGACGTGCGCGTCGACCTGAAGGACCGCCTGGTGACGCGCAACAAGCAACTGGTGCACATGACGCCGACGGAATTCCGCTTGCTCTCGGTGCTCGTGAAGAACGCGGGCAGGGTGGTCACCAATCCGCAGCTGCTGCGCGAAGTGTGGGGGCCGTCGAACAGTGAAAACGGCCACTACCTGCGCATCTACATGGGCCATCTGCGCCAGAAGCTGGAAGCTGATCCGGCCCAGCCGCAGTATCTGCTGACGGAAACGGCTGTCGGCTACCGCTTGCTGCTGCCCCTCTAAACGGCTGTTATCCCCTGTTGGAAAACGGGCGCTGCGAGCGCCGGGGGACGCTTTACCTCATTTTTTTGCAGCGGCGGGCCAGCTGCGCCATGTTGGCAAAGGCCCATACCACCAATGAAGAAGAAAAAACCATGAATAAAATGATACTTGCACTTGCCGTCGCCACCGCCTTTACAGGCAGCCTGGCCCACGCGGAAGAGGCCAAGCCCGACAATGAAGTCAGCTTCAACGTGGCAGGCGTGTCCGACTACCGTTATCGCGGCATTTCGCAGACGCGCTTGAAACCCGCGCTGCAGGGCGGCGTCGACTACGTCAACAATCCTACCGGCCTGTATGCGGGCGCCTGGGCTTCCACCATCAAGTGGACCAAGGATGCGGGCGGCAGCGGCGACGTGGAAGTGGACCTGTATGCGGGCAAGCGCGGCCAGTTGACGGCCGATATCGGCTATGACGTGGGCGTGCTCGCGTATGTGTATGCGGACAACGGCTTGAAGAATATCGGCCTGGCCAACGCGGATACGCAGGAAGTCTACGGCCAGCTGTCGTACGGCCCCGCCTATATCAAGTATTCGCACGCCGTCTCCAACCTGTTCGGCATCGTCGATAGCAAGAACAGCGGCTACCTGGACATCGGCGCGAATATCGACCTGACGAACGGCTGGACCGGCAACCTGCACGCGGGCCACCAGAAGGTCAAAAACAATGATGCGGCTAGCTACACGGACTGGAAAGTGGGCGTCACGCGCGATTTCGGCATCGTGACTGGCGCGCTGGCCGTGATCGGCACGAATGCGGACAAGTCGGCCTATGCGTCGCCGGTGAATGGCAAATTCATGGGCAAGACAGCGCTGCAACTGACGCTCAGCAAAACGTTTTAATTGACGGAGATAAGAGGAGAGGCGGCGCATGCGCCGCCTTTTTTTGCATGCCGAGCTAGGCTGGCAGGTTAAAGACGGCGCAATACAGCTGTCCCAGGCTGACCACGCGGGAGGCGGGAATCTTTGCGGCCAGGGCATGGGCGGGGGCCGCTTGCGTGTCCGTTGCCAGCAGGACGCGCAGGTCCGGATTGACGCTGCGCGCGTGCGCGATGCGGCGCGCCAGGCCAGCCTGCGCGGCGCCGTCCACCACACCGTCCAGCGGCACCACCAGCACGCGCGCGGCGATCAGGGCCGAACGGCTGCCCATGGAGTCGCGGCCTTCGCTGTCGATGACGATGTCGTGGTAGCAGTTCACCAGGTGTTCCAGCTCCGGCTGCAGGCCCTTGGCGCTGATGGCGCGCGCCATCAGGCGTGGCCGCGTCATGCTGCCGTGCTTGGCCCCGTCGTGCATATTCCGGGCCTGCTCCATGGCTCCCTGGCGTGGATCGGCATCGAGCAGCAATACCTTGCGTCCGGCCAGCGCGCGCGAGGCGGCCAGCCGCCCGGCCAGGATGGATTTCTCCATCCCCCCGCGTTCATCCGTGATGGCGATGATCATCTTGGCGCACGGCTGGCATGATGTTGGAAGCGGAGACCAGTTGCAGCAAACAGCCTTCACGCGGCGCGTCCCTGTCGCTGGCTGTCCATACGGGCAGTTCCATCAGGGGCTCGAGTGCTTCGGCCAGCTTGTGCTTGCCGGCGGAAGACATCGGCGTCATCGGCAGGCGCAGCTCGTCGCGCACCTTGCCCTGCATGGCCAGCGCCGCCTTCACGGGGCCAGGATTGGGTTCGGCAAACAGCAGTCGGATGACGGGCAGCATGGTCTTGAACAGGGCGCCGGCGGCGCCGTGGCGGCCCTGCTTGACCAGGTGGTACAACTGCGCATACAGGTCGGGGCGTATCTGGGCGGCGGCCGACATGGCACCGTGGCCGCCCATGGACAGGCTGGCCAGCAGCAGCGCATCGTCGCCGCACAGCACATCCAGGTGCGTGTCGAGCAGCAGTTCGCCCAGTTGCTGCAGCTTGCCGCCCGCTTCCTTGATGGCGACGAAGTGCGAGTCGCGCGCCAGCAGCGCCGCCGTCTGCGGTTCGATATTGACGCCCGTGCGTGCCGGCACGTTGTATAGCACGATGGACTGGTCGGTGGCTGCGGCGATGGCCTCGAAGTGGCGCACGATGCCGTCCTGCGAAGGGCGTACATATGATGGTGCCGAGACCAGCAGACCGGCCAGCGGATGGTCGTTGTAGCGCTGCACGGCGGAGACGACGCTGCGCGTATCGCTGCCACCGATACCCATCACGACGGGGAAGCGGGGGCCGATGGCTTCGAGCACGCTATCGAGCAGCATGGTGTGTTCCGCAGCGCTCAGCATGGCCGCTTCGCCCGTGGTGCCGCATACGACCAGGCCATCGATGCCGCTGGCGGCCAGCTCGCAGGCGAGCTGCTGGGCGGCGTCGAAGTCGATTTCGCCATCGCCATCACGGAATGGCGTGACCATCGGCACCCAGATGCCCTGGAAGTGCGCGGTGATGCGCGCTGAAGACATCGCCTGCTCGCAGGAATACTGGTTCATGACGATTTCCCCTGGCTGATGCGGCCAAATTCCGCCGCCGGCAGCAGGCGCATGACGGCATCCATGGTCAGGCGCAGGGCCGGCTCCGTCACGCACAGCCATACCTTCATGCGCTCGGCGTGGTCGACCGCCTCGACGCGCATGAACGACAGCATGCCGCCGCAGGTCCTGACGACCAGCTGGCGCAGCTCGGCCAGGCAGGACTTGTCGACCGTGATATGCATGAGGAAAGTGGGCAGGCGGGGATGGCGGTGGGGCAGTGCTTGATGCGCTTGATGCGTTTGCAGGCGTGAATGGGGTTCCATGGTGGCTTTGCAGCGGTGGTTGAGGTACGTTCAAGATTAGCAGCGGGGGCGTAAAGATTCTCTAAAAAGCGAGGCCGCCCGCGTAAACGGGCTGTATGTGTTTGACCGCGGGCGTGTTGCGCGGATGCGCCGCGCATGTGCTTTTGTTACAAAATTGAATCGTGCTTTGGGAGGCAGGGGTTTATATTGAAAACGTCTCCGCTTTCAGTCAGCCTTGCCATGTCAGACGAAAAAGATCCCCAGCATCCCCCTTCCACCGATCCTGCAACGCCGGCGCGGTCTGACCGGGTCGGCCGTGCCGCCGATGATGAGCATCGTGCGCGCGATGCGGCACCGCGCTACCTGAAGGATAACGACACGCCGCTGGCGCTGGCCTGGCGGGTGATCTCGTCGCGCTACCGCTCCATGCGCGACAAGGCCAGCCGCGATTTCATGCGGCGCACCCTGCGCATCGGCATCTCGGCGCGCATTTTCCATCCCGAGCCGGGTGCCACTGGCCTGCGCAGCAAGAACCTGCAATACCTGGAAGAGTCGATCGCGCAGTGGGTCATGTCGCGCGACGTACTGGTGTTCATGATCCCGACCGTCAATACCAGTGGCCAGCTACACCCGAGCAACATCACCTTGCGCCACTATGCGCGCCACCTCGATGGCCTGGTGCTGCAGGGCGGCGCCGACGTCTCGCCACAGACCTATTCCGAGGCGGCCACGCGGCCCGAATGGAGTGGCGACCGCGCGCGCGACCTGTACGAACTGGAACTGCTGCACGAATTCGTCGACGCGGGCAAACCCGTGCTGGGCATATGCCGCGGTTGCCAACTCATCAACGTGGGCTTTGGCGGCACCCTGTACCAGGACATCGCCTCGGACGTGGAAGGCGCCACCTCGCACGTGAACGACCTGTATGACCGCCACCGCCACAGCATCGTCTTCCCGAAAGGCTCGTCGCTGGCAGGCATGTTCCCGAAGGCGGGCGAGGCGCTCGTCAACTCCATCCACCACCAGTCGGTCAAGGACCTTGGGCGCGACGTCACCGTGGAAGCGTATTCGCAAGGGGACAATATCGTCGAAGCCATCCGCTACCAGCGGGCGCGCTTTGTCATGGGCTTGCAGTGGCATCCGGAATTTCATTCGGCGGGCGGCGTCGAACTGCTCGATTGCACGCCCATCCTCGATAACTTTTTGCGCGCGGCGCGGGAGACGCGGTTTTGAGCGCGCACTTTACGCGCCGGCGCACCTTGCTGGCCGGCCTGCTGGCGCTGCCCCTGGCTGGCTTGCGCGCCGCGCCGCACCCGCGTGATAGCGTGCTGCCGTTTGCGCTGACGTCCGCCGCGCGCGCCCGCACGCTCAAGGCACGAGTGGCGCCGGCCATTGCCGAACAGGTGGTCAAGGCGGCGCGCAAGGATGCGGCGCGGCCCGTGCACCTGATGGCCGAAGTGCGTACGGGCGGCTTGCTGAAGGGCGAGGGCGGGCGCGAGACCAGCCAGCAGGCGCAGGAAGACTGGCGCCAGGCGCGCTTGCAGGCGCTGGCCTGGAGATTATCGGGCGAGATGGCGCATTTTGAGGCAGCGCGCCAGCTGTTGCTGACCTGGAGCGGCGCTTATCAGCCATCGTTCAGCCCTGTCGACGAGACGGAGCTGGCCAGCCTGCTGACGGGTTTTGACCTGATACAGGAGCGCCTGAACGGCGTGGAGCGCGAGCAGGTGCGGGTATTTTGCCGCACCCTGGCGCAAGGGTATCTGAGTGATCCCATCAAGGTGGGCGGTCCGTCCACGGCGCGCAACAACTGGCATAGCCACCGCATCAAGATCGGCACGGCCGCCGCGTATGTCACGGGCGACGCCTTGCTGATCGCGCGCGCGAAAGAGCGCTTCCTGGCGCACGTGCCGCGCAATATCGGCGCCGGTGGCGTGCCCTTCGATTTCGAGCAGCGCGATGCCTTGCACTACACCACCTACAGCCTGGAGCCGCTGCTGACGACAGCCCTGATGGCGCAGGCGCATGGCGATGACTGGTATGACGCGCCGGAAGCGCGGCGCCTGGCCGAGGCGCTGGCCTGGCTGGCGCCGTATGCACAGGGCAGAAAGATGCACGAGGAATTCGCAAAGAGCGCCGTGCCCTTCGACCGCAAGCGCGTGGCCGCCGGTGAAAAGGGCTTTACGGGGAATTGGGAGCCGAAGGGCGCCGCCAATGTGTACCTGCTGGCGGCGCGCTTCGATCCCGCTTACCTGCCGCTGGCGCTGGAGTTGCGCCCGCCAGCCTGGGCGCTGGCGCTGTACGGCAGTGAATTGAAACTTGCTGCTTAAAACTTCGTGCGCACGGTGAACATCACATTGCGCGGTTCGCCGTAGAAGCCCGTCTGGAACAGACCGAGGCCCGTGCAGTACTTCTTTTCCAGCAGGTTGTTCACGTTGACGCTGGCCGTGACGTTCTTGCTGATCTCGTAGCGCGCCATCAGGTTGACCAGCGCATAGCCGCCCTGCTTGATGCGTGAATAGTCCTCGATGGCGGGGTTCCAGATATTGCCGTCGTAGCTGCTTTGCCAGTTGATGCCGCCACCGACGGTCAGCTTGTCCAGGCTGGCCGGCAGGCGCCACGTGCCCTGTACGCGCACCAGGTGGGCAGGCTGCGTCGTTTGCAGCATGGTGGAAAAGACATCCTTGCCATCCGCGTCGCGCACGTGGGTGTAGGTGTAGCCGGCGCTCAGCTTCACATCCTTCATCACTTCGCCCGTCACTTCCATTTCCACGCCGCGGCTGGTGACGCCGTCGATGGCTGTATACGCTTCTTCGCCGTTGACTTCGCCCACAGAACTGGCCACGTTGCTTTGACGGATATGGAACAGGGACGCGCTGGCATTGACCTTGCCATCGAGGTATTCGGCTTTCACGCCCGCCTCGATACCCTTGCCGCGCACGGGCGACAGAAAGTTGCGGTTCACGTCGCGGTTGCTCTGCGGCGCGAAGATGCTGGTATAGCTGCCGAACACGGAGTACGTCTTGTCGAGGTCATACACGACGCCCGCATACGGCGTGATGACGTTGGTTTCCTCGATGCGCGAGGTGATGCGCGCGGTCTTGGGATCGAAGAAGTTGCGGTCCTGCTCCTGCTTGTAGTTGCTCACGCGCGCGCCGACGATGACGGACAGCGCGTCAAAGGGATGCAGGCGCACGGCGCCATACAGGCCGCTCTGGCGCGTGTTGTCGTTGTCGTTGCCCAGGCGCTTGAAGGCCGGTTCCGCATACTGGCCGCGCCAGTCGAAATAGCTGCCATCGAGGGTTGGATAGACCGATTCGTAGACGGGGCCGTCCTGCTTGGCCGTCGAGGTGGAGTAGCCGAGCATCGCTTCATGCCGGCGGCCGAAGGCCGTGAATGGGCCGCTGGCGTCCACGTTGACGGTGGTCTGGCGGCGGTCGCCCTTGTATTTGCCCATGAAGAAAAACGTGCCTGTGCCCGTATCGGGGCTGGGATTGCCGCCGCTGGCCGAACCGAGCACGCTGTCATGCTTGCTGCGCAACTGGTTGGCGCTCAATTTCATTTTCCACTCGTTGGCGAAGCTGTGTTCGAGCGACGTGAACAGCGTGGTGTTCTGCATGTCGCGGCGGCTCCAGTCCGTGGCCGGATTCCACGCGTTGGGGAAATCCGTGCGGGTGCCGTCGGAAAGCAGCACAGGGAAGCCCGTCCAGGTCGAGCCGCGTGGTTTGTAATCCTGGTGCGTGAAGCCGGCCGTCAGCAGGGTGACTTGCGTCAGGTCCGCCTCGATGATGCCGTAGGCGACCGATTTTTGCTGCGTGTAGCGGTCCAGGTAGGAGTGTTTGTCCTGGTAGGCGCCCACCAGGCGGCCGCGCACCGAGCGGCTGTCATTCAGGGGGCCGGAAACATCGACTTCGCCGCGGTAGTTGTTCCACGATCCCGCGCCCAGGGTCGCTGAACCCTCGAATTCGGCGGTGGGGCGCTTGCGCACCATGTTGACGGTGGCCGACGGGTCGCCCGAGCCGCTCATCAGCCCCGTCGCGCCCTTCAGCACTTCGATGCGGTCATAGATGGCCATGTCGCTGTTGGTCGTGCCCCAGTCGTAGACGCCGTCATAGATGGCCGACACGCCGTCGTACTGGAAATTGGTGACGGAAAAGCCGCGCGCCTGGAAGCTCCAGCGGTCGCTGTCGTAGTTTTGCACGCTCACGCCATTGACGTTTTTCATGACGTCGGAAACGGCGTTGCTGTTCTGGTCATCCATCTGCTGGCGCGTGACGATGGTCAGCGACTGTGGCGTTTCGCGTTGCGTCAGGGCCAGTCCCGTGGCGCCGCTGGCAGGGCCGCCCGTATAGCTGTCCGTGCCGCTGGTGGCCGCGTTGCGCTCGGCCGCCGCCACCACGGTAAGGCCGCTCATGACGGCCACGTCACGGCTGTCCGCCGTGGGTGCGCTGGCGCTGGCGGGGATGTTTTGCAGCAGGTAGCCGCCATTCGATTGCGGCACGGCTTGCAGGCCGCTGCCGGCCAGCAGCACGCGGAAACCGTCTTGTACGCCATAGCTGCCTTGTAGGCCGGCGCTGCGCAAGCCTTGCGTGGCGTCGCTGGAGAACGACAATAAAATGGCGCTGTCGCTGCCGAAGCGCGTCAGCACGTCACCGAGCGCGCCGGCCGGGATGCCATAGACGCGTACTTGCTGGCTTTGTGCCAGGGCTGGCGCCGGCAAGGCCAGGGCCATGCCGATCTGCGACAGGGCGCATGCCAGGACGGTGCGGGTAAGGAGGGAACGCGAAGCGTGATGCATGAAATAAAACCTTTCGTGGATGCGCAAGATGGAGACTACCTGTCTACCAAGTCACGCGAGCACGGCGAAACAGCTCACTTTGCAGAAAATATTTTTCAGCGCGCCGCCAGTTCGATCCTGACGACTTGATGGCCCCAGAAGCGCGTGACAGTATTGCGCCGCAGTTGCAGGCTGGCGCTGACGGCGTCGAGGATGGCATAGACATCGGCCAGCGGGTAGGAGCCGGACACGCGCAGGCTGGCGACGGCGGGCGTACAGCCCAATGGCTGTGCGCTGTAGCGCGACAGCTCGGCGAGGAAATCGGCCAGGCGCATGTCGCGCGCCACCAGCATGCCATCGAGCCATGCGCCGCCATACGGTGCCAGCGCCTGGCGGTGGCAGCTCGTGCCGTCGAAATGGGCGCCTTCGCCGGGACGCAGCACCAGGCGCTGTGCGCCATCGCCGGCCAGGACGGCGACGGCGCCTTCGAGCACGCCGGCGCTGGCGTACTGCTGGTGCAGGCGCACGGTGAAACGCGTGCCCAGCGCCTGCAGGCTGCCGTGCTGCGTGTCGACGAAGAAGGGGCGTTGTACCGCATCCTTGCCGGTGGCGATGAAGATTTCCCCCTCCAGCAGTTGAATACGGCGCTGTGCGCCGTCGTAAGCGATATTGACGGCGCTGCTGGTGTTGAGCGTGAGCTGGGTGCCGTCAGCGAGGGTCACGACGCGGCGCTGGTTGACAGCCGTGCGGTAGTCGGCCATCCAGCCGCGCCATGGGCTGCGGCGTTCTAACGCATACAGCGAGGCGCCGCAGGCCAGCAGCAGGGCCAGGGTCTTGACGGCATGGCGGCGCGGCGCGTTGGCTTGCACGCAGGCGCGCAGCAGGCTTGCGTGTGCCGCGGGCGGCAGGTGCTCGTGCTGCGTTTGCAGCTGCTGCCATGCCTGCGTGGCGCTGCCGGCGCGCTGCAGATGGCGCTTCACCGTGGCCAGCGAGATGCCGAGCTGGAGCGCGATATCTTCCTGCGGCAGTTCGTCGAGTTGGCGTAGTAAAAAAGCCCGTTTGACGGGAGGCGGCAAGCCATCGAGCATGCGGTCGAGTTCAAACACGGTGGCTAGCAGCAGTGCCCGATCTTCCGGCGACGGTGTGTGCAGGGGCGGCAGCTGCACCAGCACGTCCAGGTAAGCCTGTTCCAGTTTCTGGCGGCGGTAATGGTTGAACAGCACGCGCTGCGCGACAGTGGCGAGCAAGGCACGCGGTTCGCGCGCGGCGACGGCTTCCTCGCGGTCGAGCAGGCGCATGAAGGTATCCTGCGCCACATCGGCCGCGCAAGCCGTGCTACCCAGCTTCTTGCGCAGCCAGCCCTGCAGCCAACTGTGGTGGTCGGCATACAGTGTCGCGATGTCCTGGCGTTGTAGCGGCTCTGCCAGCGGCATCGCGTTCCCTTTGCATGGCCGGCCCGGATGGGCTGGTGTTTTTAAACAATAATAAGAATCATTCTCACTTATTGTAACAAGCGGGGGAGGAGGATGTAAATGACGGGGAGATGGGGTGTGGTTTTTTGGGTTGCGTTGTTGGGGTAAAAATCACGATGACTGGCAAAACCGTCGCGAGCGGAAGGGAGAGGTGGCTAAGAAGCGCAACCGTACGAAGGTACGGTGAGCATCGCAGGCCGCCTATACCGACGCGCAGCAGGTTTGACCAGGCATCCTCAGTAATTCATGGTTTCACCACGGAAGCAGCGGATGGCCGAATCGACCATGCCCTCGGCGCTGCCTTGCACATTGCGCTGCTTGCGCAGGTATTGCGCATCGCTCCACTGCTTGGCCACGTCCGACAGGTGTTTCAGGGCCGGAGCGCTGCCCAGCGCCTCGGCGTGCGGTTCCATCTTGCGCAGGGTGGTCATGATGTCTTCGCGCAGCGACATCGTCTCGTAGGTTTTCGGATGCGTGATGGCGCCGTCGAGGCCGAAGCGGCAAGCCTGGAAGCGGTTGTAGTTATACACGAGGTAATCGTCTTCCACCGGCGGCGCTTCGCGGCGTTCGAGCAGGTAGCGGCATAGCGCCTGCAGGTAGGCGGCCAGCGCGGCGGCCCGCTCCACTGTCAGCGGCGTGTCGCATACGCGCAGTTCGATGGTGCCGAACTCCGGCTTGGGGCGGATATCCCAGTAAAAATCCTTCATGCTCTTGATGATTCCCGTGTTCTCCATCTTGGCGAAATATTCGTTGGAGAACTGGTCCCAGCTCAGCGTAAAAGGCGCGCGCCCGCTCATGGGAAACGCGAACACGGAGTTCAGGCGGGCCGAATCGAACAGGGTGTCGCGTCCCTGCACGTAGGGGGAGGAAGCCGACAGCGCGATGAAGTGGGGGATGTAGCGGTTCAGCGAATGCAGCAGGAACATGGCGTCATCGCCCGAGGCGCAGCCGATGTGCACATGCTGGCCGAAGATGGTGAACTGCTTGGCCAGGTAGCCGTACAATTCCGAAATCTCCTGGAAGCGGGGCTTGGAAAAGATCTTTTGCGACGACCATTGCTGGAACGGGTGCGTGCCGCCGCCCGCGATGCCGATATTGAGCTTGTCGCCGGCCGTGATCAAGGTATCGCGGATTTCCTGCAACTGCTCCAGCAGGGGGCCGTGATGCGTGTGCACGCTCGAGTTGATCTCGATCATGCTCTCGGTGATTTCCGGCGTGACGTTGCCGGGGAACGGTTTTTTGTTCAGCAGATGCAGCAGATCGGGGCTGGCGGCCGTCAAGTCATAGTCCGACAGGTTCACCAGTTGCAGTTCGAGTTCGACGCCGAAGGTCAGCGCGGCCGATTGGCCAAAGGGTTCCAGTGGCATTTAGCGCTCCTTGATTTCGTGGGTTTCTTTTGCCAGCATCAGCACGCGCTGCACCAGCACGGGGCCGACCAGTTCCAGGCCCAGGGTGACAGCGGCCAGGGCGTTCAATTCGTCGCCGAAGTTCACGCCGTGCTGGCGCGCGTGTTCCAGCAGCAGGATGATGAAGACGGAGACGGGCGTCAGCGCCACGCCCGTCAGCACGCCCTTGCGCCAGGAAATGCCGCTCACATGCGAGAACGCGGCCACACCGACGACTTTGGTCAGCAGGCGCCCGCCGACGACGGCCAGTGCCAGGCCCGCGCCGGCCGTCACGCTGGCCCATTCCAGGGTCGAGGCGGCATACACGAACAGCAGCACCGTCAACAGCTCGCCCAGCGCGCCGAAATTGCGCTGCGCCTGGCTGAAGGCGACGCGGCGGTGGCGCGCCACCAGGCCGAACGTCAGGGTGGCCAGCAATGGCGACAGGCTGGTGGTGTAGGTGAGGGCGACGAGCAGCATCACCGACAGCGCGAACGCGACGGTGGCATCTTGCGCCATATTGCCCAGGCGGCGCAGCATGGCCGGCACGACGATGCCAAAGACGGTGCCCGCGGCCACCGAGGCGGCCAGCACGGCGGCGCTGCTGCTGCTCGCTTCGATCAGGTCGGTGGAGCTCTGGAACATCCAGAAGCCGACGATGATGTTGAACGTGAAGACGGCCAGCACGCAATTGAGGGCGGTGAGGTGGACGATGCGTTCCGTGACCTGGCCCGAGCTGCGTTCTTCGTTGATGACGCGCATGATGGTGGCTGGCGAGGTGGACATGGCCAGGGATGCCAGCAACAGTGCCGTCATCGAGGTGCTGCCGAATTCGATGCCGATGAAGTACACGACGGCAAAGGTCAGCAAGGACTCGACCAGTCCCGTGACGGCGATCCACGGGTTGTTCTTCAGCCAGCGCAGGTTGATGCGGTAACCTACCTCGAACAGGATCAGGCCGAAGGCCACGTCGGCCAGCACCAGCATGGGGCCGGCGTCCGTCTGCGGCAGGATGCCCACCTGCGTCTGCGCGAGGACGAAACCGATCACGCCGTAAAAACTGATGCGCGGCAGGCCCGTCCAGCGGTGGCCGAATTCGCCCACCACCCAGGCCAGGGTAATGGCGAACGGCCAGGATAGGTCGGCGGCGATCGAGATCAGACTTTGCATGCTCATTCCTTTGAAAATGGCGCTGGCACCGGCCGGCAGCACGGGGGCTGGCGCGGTAATGTCTTGGTGCAGCGATGGTGCATGGTTTACGCAGAGCGATGCGCCGATTCTACCGGAGCAGAAGGCGCGCACGATGTGCGCAATCGAACAGTATCGCGGCCATGGCGGCCGCGCACAGGATGCAGCAGGTTGGGCAGGGCTGGTATCAGCGTATGGTACCCGCCCGCAGGGGAGAGGTTCCGCACGGTAGTGCCGTGTCGCAGTGTACGACATGGCGGCCCCCCGCCGCCATGGACTTTTTGTTGCGTGCTTTTATTTACTGAGCAGACGCATGCCCCGTTCCAGCCCGTCGATCGACAGGGGGAACATGCGGTTGTTCATCAGTTGCCGCATCACGCCAATCGACTGGCGGTACTGCCACAATCCCTCCGACTCGGGATTGAGCCAGATGAATTTCGGGAACGCCTGGGTAAAGCGTGCCAGCCACGTCGATCCCGCTTCTTCGTTGTTGTATTCGACCGAACCGCCAGGCTGCAGGATTTCATAGGGGCTCATGGTGGCGTCGCCGACAAAAATCAGCTTGGTATCGGGTGGATACTTGCGTAGCACGTCCCAGGTGGGGAAGCGCTCGGCGTTGCGACGCCGGTTGTTCTTCCACAGGGTGTCGTAGACGCAGTTATGGAAGTAAAAGAACTCCATGTTCTTGAATTCCGTCTTCGCCGCCGAAAACAGTTCCTCGGTGCGCTCGATATGGTCGTCCATGCTGCCGCCCACATCAAACAGCATCAGTACCTTGATGCGGTTCTTGCGCTCGGGCCGCATCCGGATGTCGAGATAGCCCGCGTTGTTGGCCGTGGCGGCGATGGTGGCGTCCAGGGCCAGTTCATCTTCCGCACCTTCGCGCGCGAATTTGCGCAGGCGACGCAGTGCCACCTTGATGTTGCGCGTGCCCAGTTCGCGCTCGCCGTCGTAATCCTTGTAGCTGCGCGTTTCCCACACTTTCACCGCCGTGCGGTTGCCGCCCTTGCCGCCGATGCGGATGCCTTCCGGATTCGTGCCGCCATTGCCGAACGGCGACGTGCCGCCCGTGCCGATCCACTTGCTGCCGCCTTCGTGGCGCTCCTTCTGCTCCTTCAGCAGCTCGTTCAGGCGGTCCATCAGCTTGTCGTAGCCGAATTTCTCCAGCTGCGCCTTCTGCTCGTCGGACAGCTCGCGCTGCATGCGCTTGAGCAGCCAGTCGAGGGGAATCGCCGCGTTCGTGTCAAAGGCCGCGTTGACGCCCTTGAAGTACTGGGCAAACGCGCGGTCGAATTTGTCGAAATGGGCTTCATCCTTGACCAGGGTCAGGCGCGCCAGATAGTAAAAATCGTCCATCGAGGCGTCGATGACGTTTTTTTGCAGCGCCTCAAGAAGCGTCAGGAATTCCTTGATCGAGACGGGAATCTTCGCATCCTTGAGCATGAAGAAGAAATCGATCAGCATGGCGCCGGCTCTCCCGTGCGGGGCAGTGCGGCGATGGGGCGCTGCGCCAGCTTGTAGCGCAAATGGGCGGCGATCTCGGGCCACTCGCCGCGCGTGATGCTGTACATGACGGTGTCGCGCACGGTGCCGTCGCGGCGCAGCGCATGGTGGCGCAGCACGCCATCCTTTTTTGCGCCCAGGCGTTCGATGGCCGCCTGCGAGGCATGGTTGAAATTATCGGTGCGAAAACCCACCAGCGCGCAGCCGAGTGTCTCGAAGGCGTGCGCCAGCAGCAGCAATTTGCAGGTGGTGTTGACGTGGCTGCGCTGGCAGCGCTTCGCATACCAGGTGTAGCCGATTTCCAGGCGCCCTATACTTGGCACCACGTCGTGGTAGCTGGTGGTGCCGAGCACCTCGCCGCTGGCCACGTCGATGACGGCAAAGGCGAAGCGCGAAGGGCGCATCTCGATGCCTTTGAAAATGTACCGGTCCACCTGGTCCGGTTCGGGCACGGAGGTGACGCGCAGATTCCACAGCTCGCCATCCGTGGCGGCCGCGCGCAGGCCAGCCGCGTGGTGCGGCGCCAGCGTTTCGAGGCGGATGCCGTGCAGTTCCAGGGGAGCGAAGACTTTATCCGGGGTGATGTCGTTCACCGGCGCTCCTTAGCGGTTGGTGCGCGACATGAACATCAGGCGCTCGAACAGGTGCACGTCCTGCTCGTTTTTCAGCAGCGCGCCGTGCAGGGGCGGCACGACAGCCTTGTTGTCCTTGCTGCGCAGTGCTTCGACGGGAATGTCTTCGGCCAGCAGGAGCTTGAGCCAGTCGAGGAATTCCGACGTCGATGGTTTTTTCTTCAGGCCTGGCACGTCGCGCACTTCGTAGAAGGTTTGCAGCGCCTGGGCCAGCAATTCTTGTTTCAGGTGGGGATAGTGGACGGCGACGATCTGCTCCATCGTGTCTTTGTCCGGGAATTTGATGTAATGGAAGAAGCAGCGGCGCAAGAAGGCGTCCGGCAATTCCTTCTCGTTGTTCGAGGTGATGATGACCAGCGGGCGGTGGCGCGCCGTGACCATTTCGCGCGTCTCGTAGACATAGAATTCCATGCGATCCAGTTCGCGCAGCAGGTCGTTCGGGAATTCGATGTCGGCCTTGTCGATTTCATCGATCAAGAGCACCACCGGCTCGGGCGCCGTGAATGCCTGCCACAGCACGCCCTTGACGATGTAGTTCTGGATGTCGCGCACGCGCTCGTCGCCCAGCTGGGAATCGCGCAGGCGCGACACGGCGTCGTATTCGTACAGGCCCTGCTGCGCCTTGGTAGTCGATTTGATATGCCATTGCATCAGCGGCATGTTCAGCGCGGCCGCCACTTCTTCTGCCAGCATGGTCTTTCCCGTACCCGGTTCGCCCTTGATCAGCAGCGGGCGCTGCAGGGTCAGCGCCGCGTTCACGGCCAGTTTCAGGTCGGCGGTGGCAACATAGCTGTCGGAACCTTCGAAGCGTTGGCCTTGCTGGGTGTGCTGTGCTTGCATGAGCGGTCTGCCAAAGTAGGGAAATGCAGAGTATAAACAGAACTGTGGCCCACCGCCACGCGGATGGCCTGTGCCTGCCTGCCTACAATGCGGGTTTTATAGGTGGACTTGCAAGAATATCTTGGCTAGAATCGGCAAGCAGCAGATAAATTGTCAACCTTAATTGTCAATACATAAGATCAATAAAAACCAGCTCTGGCGTTTCTCCGATTACCTTTGTTCACTTTGCCACTATGAAAAAAATATTTGCACTTCTCGTGCTTGCCGGCATAGCAAATGCCGTCACAGCGGCTGACATTGTAGGAAACGCCAAGGCAGCCCCTGCCAAGGTGGAAATGTGTATCGGTTGCCACGGCATCCCCGGTTACAAGGCGACCTTCCCCGAAGTGTTCCAGGTGCCGATGATCGGCGGCCAGCCGGCAAAATATATCGAGAATGCGCTGCAAGCCTACAAGAAGGGCGACCGCAAGCACCCGAGCATGAAGGGCATCGCCAGCAGCCTGTCGGACCAGGATATCGCCGACGTCGCCGCGTATTATGCGCAACAAGCCAAGCCGAACTGAGGACCAGCCAGATGATGAAAACACTACTCGCCGCCCTCGTTTGCGCCACCGTCTCGTTCGGCGCCAGCGCCGCCGGCAACATCAACACGGGCAAGGCCCTGGCTGAAAAATACAGCTGCGCCACCTGCCACGGCAAGGATTACGGCTCGCCCATCGACCCGTCTTACCCAAAACTGGCGGGCCAGCACAAGGATTACCTGGAACACGCCTTGACGGCGTATAAACGGGGGGACAAGGCGAATGGCCGCAATAACGCCATCATGACGGGTCAGGTGAAACCACTGAGCAACCAGGACATCAAGGACCTGGCCGCCTATCTGCACAGCCTGCCGACCACCCTGGTCATTCACCGCTGATCGCTCTTGATCCCTATCCCGAAGCCAGGCAGGAAGCAGCAAACATTTGCTCGGTATGCAGCGTGATGCCGCTGCGGCGCAGCCAAGCGAGCGACTCGGCATGCGGATACAGGTAGCAGGAGACGAGCGCCGTGCATAGCCAGATGAAGGCCATGGCGAGACGCATGGCCCAGTACAGCCGGTTCAGGTTCGCTGCTGTCATGGCGCGGGCTTGGCCACCTTTAGCCAGTACACCAGCATGAGCGCGGCAAATGCCAACACGCCGAGCCAGAACCAGCGGCGCGCACAGCTACACAGTACAAGCTAGGCAGCGGCGTGCCCGTGTCGTCGGCCTGGCGGGCAAGGCTTCGCATGCGGATCTGCAGCCACACCACGGGCAGCCAGCAGGTGCCGGTCAGCGCATACAGCAGTATCGAGGCGAGGACCCAGCCGGACAATATCGGATAGCCAGCGATCCTTCAGTTGATGATTTCCTTGGTAATATGATACTGCCTGATCAGCGGCGGCGCACGCAATCGATATACGCGTCCGTGTCGGGCGGCAAGCCCGAGCGCTGCGAAGCCCAGATCATCTGGCCCAGGCATTCCATCACTTCATGTTGGGCCGCATGGGCCGAATCGAGGCGCTGGGTCAGTTGCTGCACGGCCGGGCGGATGCCGCGCGGCTGGTCCACCTGCACCTGCTCTGTGATCGACAGATGCATGGACAGGTGCAGGAAAGGATTGGCTTGTCCGCCTTCGACGGAATAGTCGCGTGCCAGCGCCGCTTCGACATCGGAGAGCTCGTTTTCATACTCGGGGTGTTCCAGAATCCAGTCGAGCGCGATGGCTTCCATCGGCGTAAGGATTTCATGGGCGCGGTGCTTGCGCAATGTTTCACAAAAGAAACGGCGCACGTCGTCGGAAGAGGGGTTGAACATGGCTGACTGACTATGGCTAAAGGGCAGCCGGCATTGTACCGCGTACGTCAATTCAGGGCATCGGGGATGCCCTTTTTGCCGTCTGGTGCCCGCTTGCATGATCCGATAGTCACCATCATTTAAACCCCTGCAGTAAGTATTATCCACTACCGCCGTGGCCCGGCGGCGTCAAATAACGGTGATAAAATCGCCGCTCTTGATATTTGCACTGGACACGATGGCGATTTTGTTGCTACTCCGTGCTTCCATTGCCCGCACCTTTGCCACCAGATATTGCTCCTGGTTTATCCCGGAGCGCGGCAGCATGCCTATCACCATCGACATCGAGCTGTCCGGCCGCCCTGGCGTTCCGGTTGGCCAACTGTTTTCATTTCATACAGCGATGGTGGCGCCACGGTGGCGCGCAAGAATCATTCTTCAGTATCCAAAAATGGAGTTACGAATGCGTAAATCGCTATTACTTTTGATGTCGTGCCTGATCCTGGCGGCATGTAACAAGACCCCTCCGGCTTCCTCCGAAAAACCGGTCGACGTGCTGCTGATCGGCGCCGGCACCATGAGCGCCACCCTGGGCAGCATGCTCAAGGAACTCGATCCCTCGCTGACGATGGAAATGGTCGAGCGCCTCGATTCCGTGGCCGCCGAAAGCTCGGACGCGATGAACAACGCGGGCACGGGCCATTCTGCCTTTGCCGAGCTGAATTACACGCCGGAAGCGGCCGATGGCAGCATCGAGACGAAAAAAGCCGTTGCCATCAACGAGCAATTCGAAATTTCCAAGCAATTCTGGGCCTATCAGGTAGCCAACAAGCACCTGGGTGCGCCACAAACCTTCATCAACAATGTGCCGCACATGGCCTTCGTCTGGGGCGATGACAATATTGCCTTTTTGAAGAAGCGCTATGCCGCGCTGCAAAAGGAAAACCTGTTCAAGGGCATGCTGTACTCGGAAGACCAGGCGCAGATCGAGCAATGGGCGCCGCTGGTCATGCAAGGCCGCGACAAGGGCCAGAAAGTGGCCGCGACGCGCATGGAAATCGGTACCGATGTCAATTTCGGCAACCTCACGCGCGGTCTGGTGAAATACCTGACGGACAGCCATGGCATGGTCCTGCACCTGCGTCACCAGGTGGAAGACATCCAGCGCGGCGCCGATGGCGTGTGGAACGTGACGGTGAAAGACCTGGCCGCTGGCAAGGAAAAGACTGTGCGCGCCAAGTTCGTCTTCATCGGCGCGGGTGGCGGTTCGCTGCCGCTGCTGGAAAAATCGGGCATTCCTGAAGCCAAGGGCTACGGCGGCGTGCCGGTGGGCGGCCAATGGCTGGTCACCACCAATCCGGAACTGGTGGCGGCGCATGCGGCCAAGGTCTACGGCAAGGCGTCCGTCGGTTCGCCGCCGATGTCCGTGCCGCATCTCGATACGCGCATCATCGATGGCAAGAAAGCCCTGCTGTTTGGCCCGTTTGCCACCTTCTCGACCAAGTTCCTGAAAAACGGTTCCTGGATCGACTTGCCAGCCTCGATCGGCACGGGCAATGTAAAACCCATGCTGCAAGCCGGCTACGACAATATTCCGCTGACGAAATACCTGGTCGAGCAAGTCATGAACACGCCGGAAGATCGCCTGAAAACGCTGCGCGAATACCTGCCGAACGCCAAGATGGAAGACTGGACCTTGCAAAACGCTGGCCAGCGCGTGCAGATCGTCAAGGATGACCCTGTCAAAGGCGGTTTGCTGCAGTTCGGCACGGAAGTCGTTGGCGCTGCCGATGGCAGCATCGTTGCCCTGCTGGGCGCCTCGCCCGGTGCCTCGACCGCGCCGCCGATCATGATCAAGGTGCTGCAAACGGCTTTCAAGAGCCGCCTGGCGACGCCGGAATGGCAAGCGAAGATGGTGGAAATGGTGCCCTCGTATGGCCAAAAGCTGAACAATGATCCTGCCCTGGCGAACAAGATCCGCCACTACAGCAGCAATATTCTGGGCTTGAAAGCGATGACGCTGGACGTTCCCGCCGCTGCGCCAGCACCGGCAGCAAACTAAGTCAGCCTGACCGGCCGGGAAGTTTCTTGCCGACATGAAAAAAAGGGGCAGCCTGGTCAGGCTGCCCCTTTTGCGTGGGAGAGTGCGTTCATTGCGGCGGACTATCCCTTGCCCGGCAAGATCAGCTCCGGCGTACATCCTTCGGCGGCAATGCCGTCGCAAGGCTGGGCCAGCGCCGCGCCATCCTGTGCGCGTGGCGCATGGGGTTGGCGCAGGTAGCGCGAGGTGTGGCGGTGCGCTTGCTGTGCGTTGCCATGCACGGGCCAGGTCAGGAAGCGGGACAGCTCCTGCAAGGCGCGCTGGTACACATCGCGTTTAAATTCAATCACGACATCGAGCGGGACCCAATATTCATGCCAGCGCCAGGCGTCGAACTCGGGATGGTCGGTCAGGCGCAGATTGACGTCGTTATCGCGCGCGCACATTCTCAGCAGAAACCAAATCTGCTTCTGGCCACGGTAATGGCCGCGAATCTCGCGCTTGATGAAGTGGTCTGGCACTTCATAGCGCAGCCAGTCGCGGGTGCGGCCGACAATTTTGACGTGTTCCTGTCTGAGTCCGATTTCCTCTTCAAGTTCGCGAAACATGGCTTGTTCCGGTGTTTCGCCATATTTGATACCGCCTTGCGGAAACTGCCATGAGTGCTCGCGCACCCGCTTGCCCCACCACACCTCGTTCTGGGCGTTTAGCAGGATGATGCCGACGTTGGGCCGGAACCCTTCACGGTCGAGCATAATGCACCTCAAACTTTCTGCGACAGAGCGTCCTTTTTTACATAATTACCCACAACTTCGCAAGCCGGTGACCTTTTCGGGGTGCGAAAAGCGCCGGAATCGCACCAATTGAGCGCATTTGTGTAAAGTATGGACGCATCAGCCAGCTAATCCTTTAAAATTAGGTTGATTATAACCCTCTCTTTTTAAAAAGAATTCACCGTTATGCGCGCCTCCCGTTTTTTTATTTCCACACTTAAAGATGCACCTTCTGACGCGGAAATCGTCAGCCACCAATTGATGATGCGTGCAGGCATGATCAAACGCCTCGGTTCCGGCATCTATACCTACATGCCGATGGGCTTGCGCGTGATCCGCAAGGTGGAAGCCATCATCCGTGACGAGATGAACAAAGCCGCCGCTATCGAACTGCTGATGCCGCTCGTGCAGCCGGCCGAACTGTGGCAAGAGACGGGCCGCTGGACCAAGATGGGCGACGAACTGATGCGCGTGAAAGACCGCCACGGCCGCGAATACGCGATCCAGCCGACATCGGAAGAAGTCATCACCGACGTCGTGCGCACGGAAATCAAGTCTTACCGCCAGTTGCCGCTGAATTTTTATCATATCCAGACCAAGTTCCGCGACGAGCGCCGTCCCCGTTTCGGCCTGATGCGCGGCCGCGAATTCACCATGAAGGACGCCTACTCGTTCGACCGCGACCTGGCCGGCATGCAAGCGTCGTACAAGGTCATGTTTGACGCCTACACGCGCATCTTCACGCGCTTCGGCCTGAAATTCCGCGCCGTGGCAGCCGACAACGGCGCCATCGGCGGTTCCGGTTCGCACGAATTCCACGTCATCGCCCACACGGGCGAAGACGCGCTCGTGTACTGCCCGACGTCCGATTACGCCGCCAACATGGAAGCGGCCGAAGCGCTGCCGCCAGCGGGCGAGCGCCCAGCTGCTGCCCAGGCGCTGACGAAAACGGCCACGCCGGACACCGTCAAGTGCGAAACCGTAGCCGCCTTGCTGGGTATAGCTTTGTCGCACACCGTGAAAACCGTCGCCCTGACGGTGGAAACCACGGGCAAGGATGAGAAAGTCACGAAACAGCATTTCATGCTGCTGCTGCGCGGCGACCATGAATTGAATGAGATCAAGGTGGGCAAGGTTGCCGGCCTGGCCGGACATCGTTTCTCGACGGAAGCGGAAATCCTGGAAGTCTACGGCACCATCCCTGGCTACCTGGGTCCGATCGGCACGAAAGCACCCGTCACCGTGGTGGCGGACCGTACGGTCGCCCACATGAGCGACTTCGTCTGCGGCGCGAATGATGCCGGTTTCCACTATACGGGCGCCAACTGGGGCCGCGACGTAGCCGAGCCAGCCATCGTGGCCGACTTGCGCAATGTTGTCGCCGGTGACGCCTCGCCGGACGGCCAGGGCGCACTCGCCATCGAGCGCGGCATCGAAGTGGGCCACGTGTTCCAGCTGGGTACGGCGTACTCGGAAAGCATGAAAGCCACCTTCCTCGACGAGAATGGCAAGCCTGCGCCGCTGCAGATGGGTTGCTACGGCATCGGCGTGACGCGCATCCTGGGCGCCGCCATCGAACAGAACTTCGATGACAAGGGCATCATCTGGCCGGCGTCGATCGCGCCGTTTGAAGTCGTGCTGTGCCCGATGGGCATGGACCGCAGCGAACTGGTCAAGGAAGAGACGGAGAAGCTGTACGCGGCCCTGCAAGGCGCTGGCGTCGATGTCATCGTCGATGACCGCGGCCTGCGTCCTGGCGCCATGTTTGCCGACTGGGAACTGATCGGCGTGCCACACCGCATCGTCATCGGTGAGCGCGGCCTGAAAGAAGGCAAGCTGGAATACCAGGGCCGCCGCGACGCGGAAGCCACCGGCGTGGCGCCGGACGAGATCGTCGCCTTCATCCAGGGCAAAATGGCGCAGTGAAGCGCTTATCGGTAAGTCAAACGGCTGGCGCGCTCGCGCTGGCCGCCTGCCTGGCCTGCGCTTCCTTCGCGCAGGCCGGCAACCAGAAGGAGGAGGCGCTGGCCGACTCCGTCCGACTGGCCCTGTCGCACGCGATCCGCGATGAACGCCCGCCGCAACCCAAATTTGCCACCCCTGCCGAGCTGCAGCGCTACCAGCAATGGCTGGCGCAGATGTCGCAACGCCTGCAGCGCAAGCTGCCGGACGCGCAGCTGCGCACGGAATTCCTGGAAACCGTCTGGTATGAAGCACGCCGCGCGGGCCTGGAGCCGGCCCTGGTACTGGGCTTGATCCAGGTGGAGTCGGCCTATCGAAAATATGCCGTCTCGCTGGCCGGCGCACGCGGCTACATGCAGGTGATGCCGTTCTGGACGGGCGTCATCGGCGACAGCGACCGCAGCAAACTGTTCCACATGCAAACGAATCTGCGCTATGGCTGCGCGATTTTGCGCATGTACCTGGACATGGAGCGAGGTGACTTGTACCTGGCGCTGGGGCGGTATAACGGCAGCCGGGGGCGGGCAGAGTATCCGAATGCGGTAAGGGCGGCGTGGAGGCAGTGGGAATTCAGATGAAGGCTGGGGTCAGACCCCCGGCAGCGTTGGCGCAAAGCTCTGTGTTAACGGTGTTGAGGGTCTGACCCCGGCAAATGGCAGCAAAAAAATGCCCCGCTCGCTGAATCAGCTGCGGGGCACTCGCTCGGTGTTGGGCCGGCGCGTATCTGATTATTTCAAATGATCGGAGATCAGTTTCGTCATTTCAAACATGGAGACTTGGGCTTTGCCGCCGAAAACTGCTTTCAGCTTGTCGTCAGCATTGATCATGCGGCGGTTGGCCGGATCTTGCAGATCGAGTTTTTTGATGTAATCCCATACCTTTTTGGTCACTTCCGTGCGCGGCAGTGGTGCTGCGCCAACAACGGCGGCCAGGTCTTTCGATGGCGTCATTGCTTTCATGAATGCTGCGTTTGGCTTGCGTGGTGTTGCCGGTGCTGCCGCTTTCTTCGCCGCTGCTGGTTTAGCTGCTGCTTTGGCTGCGGGTGCTGCTTTTTTGGCGG
This sequence comes from Janthinobacterium pasteuri, assembly GCF_051380775.1. Taxonomy (NCBI): domain Bacteria; kingdom Pseudomonadati; phylum Pseudomonadota; class Betaproteobacteria; order Burkholderiales; family Oxalobacteraceae; genus Janthinobacterium; species Janthinobacterium pasteuri. The sequence goes on along the minus strand of NZ_JBNYXS010000001.1, from coordinate 374,249 downwards.
CTGCAGGCTTGGCTGCTGCTGCTTTGGCTGGCGCTGCTACTGGGGTTTTTTTGGCTGTTGCCATCTTCGAGCCTCCTTAACAAACACATGGGAAATTGCGCAATTAATCGCACGGCTAATATTGGTGTGGATTTACCTTGTATGCAAGTGTTTTTCACGTTTTCACGAGGAAAAAGCAGGGAAATGGCGATGCTGTCGCCCGGGCGCACCGCTTGGGCGCGCAGAACGGCGTTTTTGCCCGTAAATGGCATGGTTACTGGCTATGCGGGGTGGGGTACTGCGGGGGAGGGCGGAAATGATGCCGGACGCATGAAAATGCAATCCGGCACGATTTAGAACGATGTTTTTACTTGGATGTGCGGCGTAATGAACGCCATCAAAATCCCCGTGAACGGGGATGTTGAAGCCTTACCTCATGCCAGGCATCATACCTTTCATGGAGCGCATCATCTTCATCATGCCGCCGCCCGACAATTTCTTCATCATCGTCTGCATTTGCTCGAATTGCGTCAGCATGCGGTTCACTTCCTGCACTTGCACGCCGGCGCCGGCGGCGATGCGGCGCTTGCGCGTGGCCTTGATCAGTTCAGGCTTGGCGCGTTCCTGCGGCGTCATCGAGTCGATGATGCCGCACATGCGGCGCACCTGTTTATCGGCTTGATCCATGTTCTTGCCGCCTGCCGCCTGCTGGAACTGCGCCGGCAGCTTGTCCATCAGGTTGGCCATGCCGCCCATTTTCTTCATCTGGCCAAGCTGCGCCTTGAAGTCGTTCATGTCGAACTTGCCGCCGACCTTGATCTTTTGCGCCAGGTCGGCTGCCGCCTTGCTGTCGACGCCCTTGCGCGCCTCTTCCACCAGCGCGAGGATGTCGCCCATGCCCAGGATGCGGTTGGCCATGCGGGTCGGGTCGAACGCTTCCAGGCCGTCGAGTTTTTCCGAGACACCGGCAAACTTGATCGGTTTGCCCGTGATGTGGCGCACCGACAGGGCGGCACCGCCGCGCGCATCGCCATCGAGCTTGGTCAGCACGATACCGGTCAGCGGCAGCGCATCGTTGAAGGCTTTCGCCGTGTTGATGGCATCCTGGCCCAGCATGGCATCGACGACAAACAGGGTTTCGATCGGTTTCACGGCGCTGTGGACGGCGGCGATTTCGCGCATCATCTCTTCGTCGATACCCAGGCGGCCCGCCGTATCGATGATCAGCACATCGTGGTAATGTTTTTTCGCCCAGTCCAGCGCGGCCAGGGCTATATCGACCGGCTTGTCGGTGCTGGAAGACGGGAAGAAGTCGGCGCCCACCTGGGCGGTGACCGATTGCAGCTGGGCGATCGCGGCAGGACGATACACGTCGGCCGAGACGGTCAGCACTTTCTTCTTCTTTTCTTCCTTCAGGTATTTCGCCAGCTTGCCGACGGTGGTGGTCTTACCCACACCCTGCAGACCGGCCATCAGGATAATGGCGGGCGGCTGCTGCGCAAAGCTGATCTGCGACGCTTCCGGTCCCAGGTCGGCACCCATCAGGGCGGCCAGCTCGCGCTGCACCACGCCGACCAGGGCCTGGCCTGGCGTGAGCGAGGAAATGACATCCTCGCCCATGGCTTTTTCTTTGACTTTGGCGATGAATTCGCGCACGGCGGGCAGGGCGACGTCGGCTTCGAGCAGCGCCAGGCGCACTTCGCGCAGCATGTCGGCGGTGTTCGCCTCAGTCAGGCGCGCCTCGCCGCGCATGGTCTTGACGACTTTGGCAAGCCGTTGGGTGAGATTATCTAGCATGATGAACCTGCAATGAAAAGCTTGGGAGTGGGCGGCGAAAGCCGGACGATGGGCGCCATTTTACCTTATCGCGGTTGGCTGGCGGTCCTGCGCTGCGCTGCCTGGCGGTTGGCCTGCTTTTGAATTAGTTGGTATTTCTGCCAATGCCGTGATTGCATGAAAGCTAAAAACACGGTTAAAATGAGAATAATTCTTATTTACATTTGCAGGCGCGCCGCGCTTGACCGGAAAGGGATGCCATGTCGGCCGCCGATTTTGCCCAGCAACAAGACCTGCACGCGCTCTACAGCAGCCATCACGGCTGGCTGCAGGGCTGGCTGCGGCATAAGCTGGACAATGCGGGCGAAGCGGCGGATCTGGCGCACGACACCTTTATCAGCGTGCTGACGGCCGGTGCCGCGCCGCAGATCCGCGAAGCGCGGCCTTTCCTCGCCACCATCGCGCGGCGTCTGGTGGCACACCGCTATCGCCGGCAAGTGCTGGAAGACGCCTACCTGGAGGCGCTGGCCTGTTTGCCGCCCGAAGTGACGCCCGCGCCCGAAGAGCGGTTGCTGGCGCTGCAAGCCTTGCAGGAGATCGATGCGGCCCTCGATGGCTTGCCAGCGCCCGTGCGCACGGCGTTTTTGCTGGCGCAGCTCGAAGGCCTCAGCTACGCCGAGATCGCTGCGCGCCTGAAGGTGTCGGCCAGCTCGGTCAAGCAATACCTGACGCGTGCCAACCGCCAGGTGTTTTTCTCCCTGCCGGCATGAGTACGGCGGCAGAACCCGTGGCCCCGGTGGCCATCGGCGAGGAAGTGCAGCAGCAGGCGGCCGGGTGGCTGACCGTGCTGATGTCGGACGAGGCCAGCGAAGCGGAACACGCGGCCTGGCAGCGCTGGCGCGGCGCCGACCCGGAACATGAACGGGCCTGGCAGCATATTGAAGCGGTGTCGCAGCGCTTCAACGGCTTGCACCGCAGTGCGGCCGCGCAGGCGCTGGCCGGCACGCAGCAGAAAGCCATCAACGGCAAGCGGCGCCAGTTGCTGGCGTGGCTGGGCGTGGCGGCCGGCGGCGGCATGCTGGCCGCGCAGACAGGCGCCTGGGATGGCGTGCGCGCCCTGCGCGCCGACTATCGCACGGCTACGGGCGAGCGGCGCGAGGTGGTGCTGGACGATGGCAGTGTACTCAGCCTGAATACGGGATCGGCCGTGAACGTGCGTTTCGACGCCAGCCGCCGCCTGATCGAGCTGCTGGCCGGCGAGATCCTCGTCACCAGCGGTCACGGCATCGGCAGCGGCGCGCCTTTGGTGGTGGCGACGCGCGAAGGCCAGGTGCGTGCGCTGGGCACGCGCTTTGCCGTGCGCCAGCAGGATGACTACAGCAGGGTGGAGGTGTTTGAAAGCGCCGTTGAAATCCGCCCCCACAACAGCGCTGGCGCGCCCTTGCTGCTGGCGGCCGGGCGTGGCGTGGCGTTTTCCCGCCATGCGCCGGACGCGCCACACGCCATCGATGCGTATGCGGCCGCCTGGTCGCGCGGGCAGCTGATCGTCGACGACGTGACCCTGGGCGATTTCCTGGCCGACCTGGCCCGCTACCGTCCGGGCGTGATCGACTGCGCACCGGCAGTGGCCCAGCTGCGCCTGTCGGGTGTATTCCCGCTGGCCGATACCCAGCGTATTTTGAACATGCTGCCCAACTCGCTGCCGGTGCAGGTGCGCAGCCGCACGCGGTATTGGGTCAGCGTCGAACCGGCGCCATAGCACGCTGCGCAAAAATATTTAGCCATCCGGCTGCCCGTTTTTCGTTTTCGCGGCACCTACAGAGTAGGGCGCCTGTTTTTCACCGTCTCATGACGCCACCATCAGGAATTTTCATGTCGTACGCTTTGCATTTTGTCAGTTTGCCATCGTCTCACTCCGCACTGCACCCGCTGGCGCAAGCGGCGGCCGCCCTGTGTCTGGCCGCCAGCCTGCCGGCGCTGGCGCAGCAGGCCACGCCTGCTGCTCCCGCCACCGAGCAAACCATGCTCGGCGTGTCCGTCACGGCGGGGCGCGATGCGACAACGGAAGGCAGCGGTTCCTATACGACTGGCGTGAGCAATACGGCAACCAAACTGAATCTGTCGCTGCGCGAGACGCCGCAGTCGGTCAGCGTGCTGACGCGCCAGCAGATCGATGACCTGGGCATCACGACCCTGGACGACGCCGTCCAGTCGATCACGGGGCTGGTCATGCAAAAGGGCAACTTCACGGGCGACTCGGGCAGTTTCAGCGCGCGCGGCTTTCCAGTCGATAACATCCTGTTCGATGGTTTGCCTACCAGCCTGGGCGCGAATGGCACCTTCAATGGCGACAATGACGACCTGGCCATCTATGACCGCATCGAAGTGGTGCGCGGCGCCACGGGCTTGATGACGGGCAGCGGCACGCCCAGCGCGGCCATCAATATGGTGCGCAAGCGCCCGACGGCCACGCCGCAAGCGTCGTTCTCGGCCAGCGTGGGCAGCTGGAGCAACTACCGCCTGGAAGCCGATGCGGCCAACGCCCTCAACGCAGCGAAGACCCTGCGCGGGCGCATCGTCGTGACGCTGCAGGACAAGAAGGACTACGTTGACGTGCTGCATGGCCGCAATCACCAGCTGTACGGCATCATCGAGGCTGATTTGCGCCCCGACACGACATTGACCGTGGGCGCGCACTACCGCAAGACCGATAACGACGGCGTCACCACGGGCGTGGTGACCGCCGCCGACGGCCGCTTTCTGAATTTGCCCCGCTCGACCTACCTGGGCACCGACTTCGATGACTGGCGCCAGACGGATAAAACCATCTTCGCCGAACTGGAACACCGCTTCGCCAACGGCTGGAAGGCCAAGCTGGCAGCCACGCGCAAGACACCCGAGATCGACACGACGTTTTCCGGCATCAACCGCCGTGGCGACACCCTGCGCTTCAATTCGCAAAGCTACCGCGCCGAGCTGGCCAACACCAGCTACGACGCCTACGCCAGCGGCAGCTACAGCCTCTTCGGCCGCGAGCACGAGCTGAGCGTCGGCGCCAGCCACCGCCGTTCGTCGAAAAACAGTTATGGCGGCTGGGCCCCGTACAGCTGGGGCGCGGCCGCGCCGGTGCTCGACCCGTTCAAGTGGGATGCGGGCAGCGTGGTGCGCCCCGTCATCAACTATGCGCAGTGGGGCACGGCCAGCATCACCGAACAAAGCGGCGTGTATGCGGGTACGCGCATGCGCCTGGCCGACCCGCTGTCGCTGGTGCTGGGCGGGCGCGTGAGCTGGTACAAGGACGATGCCGGCTACTCGGTGGCGCGCGAATTCACGCCCTACGCCGGTGTCGTGTATGACCTCGACAAGCAGCATTCCGTGTATGCCAGCTGGACCGAAATCTTTCAGCCGCAAGCGTCCACCGACGCCAATGCGCGGCCCTTGAAGCCGATCAGCGGCAGCAACTATGAAGCGGGCGTGAAGGGCGAATACTTCGGCGGCGCCCTCAATGCCAGCGCTGCCGTGTTCCAGATCCGCCAGCAAAACCGGGGCGTGGACGATCTGGCCGGCCCGAATCCCTGCCCCGGCAGCACCTGGGGCTATTGCCAGCGCGCGTCGGGCGAAGTGCGCAGCGAAGGCGTGGAGCTGGATGTGGCGGGCGCGCTGACGCCCGACTGGCAGCTGTCGGCCGGTTTTACTTATGTAAAGGCGCAATTTACGCGCGACAGCGATCCGGCCAATATCGGCAAGGATTTCAACAGCCGCTATCCGCGCCAGCAGCTCAAGCTGGCCACCAGCTACCGCCTGTCCGGCGCCGCGCAGGGCTGGCGCGTCGGCGCCTCGGTGTATGGGCAGGGCGCGACCGAATCAAACGACGGCACTTATCACCTGCGCCAGGGCCGCTACGCGATCCTGGGCTTGAACGCGGCGTGGCAGATCGACAGCCGCGCCGAGCTGCGCCTGAACGTCAACAATGCGCTCGACAAGCACTATTACCAGAGCATCTACTCCGATGTCTTCGGCAATCTGGCGGGCACGCCGCGCAACCTGATGCTGACCTTGAACTACACACTGTAAATAATCACTTTTGAATGACCTATCTTGATGAAGGATGCATGGCTTATGGATGTGCAGTTGAATCTGGCCCGCGACGGTGTGCGCCGGCGTATGCCACGGGGAGCGCCGCGATGATGAAATCGGCCAACATGATGTTGTTCTCGCGCGTGCTGGCCGCCATTTTTGGCGGCTATGCGCTGACGTCCGGCGTGGCCGTGCTGCTGTCGGCCGTGTTGCCGCTGTCGCGCGCCGAAGCCGTGCTGACGGCCACCCTGAGCGCCTTCGTCGTCTACACCTGCGCCGTAATCTGGGTCTTTGCCGTGCAAGACCTGCGCCGCGCCTGGCTGGGCATGCTGCTGCCAGCCATCGTTTGCGGCGGCATCGGCCTGCTGCTGTCGCGAGGTGCCGCATGAACGCCGTCAAGGTAGATAAAGTGCTCAAGACGCCGCAGCAGGGCGGCTTGCGCCAGGCCATGGCCTGGCTGCATACCTGGAGCGGCCTGTGGATTTCCTGGCTGCTGTTCGCCATTTTCCTGACCGGCACCCTGGCCGTCTTCGACGACCCGATCGGCCACTGGATGACGCCCGAACACGCCCTGGAAGAGGCGGCGCACGCGAACGATCCGCCGCTGCCCAAGGTCACGGACCGCGCGCACCGTCTGGAGCTGGCGCTCGACTTCATGGCGAAGGAGCACCCGAAGGCGGGCATGTGGGAAATCTGGCCTGTGCAGCGTCCCGGCCATGGCCTGTCCGCCTACTGGTTCCAGCCCAGCGGCGGCTATGGTTCGGCGGACCTCGATCCGCTGACGGGCGCCATCGTCAAACATGCGGGCGAGGCGACGGAACGGGAAACTATCGGCGGCCACCATTTCGTCGATTTCCATTACGAGCTGCACGCGGGCCGCATCGGCGTGTGGATCGTCGGCATCACCACCATGATCATGCTGGTGGCGCTGGTGAGTGGCGTCATCACGCACAAGCGCATCTTCAAGGATTTCTTTACCTTCCGTCCGGCCAAGGGCCAGCGTTCGTGGCTCGACGCGCACAACGCGGTGGCCGTGCTCACTTTGCCGTTCCAGTTCATGATCGCCTACACGGGCCTGGCATTTTTCAGCGATGACTATGTGCCGGCCCCCGTGGTGGCGCAATACGGCATGGACAATCCCAAGCGGGCCTTCCTGGCCGACTGGAACGATGCGGGCAAGCCTGCGCGGTCGGGGCAGCCGCTGGCCATTCCCGCGCTGGAATCGTTCGCGCTGCGCGCCGAACAGGCCATCGGCCAGGAAATCCGCGCCGTGGTGCTGGACAATCCGAATGACGCCTCCATGCGCGTGTGCATGTACGGCTGGAATGAAGATACGGAACTGCTCACGCGCCTCAGTGCCAATACGGGCAGGGCCTGCTATGCGCTGGCCACGGGCGAACAGGTCGCCGTGCGCCGGCCGGGCGAGTCGGATACGGGCGGCGCGGGCCTGACGCGCTCCGTCATGTCGAACCTGCACATGGTCGGTTTCGGCGGCATGCCGATGCGCTGGCTGTATTTCTTCTGCGGCCTGGCCGGCACGGCCATGATGGGCACGGGCGCGATCCTGTTCCTGGTCAAGCGGCGCCAGAAGTCCGGCGGCGAGTTCGGCGCCTATACGCAGCGCGTGTACCGCGTCATCGAATGTCTGAATGTGGCGGCGATTGCCGGCCTGGCGATCGCCTGCGTGGGATTCCTGTGGGCCAACCGCTTGATCCCCGTCGGCCTCGAACAGCGTGCCGGCTGGGAAGTGCGCGCCTTCTTCGGCGTGTGGTTCCTGATGCTGGTGCATGCCTGCCTGCGCGCGGAAAAGCGCGCGTGGATCGAGCAATTGTGCCTGCTGGCCGCCCTGTGCCTGCTGCTGCCCGTGCTGAATGTACTGAGCACGGGCGACAACCTGGTGGCGCAGGTCGCGCGCGGCGACTGGGAAAGCGCCGGCGTGGAACTGGGCAGCATGGCCTTCGGCCTGTTGGCGGCCTGGGGTGCGTGGAAAGTCCACAAGCGCAAGGAAAAACCGGCCAGGAAGGCTGCGGCCAGGGAAGGCTCTGCACCGTCGGCCAGCCTGCAAGTCACTCCGGAAGGACAGTCATGATCAATACCATCCTGTGCGCGCTGGGCCTGTCGTATGCGGGCATGGCCAGCCTGTCGCTGGCGATGGACCGCCATCACTGCCAGGTCTGGGGCAGGGACGCGGCGCCGAATGTGCGGCGCGCGCTGCAACTGGCCGGCGCACTGTTGCTGGCGCTGGCCATCTGGCCTTGCGTGGCCGGCTGGAGCGCCAGCGTCGGCGTGGTCGCCTGGCTGGGATTCATCGGCGCGGGCGCGCTGCTGGTGGCCCTGCTGCTCCCGTACGCGCCCCGATTGCTGTTGCGTAGTTCCCTGCTGGCAGCCGTCGCCGCGCTGGCAGGTCTTGTGACGTTCCTGCGGTGATGCTCACCGCCATTTTCAAGGATAGACCGATGCATTTTTCACGCCTGGCGACACCGTTTTACTTTACCTGCAACCGCAAGGCGGCGTCCTGATGGCGGCCCGCCTGCCTTCCCGCCGCACCCGCATTCTGGGCGGCGCGGTCTTGCTGGCGCTGTTAGGCGCCGGTGCACTGTGGGCCACGCGCGGCCCGACCACCGTGTTCGACACGGCGCCCGTCAAGCGCGGCAATATCGAGGCCAGCGTGACGGCCATCGGCACCCTGCAGCCGCAAACCTATGTCGACGTGGGCGCGCAAGTGTCGGGCCAGATCACGCGCCTGCACGTGCAGCCCGGCAGCGCCGTGGAAAAAGGCCAGTTGCTGGCCGAGATCGACCCCAGCGTGCAGCAAGCCACGGTCGATGCGGGCCGCGCCGCCCTGGCGGGCTTGCGCGCGCAACTGGCCGACCAGCAGGCGCAGCACCGCCTGGCGGGCCAGCAGCACGTGCGCCAGAAGCAGATGGCCAAGTTCGACTCGACGCCGTTGGCCGACCTGGAAACGGCCGAAGCCACGCTGGCGTCGGCCGGCGCGAAGATCGACCACCTGAAGGCGCAGATCGCCCAGACCCAGGCCAGCCTGAAGGCGGACGAGGCGCGCCTCGGCTATACGCGTATCTACGCGCCGATGGCCGGCAAGGTCGTGGGCCTGGACGCGAAAGAAGGGCAGACCCTGAACGCCACGTACCAGACGCCGAATATCCTGCGCATCGCCGATCTGTCGGCCATGACGGTGTGGACGGAAGTGTCGGAAGCGGACGTGCGCCGCGTGCGCCCGGACATGCCCGTGTACTTCACCACCCTGGGCGGCGACCAGCGGCGCTGGAGCGGCAAGGTGCGCCAAGTGCTGCCAGCCCCGCCGGTGCCCGGTGGTTCCACCGCCGGCACGGCCCTGGCGCCGTCGACCAGCAAGGTGATCTTGTACACAGTGCTGTTCGACGTGGATAACGCGGATGGCGAATTGATGCCGCAGATGACGGCGCAAGTGGTGTTTGTCACGGCCGCGGCAAACAATGTGCTGGCCGTGCCGTTGCCTGCGCTGAAACCATTGACCGGGGAAGGCGCCAAGCCGGGGCAGTTCACGGCCCGCGTGATGGATGCGGACGGCAGGGTCGATACGCGCGCCGTCACCGTGGGCGTGCGCAACCGTCTTAGCGCGGAAGTGCTGCAAGGCTTGCGCGAAGGTGAATTGCTGGTCACGGGCGAGCAGCCGGCCAGCAGCGGCGCCAGCAGGTTCCAGTTATGAGTGCCATGAGCGAGGCCAGGTCGCTGGGGCAAGCTGGAGACTCTGGCCAGCCGGCGCCACTGACGCCTTTGATTTCCTTGCACGGCATCCGCAAGCGCTACGGCGGCCATGACGGCGCGCCGGCCGTGGAAGTGCTGCGCGGCCTGACCTTGGCTATCGGCGCCGGCGAATTCGTCGCCATCGTGGGGGCGTCCGGTTCCGGCAAATCGACGCTGATGCATTTGCTCGGCTGCCTTGACCGTCCCAGCGACGGCACCTACCGCTTCGCCGGTCAGGACGTGGCCAGCCTGAATCCCGATGCACTGGCATGGCTGCGACGCGAAGCGTTCGGCTTCGTCTTCCAGGGCTACCATTTGATCGCCACCGAGTCGGCGCGCGAAAACGTGGAAGTGCCGGCCCTGTACGCGGGCATGCCTGCCGCCGCCCGCCACGCCCGCTCGGAAGCGTTGCTCAAGCGTCTGGGCCTCGGTGAGCGGCTCGATCACCGGCCAAATCAATTGTCGGGCGGGCAGCAGCAGCGGGTGTCGATCGCCCGCGCGCTGATGAATGGCGGGCGCATCATCCTCGCCGATGAACCGACGGGAGCGCTCGACAGCAGCAGCGGCACCGAAGTCATGGCCTTGCTGGGCGAACTGGCCGACGCGGGCCACACCATCATCCTCATTACGCATGACCGCAAGGTGGCGGCCCAGGCGCGCCGCGTGATCGAGATCAGCGATGGCGAGATCATCGCAGACTCGGGCGCCGTCGCCATTCCCGCCACGTCGACGGCCCTGCCGCCGCTCGACATGTCGCGCGCCGCCCACGATACGGGGGCCTCGCTGGGCACGGAATTGCTCGACGCGGCGCGCGCCGCCTGGCGCGTGCTGTGGATCAACCGCTTCCGTACGGGATTGACCTTGCTGGGCATCGTCATCGGCGTTGCTTCCGTGATCGTCATGCTGGCCATCGGCCTGGGCACGCGCCAGCAGGTGATGGCGCAGCTGGGCGCGTTCGGCTCGAACCTCTTGTATATGTCGTCGATCGGTGAAAGCTCGCGCATTCCCGGGCGCAGCATTACCCTGGCCGACCTGGAGGCGCTGGAGGACGTGCCGGGTATTTCCCACGTGCTGCCGAATGTCACCGGCAACAAGGTGATACGCCACGGTAACCTCGACGTGCAGACGTATGTGCGCGGCACGGGACCGGCCCTGCCGCAGATCCAGACCTGGCCGGTGGCCAAGGGTGGCTTCTTTACCGAGGAGGATGAGCGCGAGATGGCCACCGTGGCCGTGCTGGGCGCGCACCTGGCGCAAAAGCTGATGCCCGACGTGCCCAACCCCGTGGGGCAGAGCATCCTGATCGGCAATGTACCTTTCCAGGTGATCGGCGTGATGAGCGCGAAGGGCGCGCTGACGGGCGAGAAGGATGAAGACGACGTGCTGCTGCTGCCGTTTTCCACGGCCGGCATCCGCGTCTTTGGCCAGCGCGAGCCGACGTACACGGTGATGGCGGTGAGCGACGTCAAGCGCGTGACCGAGGTGGAGGCGGCGGTCGACGCCACCATGTTCGAGCGCCACCGCATCCGCGACTACGGCATCAGCAACGCGGCCGCGTCGATCGCCGCCGAAGCCAGGACGCAGGACAATATGACCGTGATGCTCAGCCTGATCGCGGCAGTCTCCCTGGTGGTGGGCGGCATCGGCGTCATGAATGTGATGCTGATGACGGTGCGCGAGCGCACGCGCGAAATCGGCATCCGCATGGCGACGGGCGCGCGCCGGCGCGACATCCTGCGCCAGTTCCTCACCGAAGCCGTGCTGGTGTCGGTGGTGGGCGGCGTGGCCGGCATCGTGGTCGGCGTGACGGTGGCTGGCTTGCTGCTGGTATGGGACGTGCCGGTGATCTTTTCGCTGAGCGCCATCGCCGGCGCCTTTGCCTGCGCCGTGGTGACGGGGCTGGTGTTTGGCTTCATGCCGGCACGCAAGGCGTCGGGACTCGACCCGGTGGTGGCGCTGGCGGGACAGTAGGTCTGCTAACGAGGCCGGCAGCGCGGCTACCGGCAAAAAAATGTTGCCCTGGTTCCAACACGCGGTACTATCTCCCCATAATAACAAGCAGTGTTTCGCGTTTTATGCCCTTGCGGGCACATACCAACCACCACAGGAGAACCCGATGCAGAAAAAATCAACCTTGACGACCGGTATTGCCGCCGCCCTCATGCTGGCATTCAGCGTGGGTTCGGCCCAGGCGCAGGAAGTCGTGCGCCTGGGTAATTTGAAGTTTGCCCATTACGGCGCCGTGTCGTACATCAAGGAAATCGCGCCCAAGTGCGGCATCAAGGTCGAAGAGCATATCTTTGCCAAGGGCCTCGATGTGATGCAGGCGATTATCGCGGGCGAGCTGGACGTGGGTGCGACGGCGTCCGAAGCGGCCATTTCCGGCCGCGCCGGCGGCGCGCCCATCTATGTGGTGGCCGGCTTTGCCAAGGGCGGCGCGCGCCTGGTGGGGGGCATGGGGCAAAAGATCGCCAGCGTCAAGGATTTGAAGGGCAAGCGCGTGGGCGTGACGCGCGGCGGCATCCAGGAAGTGCTGCTGCTGGCCGAACTGTCGCAAGCGGGCCTGACGTATTCCGAAACCAAGGGCAAGGATGTGCAACTGGTGTTCCTTGCCTACGCCGACTTGAACCAGGCGCTGATGGGTAAGAATATCGACGCCATGATGCAGTCGGAACCGCAATCGTCGCAGGCCATCAACAAGGGCTTCGGCACCGAAGTCATCAAACCGTACGACACGCCGATCGGCGAACCCGTACGGACCATGGTGATGACGGAAAAGTTCTACAAGGAACGCCGTCCCGTGGCGGAGAAATTCATGCGCTGTTTCGTGGAAGCCACCAAGACCTTTATCGATAACAAGGCGACGGCGGAAAAGTATGTGCGCGAAGTCGTGTTCCGCGGCCAGATCACGAAGGATGACTTCGACGACGCGATCAGCAATTCGCCGTATTCGTACGATATCTCGCCCGAGCATATCCAGGTGACCACTGATGTGATGGTGAAAACGGGCGTAGGTCGCATGACGAAACCGCCCGTGGCCAAGGACTGGGTCAAGACGGACTTGCTGGAGCAGGCGAAAAAGAGCTTGAATGTGAAGTAAATCAGTAAAATATGAAAAAACCTCCGCGCCAGTGCTGGTGCGGAGGTTTTTTTTGGGGGGGGCTTAGCGGGCGTTAAAGCCCATCCAGCCCTTCTCCGTCTGCCGGAAGCTCAGCGTGTAGATGCGCGTCAGTTCATCGCCTTTCTTGAGCTGGCGGTTGATGATGGCGCCATAATTGTCTTGCACGATCTGGTCCGACCATTGCAGCAGGTTTTCGAAACGCTCGGCCGTCATCGCCGCTTGGCGGGCCAGCAGCGGCGCGGGAATCGCTTTCTTTTCCTGCTGCTGCGCCCAGAAGTCGCGGAAAACCTTGTTTTCGCCGCCCATGCCGCGCGCCATCAGGCCCAGCCCCATGGTCATGCCCACGGAACCATCCGTCTTCGCCTGTGCTTCGAGCTTGTCGGCCACGTCGGCCAGCAATTCCAGGTAGCCCACCTTGGCGCGCAGCAAAGCCGAGCCCTTGATTTCGTACTGTTCGTTCTCTTTCCAGCCATTGAGCTTTTCCAGCTTCGCGATGTCGAAGTATTGCTTGTACAGGTCATAGCTTTGAATCGAGGTACGGAAATATTCCTCGTACGTGGATTGGGAAGGCGCATCTTTCATGCAACCGCTTAAGACAGTGCAGGCGGCCAGCAGGAGGCAGGTCCAGGTACTTTTTTTGAAGGAAAGCATGGCGGGGGACGGTGGCCTTAGGGTGGATGAATATTGCTCTGTGGATATAATTATAAGACTGGCTAATCAGGATGGCAACGCATCCGCTGCGCGGCGTCAGCGCGCAGCAGGAAAGATTGCCGAAATCTTGAGGGTGCGCCACCCCGTCATGCCTCAGGCGCGATATCATGGCAGGCTTGCGGCATTGGATGGCGGCGTCGTGCCTGTCACCCGGGCTGTCGCTTGAATCGCGCTTGTCGGCTATGGTGTAAACTTAAACTATGCAGATCTATTTCTTTTTCATCGCCGCCCTGTTGTACGCGGCGTGCGCGGTGCTTCCCTCATCGCGTGCCCGGCTCATTACCGGCCTGACCGGCGTCGCCTGGCTGGCCCACGCCGCCACCCTGTGGTTCGACTTGATGGCGCCCGGCACTTTGCGCTTCGGCTTTTCCGCCATGCTGTCGGCCGCGCTGTGGGTCTCGGTGGGTGCTTACTGGATAGAGAACCGCAATTTCAGCCTGGACGGACTGCGCCGCATGGTCATGCCCAGCGCCGTCATCGCCATCGGCCTGGCTTGGGCCTTTCCTGGCAGCCAGGTCAGCATGGAGGGCAAGTCTGCCGTCTTCGGCTGGCATATTGCCGTGGCCGTGCTGGCCTACAGCACCTTGACGATTGCCGCCTTTCACGCCGTGCTCATGGCGCTGCAGGAATCGCGCTTGCATACGCGCAGCGAAAGCCGCGGCTTCATCGGCAGCGCGCTGGACCAGTTGCCAGCCCTGCTGACGATGGAAAAGCTGCTGTTCCGCATGATCGGCCTGGGCTTCATCCTGCTGAGCCTAACCGTACTGTCGGGCATCGTCTTTTCCGAGCAATTATTTGGCAAGGCGCTCAACTGGGATCATAAATCCGTGTTTACCATGCTGTCGTGGCTGTTGTTTGCCGCCCTGCTGGCAGGCCGCCGCTTTCGCGGCTGGCGCGGCAAGACAGCCCTGAGCTTCACCCTGGCCGGATTCGCCACCTTGCTGCTGGCCTATGTCGGCAGCCGTTTTGTACTGGAAGTGGTTTTACACCGAGGATACGCATGACACGTGTTTTATTCTGGCTGGCACTGGTGTTCCTGGTGCTGTTTGCTATTCGCAGCAAGATCCGGGGCATGCAGCAACGCGCCCGCGCGCAGCAGCAACAGCAGCCGAACCCGTTTGCGCCGCCAGGCCGGCCGCAGCAATTGCCTGATGCCGAGCTGATGCTGTGCTGCGCCCATTGCGGCGTGTATTACCCGGCCTCCGAAAACGTGCAGGCCAAGGGCCATGATTACTGCAGCCACGCGCATGCCACGCTGTAAGGACCGGCCAGCGCAGCGTTGCTCATCCGTATCGTAACGTCCTCCGGCAGCAATCCGGCGTAGCATCTGCAGCAAGCGGTTCGCCACCGCCCTTGCAGAAAGGCGCGCACCCATGCCCCGTCCCAGCCCGCATATCGTGACCGCTGCCGGCCTGCCGCCGGCGCCGCAACTGAGCGGCAGTTCGCTGCCCATGCAGGCGCTGCGTGCGCAGATCGGCCGCATCGCCCGTTGCGGCGCGCCGGTGGCCATCCGCGGCGAATCGGGCACGGGCAAGGAACTGGCGGCACGCGCCATTCACGCGCAAGGTGCGCGCGCCAGCTCCCCGTTTATCGCCGTCAACTGCGGTGCGATTCCCGAAGCGCTGATGGAAGCCGAATTTTTCGGCTGCCGGCCGGGCGCCTATACGGGTGCGCTGCACGAGCGCCAGGGATTGTTCCAGGCGGCCCATGGCGGCAGTTTGTTGCTCGATGAAGTCGATGATTTGCCGCTGCCCATGCAGGTGAAGCTGTTGCGCGTGCTGCAGGAGCGCCGCGTGCGCAAGCTGGGCGGCAGTAGCGACGAAGCCGTTGACGTGCGCATCCTGTGCGCCAGCCAGCATGGCCTGGCGCGCGGCGTGGCCGCCGGCACGTTTCGCCAGGATCTGTTTTACCGCCTCAATGTCATCGAGCTGGCGCTGCCGCCGCTGCGTGAGCGGCACGGCGATCTGCAGGTATTATGTGAGGTAATCCTGGCGCGTCTGGCACCAGGCCAGGCCGTGAGCCTGGCGCCGCCGGTGCTGGCGGCCCTCGCTGCGTATGCGTTTCCCGGCAATGTGCGCGAACTGGAAAATATGCTGGAACGGGCACTGGCCTTTGCCGATGGCGGCGTGATCGCGCTCGACGGGCTGGCCTTGCCGTCCGTTGCCGGCATCACCGCGCTGCGGGCAGCGCCGCCGCCGGTCGTGCCGGAGCGGCAACTGTGCTTGCCCGGCATGGCGCTTTGCAGCGTTGCCCCGGTCTTGCCGCTGGACATGTATTTGCGCCAGGCCGAGCGCGACATGATCATGCAGGCGCTGGTGCAGGCGTGCTATCACCGCGCACGGGCGGCGCGCCAGCTGGGGCTGAGCGTGCGCCAGCTGCGTTACCGGATGCAGAAATTGACGATACAGGAAGCGCTACTTTGATGACAGCATGGGCGATAGATGAAGACGGCTGGTGCGATGGCGCGCTGCGCTATGACTCGCCGTACCAGGATGCGCGCCCGGACGGTGCGCAAGTCGACTTGCTGGTGATCCATAACATCAGCTTGCCGGGCGGCCACTTTGGCGGACCGCATGTGTCGGACTTGTTTACCGGCCGGTTAGATTATAATGCCGATCCTTCTTTCGCCGACCTGCGGGGCTTGCAGGTGTCGGCGCACTTTTTTGTGCGGCGCGATGGTGCGCTGTTGCAATATGTTTCTGCTGATCAACGTGCCTGGCATGCTGGCGCGTCCACATTCGAAGGACGCCCGCAGTGCAATGGCTATTCCATCGGTATCGAAATGGAAGGCACGGACTTTGTCCCCTTCCAGCCGCAGCAGTACCGCGTGCTG
Source organism: Janthinobacterium pasteuri (assembly GCF_051380775.1). NCBI lineage: Bacteria > Pseudomonadati > Pseudomonadota > Betaproteobacteria > Burkholderiales > Oxalobacteraceae > Janthinobacterium > Janthinobacterium pasteuri. The sequence goes on along the minus strand of NZ_JBNYXS010000001.1, from coordinate 358,008 downwards.
GCGGCGCTGACGGCGGCGCTGGTGGCGCGCTATGGCTTGTCCCAGGTGCGTGGCCACGAGCATATTGCAGCGGGAAGGAAGACGGATCCGGGACCGTTTTTTGACTGGCATTTTTATCAAGAATGCTGGTTGGAAACTGTGCGCAGGCGGCCTGCGTTAGCGCTTACTACGCGGGGATTGGGCTTTCCATCCATGCCCTGAAAAGTCAACCGAAATCGTATATGAAAATACAAAAAATTACGCTGACGGATGCCGGAAAACTATTGCATCGCCTTTCGATGGGCACTACAATTAGTGCACAACTTGGATTTAAAGACTATATGTAGTGCCATCACAGACGTTTTCAGAATTATTACCAAAGCTACCCTGTTTGTTGATATGGCAACGGGAACTGGCGTTTCATCACCCTTGATCGTGTTTCGCGCCAGCCGGGCTGTACAGGTTGGCCGGATGATTTTTGGCTGTGAGTAATTTACTATTTAGCAACAAATACCTGAAGAAACCCTGACCATCGGGCGTTCTATTCAACAACACACGCGGCAGCAAAACTGCAGGCTGACTTTAGCTGACAACGGGAGCTTCAATGCAATCACCACAAGATATTTCCATCCATCCAACGCCAGTATCGCCAGCGCCAGGCGCGGCCAATAGCGTGGCGAGCACGGGCGCGGCATTGGGCGACTATCGCATCATCCGCCGTAACGGCGCGGTGGTGGCATTTGAGCCTTCGAAGATCGCTATCGCCATGACCAAGGCGTTTTTGGCCGTTAACGGCGGCCAGGGCGCTGCCTCGGCACGCATCCGTGAACTGGTGGAACAACTGACCGACGGCGTCGTCGCCGCGCTGGTGCGCCGCCATCCGGGTGGCGGCACCTTCCATATCGAAGACGTGCAAGACCAGGTGGAACTGTCGCTGATGCGTTCGGGCGAGCACGACGTGGCGCGTGCCTACGTGCTGTACCGTGCCAAGCACATGGAAGAGCGCCGCCTGCAGAAGGAAGCGCAAGGCGCCTCCGCGCAAGTCGCAGCGCCCCAGCTGAACGTGCTTGATAACGGCGTGCGCCGCCTGCTGAACATGCAGGAAGTGCGCGACCTGATCAATGCGGCTTGCGCCGGCCTGGAAAAGCATGTCGATGCCGACGCCATCCTGGCTGAAACGGTGAAGAACCTGTACGACGGCGTGCCCGTCGAAGAGCTGCACAAGTCGGCCATCCTGGCGGCGCGCGCGCTGATGGAAAAAGATCCGGCCTACAGCCAGGTCACGGCCCGCATCCTGCTGCACACGGTGCGCAAGGAAGTGTTCGGCAAGGAAGTGCCGCAAGCGGCTGCTGCTGCCGAGTACCTGACGTATTTCCCGCAATATGTCGCCAAGGGCATCGCCAACGACCTGCTGAACCCGGTACTCGCCAGCTTCGACCTGGAACGCCTGGCCAAGGCCATCGTTGCCGACCGCGACTTGCAATTTGGCTACATCGGCCTGCAAACCCTGTATGACCGCTACTTCCTGCACATCCAGGACGTGCGCATCGAAATGCCGCAAGCGTTCTACATGCGCGTGGCCATGGGCCTGTCGCTGAACGAAGCGGACCGCGAAGCGCGCGCCATCGAGTTCTACAATCTGCTGTCCTCGTTCGACTTCATGAGCTCGACCCCGACACTGTTCAACTCGGGCACCCTGCGCTCGCAGCTGTCGTCGTGCTACCTGAGCACCGTCTCGGATGACCTGGAAGGCATTTACGACGCCATCAAGGACAATGCGCTGCTGGCCAAGTACGCCGGCGGCCTGGGCAACGACTGGACGCCAGTGCGCGCCCTGGGCGCCCACATCAAAGGCACCAACGGCAAGTCGCAAGGTGTGGTGCCGTTCCTGAAAGTGGTCAACGACACGGCCGTAGCAGTCAACCAGGGCGGCAAGCGCAAGGGCGCCGTCTGCGCCTACCTGGAAACCTGGCACATGGACATCGAGGAATTCCTCGACCTGCGCAAGAACACGGGCGACGACCGCCGCCGCACGCACGACATGAACACGGCGAACTGGATTCCCGACATGTTCATGAAGCGTGTCATGGAAAAAGGCGAGTGGACCCTGTTCTCGCCATCCGAAACGCCAGACTTGCACGACCTGGTCGGCAAAGCCTTTGAAAAGGCTTACCTGGGCTACGAAGCCAAGGCAGCCGCCGGCGAAATCCGCTCGTACAAAAAGATCGCCGCGCTGGACCTGTGGCGCAAGATGCTGTCGATGCTGTTTGAAACGGGCCACCCGTGGATCACGTTCAAGGATCCTTGCAACATCCGCAGCCCGCAGTCGCACGTCGGCGTCGTTCACAGCTCGAACCTGTGCACGGAAATCACGCTGAACACGGGCCCTGACGAAATCGCCGTCTGCAACCTCGGTTCCGTGAACATGCCGGCGCACATGAAGGAAGGCAAGCTCGATCACGTCAAGCTGGCCAAGACCATCCGCACCGCCATGCGCATGCTCGACAACGTCATCGACATCAATTACTACGCTGTCGAGAAGGCACGCAATTCGAACATGCGCCATCGCCCGGTCGGCATGGGCGTCATGGGCTTCCAGGACTGCCTGCACATGATGCGCATCCCGTTCGCTTCGGACGCCGCCGTCAGCTTCGCCGATACCTCGATGGAAGCGGTCTGCTACTACGCCTACCTGGCGTCGACGGAACTGGCCGAAGAGCGCGGCCGCTATGAATCGTATGCCGGTTCGCTGTGGGACCGTGGCATCCTGCCGCAAGACTCGGTGAAACTGCTGGCCGAAGAGCGCGGCGGCTACCTGGAAGTCGATTCCTCGTCGGCCATGGACTGGACGCCGGTGCGCGAACGCATCGCCAAGTTCGGCATGCGCAACTCGAACTGCGTGGCGATCGCCCCGACGGCGACGATTTCGAACATCATCGGCGTATCGGCCTGTATCGAGCCGACGTTCCAGAACCTGTACGTGAAATCGAACCTGTCGGGCGAATTCACCGAGATCAACGGCTACCTGGTGCGCGACCTGAAGGCACGCGACCTGTGGGATGAAGTCATGATCTCCGACCTGAAGTACTTCGACGGTTCGCTGGTGAAGATCGACCGCATCCCGCAAGACCTGCGCGATATCTACGCCACCGCCTTTGAAGTGTCGCCAAGCTGGCTGGTGGAAGCGGCTTCGCGTCGCCAGAAGTGGATCGACCAGGCGCAGTCGCTGAACATCTACATGGCGGGTGCTTCCGGCAAGAAGCTGGACGAGACCTACAAGCTGGCATGGCTGCGTGGCCTGAAAACCACCTACTACCTGCGTACCATCGCCGCTACCCACATGGAGAAATCGACCTCCAAGACCGGTGCCCTGAACGCCGTGGCCGTCGATGGCGGCATGTCGGCCAGCGCGCAGAGCGCCCAGGCAGCGGTGGTGGCGGCAGCCGCTGCCGCCGTGGTGGCACCCGTGGTGGCTGCTGCAGCGGACGACGCCGATGGCGAAGCCTGCTATCTGCGTCCGGGTGATGACGGTTTCGAAGAATGCGAAGCCTGCCAGTAAAAACCTGCTGCGCAGCCCCCTCTCGGGTTCTGTGTTGCTCACCGTACTAAAGTACGGCTCCGCTACTCGACCCGATATCGGGCTTGCTCGCGACGGTTTTTAAGAAATTTAAAGTTGTCAGCCCAGCGCTGCTGGGCTGATTCAATGTTGTTAATGTCCGTATTGTCCGATTCAACGGACCTGTTGCGGATCGCCGGCTTGCCGGCATGGAAAGGAAGAAGATTATGTCGTTGTCATGGGATGATGAAACCACGTCGGCAGCTGTGCCGCGTCCGGCGCAGCAAGCGCCACTGGGGAATACCGAATTGAACCTGCCGGCAGGTGCCGAGCCGTCCGAAGCGAACGCCGAACAAGTGGCGCGCCGCGTGAATGCCGATGACAAGCGCATCATCAACGGCAAGACGGACGTCAACCAGCTGGTGCCGTTCAAGTACAAGTGGGCGTGGGACAAATACCTGGCCGGCTGCGCCAACCACTGGATGCCGCAGGAAGTGAACATGCAGCGCGATATCGAGCTGTGGAAAAACCCGAACGGCCTGACGGACGACGAGCGCCGCCTGGTCAAGCGCAACCTGGGCTTCTTCGTGACGGCCGACTCGCTGGCCGCCAACAACATCGTGTTGGGCACCTACCGCCACATCACGGCGCCCGAGTGCCGCCAGTACCTGCTGCGCCAGGCGTTCGAGGAAGCGATCCACACGCACGCTTACCAGTACATCGTCGAGTCGCTGGGCCTCGATGAAGGCGAGATCTTCAACGCCTACAACGAAGTCAAGTCGATCCGCGACAAGGATGAATTCCTGATCCCGTTCATCAACACGCTGACCGACCCCGCGTTTGTTACCGGCACGGTGGAAAACGACCAGAAGCTGCTGAAATCGCTGATCGTCTTTGCCTGCCTGATGGAAGGCCTGTTCTTCTACGTGGGCTTTACGCAGATCCTGGCGCTGGGCCGCCAGAACAAGATGATGGGCGCTGCCGAGCAGTACCAGTACATCCTGCGCGACGAATCGATGCACTGCAACTTCGGCATCGACTTGATCAATACGATCAAGATGGAAAACCCGCAGCTGTGGACGGCCGAATTCCGCGAAGAGATCAAAGTGCTGTTCATGAAGGCCGTAGAGCTGGAATATGCGTATGCGGAAGACACCATGCCGCGCGGCGTGCTGGGTCTGAACGCGCCGATGTTCAAGGGCTACTTGCGCTTCATCGCCAACCGCCGCGCGCAGCAGATCGGCATCGAGCCGCTGTTCGCGCAGGAAGAAAACCCGTTCCCGTGGATGAGCGAGATGATCGACATGAAGAAGGAACGCAACTTCTTCGAGACGCGCGTGACCGAGTACCAGACCGGTGGTGCGCTGAACTGGGAATAATTAGATGAGGAGATGAAAAAGCCCCATGAGGTGCAACTCATGGGGCTTTAGGGAAAAGAGGGCCAAACAACAACCTCTGGCTTTCTCTTGATGCTATTTCTATTTGCTAGAAGTCGAAGTTTAAACTTCGAAAGCCGATATGGCAAGGCTCAAGTTCATCATCGAGGTAAGTGATGAAAGGAACGACACATGAAAACCTGTGCCTATCCCAAGTCCGTGCATGTGACGCAATACTTGCGCTTCCGCTTTGGAAAGCTTGAAATTGTGAGTGAACACTGCCGGTCTCCACGTTTGCGATAGTGGATTAACGAGGACGGTTTTTTACCGTCCTCGTTAGGGAATTAGGACAGTTTCATTGATGTAAAAACAACTTGAATTTTGTAGGAGTACCGAACGAATTTGTGAGTTTGACTCACTCTTACGTATCTCTTCATATCGACTTAAAAGGTTTCATCATGACATTCAATAGTAAAAAAACCTCATCGGGAATCGCTTCCCAGGCAGCAGAGACATTGAAAAATCCCAATGCCTCTGCCGTGGCTAAGAGTTTGGCTGGTTCCGCATTGTCTCAGGTACAAGGTGCGTATCAGACAGGAAAAGCGATGGAGACAAAGGCATCGCATGTGCTGCAAAGCAGTAAGTACAGCGACGATACCAAAGCCTTAGCCGCTTCATTACTGTCACAGTCGAATAGACTTCGATAATCCTAATGCGCCGTAACTTTTACGGCGCATTTTTTTTGCCTGTTGGGTAACGATGATGTGGTGAGTAGCATTCACATTGTCAGTGTCCAGGAGCTAGAGGGCTTCTTCGAGACCACCGGCCCGCTGGCCGCCACCAACATCGCGCTGGGCAGTCTCCCTTTACGACGCCACATCACGGCGCCCGAGTGCCGCCAGTACCTGCTGCGCCAGGCGTTCGAGGAAGCGATCCACACGCACGCTTACCAGTACATCGTCGAGTCGCTGGGCCTCGATGAGGGCGAGATCTTCAACGCCTACAACGAAGTCAAGTCGATCCGCGACAAGGATGAATTCCTGATCCCGTTCATCAACACGCTGACCGACCCCGCGTTTGTTACCGGCACGGTGGAAAACGACCAGAAGCTGCTGAAATCGCTGATCGTCTTTGCCTGCCTGATGGAAGGCCTGTTCTTCTACGTGGGCTTTACGCAGATCCTGGCGCTGGGCCGCCAGAACAAGATGATGGGCGCTGCCGAGCAGTACCAGTACATCCTGCGCGACGAATCGATGCACTGCAACTTCGGCATCGACTTGATCAATACGATCAAGATGGAAAACCCGCAGATGTGGACGGCCGAATTCCGCGAAGAGATCAAAGTGCTGTTCATGAAGGCCGTGGAGCTGGAATATGCGTATGCGGAAGACACCATGCCGCGCGGCGTGCTGGGTCTGAATGCGCCGATGTTCAAGGGCTATCTGCGCTTTATCGCCAACCGCCGCGCGCAGCAGATTGGCATCGAGCCGCTGTTCGCCCAGGAAGAAAATCCGTTCCCGTGGATGAGCGAAATGATCGACATGAAGAAGGAACGCAACTTCTTCGAGACGCGCGTAACCGAGTACCAGACCGGTGGTGCGCTGAACTGGGAATAAGCGTTTTTCTGCCAACGCCAAAAGCGCCGTCATCGTGACGGCGCTTTTTTTTCGCCTGCATGGCGGCAAAAAAAGCCGTCGCCGCGCGAGGTTAAAAGCACCTCCGGCGGGATGGAAAAATGCGGCGTCATTCAGCGATGCGAAGAGACTCGCGCCAGGTTTTTCGGATGCCGCGAACGGCCGTATTGCCGGCAAAAAAAATCGTTTCCGGAGACGCTGGCGGCGGCATTTGGCACGCGATTGTGCGATAGCACGCGTATCGTGCAAAAAAGGCCGCGAAAACGTGTCGTGCCGGTTGCGCATTGACAAGGTTTTCGTGTACTTTATGAGATTGCAAATGCGAGCGTTAGAATGCGGGGTTTTTTAACCAGCGCGGTAGCGAAAAAACCTCGCAAAACAGGGATACAGATTTACACGGATATGCACAAAACCACACCGTTTTCGTCTGCCGCCGTGCCCGAATTTTTTCAGGCATGGCGGTTTTTTATTTGACGGATAGGTGTTGTCGCGAGCGCGATGCGAGGAGCGAAAAAACGCACGGCATCGAAAACGAATGACCGAATTCAGACTTTGCCACCAGCTGCGAGATAAAGCAGGGTGGCACCGACGATGGCTGAAGTGCTGCAAACGTGAGGAGTTGCAGCAGTTCAGCTGGTGCCGAATTCATTAGCGCAAACGACCGTTTGTGCCGATGAATAATTCGCCTTGCCTATCCCTGTGGTGGGTCGGACGGGTTTAAATCTTGTAGCTTAAATTTCTCATCTCAGATGAAGGAGAGACAAATGGCAACAGCCGCTAAGAAATCAGAAGTAAAGAAACCAGCCGCCAAGGCTGCTCCTGCCGCGAAGAAGCCGGCAGTCGCAGCGAAGACGGTTGCCGCTAAACCAGCTGCCAAAGCCGCAGCGAAACCAGCAGCGAAACCAGCAGCCAAACCAGCCGCCAAACCAGTCGCCAAAGCCGCAGCCAAGCCTGCAGCAAAAGTGGCTGCCAAGCCGGCAGCAAAAGTGGCAGCTAAGCCAGTAGCAAAAGCCGCAGCGAAACCAGCGGCCAAGGCCGCAGCAAAACCGGCAGTCAAGCCAGCAGCGAAAGTGGCAGCGAAACCTGCCGCCAAGGCAGCAGCGAAGCCAGTGGCGAAAAAAGCCGTTGCCAAGCCGGCAGCAAAAGTCGCAGCGAAGCCTGCCGCCAAGGCAGCAGCCAAGCCTGCAGTGAAAAAAGCCGCAGCGAAACCTGCAGCCAAGGCAGCAGCGAAACCGGTCGCCAAGCCAGCAGCGAAAAAAGTCGTCGCCAAGGCAGCAGCGAAGCCAGCAGCAAAAGCTGCAGCCAAGCCGGCAGCCAAGGTAGCAGCCAAGCCAGCAGCAAAAGTGGCAGCCAAGCCAGCCGCAAAGGCAGCAGCGAAAAAAGTCGTTGCCAAGCCGGCAGCCAAAGCAGCAGCCAAGCCAGCAGCGAAAGCCGCAGCGAAACCTGCCGCCAAAGCAGTAGCGAAGCCAGCGGCCAAGCCTGCAGCGAAAAAAGCGGCAGCGAAACCAGCTGCCAAACCGGTAGCCAAGGCAGCAGCGAAGCCAGCAGCAAAAGCTGCGGCCAAGCCAGCGGCCAAGGTAGCAGCGAAGCCGGTAGCGAAAGTTGCCGCCAAGCCAGCCGCCAAAGTAGCCGCCAAGCCGGCAGCCAAAGTGGCAGCGAAACCTGCCGCCAAGGTCGCAGCGAAACCGGCAGCCAAGGTAGCAGCCAAGCCAGCAGTGAAAGCTGCAGCCAAGCCAGCAGCCAAGCCGGCAGCGAAAGCAGCAGCGAAACCTGCCGCCAAGCCAGCCGCCAAGCCAGCCGCAGCGCCAGTCGTGGCAGCAGCACCGGCAGCAGCTCCAGCGGCACCAGCTGCCGTGGCCGCCAAGCCAGCAGCCAAGAAGGCCGCGCCTAAGAAGGCCGCACCGAAGAAGGCAGCGCCTGTCGCCAAGCCATCGGCGCCTATCGCACCTGTAGCAAAAACCGTGTTGGCACCGGCTGCAGCCTGGCCATTCCCAACCAGCACCCGCCCATCGTAATTCCCACGATACGGGTGCCTGGATGAGGCAACACGCCGCTGTGTGACTCAATCACACAGCGGTTTTTTTTTGGAGAATTAGTCGTGCTGATCGTTATCCTTACATTGGTCGTTGATACCATTGCCACCTTGCTGGGCGGCGTGTTGCTGCTGCGCTTCTGGATGCAGGCGGTGCGCGTGCGCCCTCCCTCGTCGGTCGCGCAATTCACGTTTCAATTGTCCGACTGGCTGGTGCGCCCCCTGCGCCGCGTGGTGCCGGGCGTGGGCGGGTATGACTGGGCCAGCCTGATCGGCGCCTTCCTGATCGTGCTGCTGGCCAGCTCGGTCCTGTTTATTTCCAGCGCTCCCGTCGAAGTGGTGCTACTCAAGTCGCTGCAACGCTTCCTGCAATGGATACTCTACGGTTTCATGGCCTTGCTGATCATCGAAGCCATCTTTAGCTGGGTCAACCCGCATGCGCCGCTGGCGCCGTTTGTACGCGCCCTGAACGAGCCGCTGCTGCGTCCTATCCGCAAGGTCGTGCCGCTGGTCGGCAGCCTGGACCTGTCGCTGCTGGTGGCGCTGATCCTGTTGCAGATCGCGCAAGTGCTGGTGGGAATGATTATCGTGGTGAGGTAAAGCGGGGAGGTCGGCCTGGCGCAGGCGCGCAAGCCGACCGGACTACATATTAATAGCGGTAGCCGAACGCCGCTTCAAACTGGTCGGCGATGCTGGCCGGCGTAAATACATGGTTTTGCGCGCCCTGGGTGGCGATCTTGATGGCCCCCAGCAAGCTGGCCAGGCGCCCGCTGGTTTCCCAGCCCAGGTCGTTGGTGATGCCGAACAGCAAGCCAGCACGGTAGGCGTCGCCGCAACCGGTCGGGTCCAGCACTTCCTTGGCGGCCACGACAGGAATGTCGATGCGCTTGCCGTCGGTATAGATTTCCGAACCTTTTTCGCCGCGCGTGACGATCAGCGCGTCCAGGCGGCTGGCGATGTCCGGCAGGGTCAAGCCCGTGCGTTCCATCAACATTTCCATTTCATAATCGTTGGCCGACACATACGTGGCTTTGTTGATGAAGTCGATCAACTGTTCGCCATTGAAGCGTGGCAACTGTTGACCCGGGTCGAACATGAAGGGGATGCCCAGCTCGGCCAGGTCGGCGGCGTGCTTGAGCATGCCCTGGTCTCCGTCCGGCGAAATGATGGCGATCTTGGCCGGGCCCGCATTGGCGACCGGGTTTTCATGCGCAAACGACATGGCGCCCGGGTGGAAGGCATTGATCTGGTTATTGTCCGCATCGGCCGTGACGAAGCACTGCGCGTTGTAGCTATCGGCCTTGATCAGGATGTTGGCGGTGGAAATGCCCAGCTTTTGCAGGCGCTCCAGGTAGGCGGCGCTGTCCTGGCCCATGACGCCGACGATGCGCGGGTCGCCGCCCAGCATTTTCAGGCTGTAGGCGATGTTGCCCGAGCAGCCGCCGAACTCCGTGCGCATGGTGGGCACCAGGAAGGATACATTCACCTTGTGCAACTGGTCGGCCAGCAGGGATTCGCCGAAGCGGCCGGGGAATTGCATGATGGTGTCGGTGGCAAGCGAGCCGCAGATCAGCGATGTTTTGGTCATGATAGTGTCGGTTAAGGGTAAAAGATGGCGATATGGTAGCCAGACGCCGTGAGCTGGTCTAATGCAAAGTACAGTTTGATGGTTTGTTCAGAGCGCGGCGCAAAACCCTTGCTCACGTCGATATTGGCCGGCAGGTAGTCGCGCGGCGCGATCACACGGCGCAAGAGGGGCTTGTCGCTGGCATCGTTGAGTATCAGTTCGATGCTGGGCCAGGCTTGCACGCTGCGGCTCTGGTTGCGCAGCAGCGAGACGTAGGAAAAGGTTTGTTCCTTGAGGGTTTGCAACTCGCCCTGTTCAATGGACAGCGCCTCGATCTGCGCCGGCAAGTCGACCTGGCAGCCGCTGAGCTTGCACAGCGCGACCAGGGTCGGCTTCCACTGCGGAAACTGCGCCGCCAGCGGATTACGGAAGGTGGTCATTACTTGCAGTAATAACAAGAGCAGCAGCACCACCGAACCGACGGCCATGGCCACGCGCAGGGCCCTGCCGCTCTGTTCGCGGCGCCGGCCCTGGATCACAAAGGCCGGTTCGTCGTCGGCCGGTGCCCCTGCCGTTTCCCCGGCCACGGTCTCCATCACTGGCTCGGGCGCCACAGGGGCGGGCATGGCTTCAAATGAGTGCTCGGCCAAGGTCGGTTCAAGACGCGTGGGTACAGGCGCGACGGGCACGGGCTTGTGCAGGCTGACTTTGTCAGCGGCAGGCAATGCTGGGGCTACTGGGGCGACCACCGTTTCCAGGTTCGGTTCGCGGCGGCTGTCGCGCAAATACGTGGCGAAGGCGGGGGCGTCATCGACCTGGCGGCGCTTGAAGGGCGCCATCGGCTGAGGCAGCGGCGCTTCGGGCGGTTCGATCGGTGCAATGACAGGGGCGGCGACAGGCGCGTCGGCCAGCGCCTCGGCGGGCAGGCTGACGTCGAGGTCCAGCTCGATGTGGTCGCCGTCGTTTGCGTCTTCCTTGAGCTGCGCCGTTTCCGGCAAGATGCCGAAAGGGTCGAACGAGGTGTCGAAATCGAGAGAATAGATGGGTTCGTCGTCCGTGGCGGACGGCAGGCTGTTGTCGGCCAGGTAACTGGTCGACAGCGGGGCGGCAGTGCCGGGGCCAGACGTTAAAAACGGCGATGCGGCAGCTGGATCGACCAGCGCGGCATTGCCGTCAAACACTTCCCTGCACGTGCCACAGCGTACGATGCCCCCACGTAACTTCAACTGGTCAGCAGCGACCCGAAATATCGTGTTGCAATGGGGGCATTTGGTGGCGAGGGCCATTGCTGTGCTTATGCACCTTCCGCGCGGGGCGCAGGCGCTTGCGTGCTGCCCAGGCGGCCATGCAGTGCCACCCAGCCATCTTGCTCGGCCCAGACACCCAGCTCGATGAACGGTGCGTAGGCAGCAGCCACTTCTTCTGCCTGGCGTGCCAGCACGCCGGACAGGATCAGGGCACCGCCGTCGGCGACACGGCCCGACAGCATCGGCGCCATCAGTTTCAATGGGCTCGACAGGATGTTGGCGACGACGATGTCAAATTTCGCCGTGGCGTGTGCCGACGTGGCAAACGTGTCTGGCAAGAAATATTCGATGTCGCACTGGTTGCGTTCGGCATTGTCGCCAGCCGATTCGATGGCTTGCGGGTCGATATCGACGCCGACCACTGTTTGCGCACCCAGCTTCTTGGCCACCATGGCCAGGATGCCGGAGCCGCAACCGTAGTCGAGCACGGTCTTGCCAGGGGCAGGATTGGCTTCCAGCCACTCCATGCACAGGCGCGTGGTCGGATGGCTGCCCGTGCCGAAGGCCAGGCCCGGGTCCAGTTCCAGGATCAGGCCAGCAGGATCCGGTGCCTCGTGCCAGCTGGGCACGACCCAGATATTCTTGCCGATGTGAATCGGTGCGAATTGCGACTGGGTCAGGCGCACCCAATCCTGCTCTTCCACGGGGCGCATGGTAAACGCCGGTACCGTTGCCATGCCGACAACTGCTGCGGCGGTGGCCACGATGGCGGCCTGGTCGGCGTCGACGTCGGTCAGCGCCACCACGCGGCTGCGTTCCCACGCCGCTTCCTTCGGTTCCATGCCGGGCTCGCCAAACAAGGGCTGCTCGGCATCCGTGCCTTCATCGGCGTCTTCCACCGAGACCGACAGGGCGCCCGCTTCCATCAACGCGTCGGACATGGCCTCGGCGTTGTCACGGGCGATTTCGATGACGATTTCCGTCCAGCTCATGCGCCCGCCTTGATTTCGGATTTCTTGGCGATGCTGGGGCTGCCGCCATTCAGGTTCTTGCCCAGGTCCGGCATGTCGGCCAGTTTCTGTTCCAGATAGTGAATGTTGGTGCCGCCTTCGATGAAGCGCGCGTCGATCATCAATTCGCGGTGCAGGGCGATATTCGTGTTGATGCCTTCGACCACCATTTCGGACAGGGCGATCTGCATGCGGCGGATAGCTTGCTCGCGTGTGGCGCCGTAAGCGATCACTTTGCCGATCATCGAGTCGTAGTGCGGCGGCACGTAGTAGCCGGCGTAGGCGTGCGAGTCGACGCGGATGCCAGGGCCGCCCGGTGCATGCCACGACACGATCTTGCCTGGCGATGGCGTGAACTTGAATGGATCTTCGGCATTGATGCGGCACTCGATGGCGTGGCCAGACAGCAAGACGTCGCGCTGGCGGAAACGCAGTTTTTCGCCAGCGGCGATGCGGATCTGTTCTTGCACGATGTCGATGCCGGTGATCATCTCGGTGACGGGATGCTCCACTTGCACGCGGGTATTCATTTCAATGAAATAGAACTCGCCGTTTTCGTACAGGAATTCAAACGTGCCGGCGCCGCGGTAGCCGATCTTGCGGCAAGCTTCGGCGCAACGGTCGCCAATTTTCTCGATCAGCTTGCGCGGGATGCCCGGCGCCGGTGCTTCTTCGATGACTTTCTGGTGGCGACGCTGCATGGAACAGTCGCGCTCACCCAGCCAGACGGCATTCTTGTGTTCGTCGGCAAGGATCTGGATTTCCACGTGGCGCGGATTTTCCAGGTACTTCTCCATATACACTTCAGGGTTGCCGAAAGCCGTGCCGGCTTCCGTCTTGGTCATCGCCACGGCGTTGATCAGGGCAGCTTCCGTGTGCACCACGCGCATGCCGCGTCCGCCGCCGCCGCCGGCAGCCTTGATGATGACCGGGTAGCCGACCTTGCGGGCAATTTGCACGATTGCTTTCGGATCGTCCGGCAACGCGCCTTCCGAGCCGGGGACGCACGGTACGCCAGCCTTGATCATGGTTTGCTTGGCCGACACTTTGTCGCCCATCAAACGGATCGATTCGGAGCGGGGACCGATGAAGACGAAGCCCGATTTCTCGACGCGTTCGGCAAAGTCGGCGTTTTCCGACAGGAAGCCATAGCCTGGGTGAATCGCTTGTGCATCCGTCACTTCAGCGGCGCTGATGATGGCGGGCATGTTCAGGTAGCTCAGGGACGACTGTGCCGGGCCGATACAAACGGATTCGTCGGCCAGCTTGACGTATTTTGCGTCTTTGTCGGCTTCGGAGTGGACTACAACCGTTTTAATGCCCATTTCGCGGCAGGCGCGCTGAATACGGAGGGCAATTTCACCACGGTTGGCAATCAGGATTTTTTCAAACATGGTAGGTTCGCGTATGTCTGTGAGAGCCGGCGAGCCGGCGAAACAACAAGTGTGAGGGGCTAAAACTGCAAACGGCCGTTGCCGGCCGTGTGGACTGGGTTTTAGCCGATCACAAACAAGGGTTGACCGAATTCGACCGGTTGGCCGTTTTCGACCAGGATCTGGGTCACGACACCGGCTTTATCGGAGTCGATTTCATTCAGAAGCTTCATCGCTTCGATGATGCACAGGGTATCACCTTCCTTGACCGTCGAGCCCACTTCAACATAGGCGGCGCTGCCAGGTGCAGAGGAGCGGTAGAAGGTACCGACCATGGGCGACTTGACCACATAGCCCGTTGGCTCGGCGACTACGACGGCAGCTGCCGCAGCGGGGGCGGCGGCTGGCGCGGCTGGCTGGTAGTGGGCTTGCATGCCTTGCGGCTGCATCATGACCATCTGGTTTTGCGGCATGGCCGACGATTTGACGATGCGAACCTTGCTTTCGCCTTCGGTAACTTCCAGCTCTGCGATATCCGATTCGGCGACCAGGTCGATCAAGGTCTTGAGTTTTCGTAGATCCATGTAAAACCCCTAGGAATGTAGTTTGTTTTATGAGTGATGCGGTGATGTCCAGAACCTATCGCCGCGCTAAATGCGTGCAGATCGCGTAGATTAACGTTTTTTAAGCGCAAAGTCGATGGCAAACCGATATCCATCAATACCTAGCCCGCAGATCGTCCCCTGCGCGATCGCGCTGAGAAATGAGTGATGTCGAAACGTTTCGCGTTGATAAATATTCGAGATATGGACTTCCACGAACGGGATGGCGACCCCGGCCAGCGCATCGCGCAAGGCAACACTGGTATGTGTCAGGCCGCCCGGATTGATGACGATGGCATCGATCCCTTCCGCTCGCGCGGCATGGATGCGGTCGATCAGCGCGCCTTCATGGTTGCTTTGAAAGCAGACCAGGTCGGCACCGGCCGCCATGGCTTGCGCCATTGCTGCCTGCTCGATATCGGCCAAGGTGCTGGCGCCGTAGACCTCAGGCTCGCGCGTTCCCAGCAAATTCAGGTTGGGACCGTTGAGCAGAAGGAGGTTTTTTGCCATGTATGGAAGACCGTTTTAGCGAAAGTTCCGCATTTTGCCGCCAAAGATACGCATTGGCAAGAGAAAAAAGCACGCTCCGAATTTACAATTTATCCAGATCTGCGCGCAACTGATCAAATTTCAAGCGGCCCAGATAGGTCTTTTTGACTTCGCCATCGGCGCCGATCAGCACCGTAAAGGGCAAACCGCCCGTGGCATTGCCAAAATGACGCGACAGGTCGGTGCCGCTCATGCCGGATACATACACGGGATAGGCGATCTTGAACTTGCTGGCAAAAGTGGCAATATTACTGGCCGAATCGATACCGATGCCGATCACTTGCAGGTTTTTCGCCGCATAGTGGCCTTGTACTTCAGATAATTCCGGCATTTCTTCCACGCATGGCGGACACCACGGGGCCCAGAAATTGACCAGCACATTCTTGCCTTTCCATTGTGATAAGGCTTGCGTGGCGCCAGCCGCGTCCGGCAGCGACAGTGCATACAGTTCGTTGACAGGACCCGTCGCGCCAGGGGCGATGGTGGTCGTCAGAGGACCGACTTTTTCTTTCTCTTTATGCATGCCCACGTAAGCACCCATGCCGCCAAACATCAGTGCCACGATGGCGCAGGCGATCCAATTCTTTTTTGTCATAACTTTATCTATATCAATGTTAGTCGGCAGCCGGCACGCCATCGGCGAGGCTGGCGGCCAGCAGGCTGCGCAGCCCCACGATGTCGGTGCGCAGCACTTTGCCATCCGCCTTGGCTTTCAGTGCGCCGCGCATATCGTCGAGCTCATACATGGCTGCGTGCACGCCTTCGTTTTTCCACAAGAAACTGGCTGTCTCGACCGCATCATAACGCGCTCCCTTGAAATGCGGGCTTTCCGACATGTCGAGCACGACATTTTTATTCAGCAGGAAGATGTGTATTTCCTTGGCGCTCTCGGCAAACAGCTGCAAATAGATCTCGTCATGGGGGCCGGCTGTGCCGTTCAGCACTGGGCCGCTGAGCAGGGGATGAAATTGTTGCAATGCTTCCATGACCTGCAGCGCAATCGTGCGCAGCTGGAACAGGCGTGCCGGCTGGCTGTCGGCCAGGAACAGGGCATTGTACCGCCGCACCTGTTCCTCGATCATGTCGTTATCGGGCAGAATATTGGGCCGGTTCGGCGCGTCGCCCAGGACCTGCCGCGCCGCCTTGCGCTTGGCGCTGCCATAGTCGGCGCCATCCTGCGCCACCAGGCGCGCGGCAGCGGCGGCGATTTCCAGGCGCAGCTGCGCGCTATCGTCAAATGCATCGTTCGTCATGAGCGAGATGATACTCCGAAGCGGAAAAAGTCATGGCGTCAGGTAAAATCCCACACTTGCTCTTTTTTATCTCACCGTCTTACTCACTTAAGCGTGCACCTTTCGCACTGATCACATGCATATTCATATTCTCGGCATTTGCGGTACCTTCATGGGCGGCCTGGCCGTGCTGGCCAAGGAAGCCGGCCATAAAGTCACTGGTTGCGATGCCAACGTCTATCCGCCGATGAGCACCCAGCTGGAATCGCAGGGAATCGAACTGATCCAGGGTTTTGATCCGGCACAAACCCAGCTGAACCCGGATTTGTATGTGATTGGCAATGTGGTCTCGCGTGGCAATCCGCTGGTGGAAGAAATTCTCAACCGCAGCCTGCCGTATGTGTCCGGCCCGCAGTGGATCGGCGAACACATCTTGCGCAATCGGTGGGTGCTGGCCGTGGCCGGCACGCATGGCAAGACGACAACCTCGGCCATGCTGGCCTGGATACTCGAAGACGCGGGCTACGCGCCGGGCTTCCTGATCGGCGGCGTGCCGATGAACTTTGGCATTTCAGCCCGCCTCAGCGGCAAGATCGACGGCAAGAGCGCCGATTCGGACTTCTTCGTCATCGAGGCCGATGAATACGACACGGCCTTCTTCGACAAACGCAGCAAGTTCGTGCATTACCACGCGAAGACGGCCATCATGAATAATCTGGAATATGATCACGCCGACATCTTCCCCGATCTGCACGCGATCGAGACGCAATTCCACCACCTGGTGCGCACCGTGCCCGGTATCGGTCGCCTGGTGTACAACGGCGACGAAGCGTCGCTGCAGCGCGTGCTGGCGCGCGGTTGCTGGAGTGAAAAGGAAAGTTTTGGTCTGGATGCCAATTGGCAACTGCAAGAGCAGGCCGATGGCAGCTTCGACGTGGTTTTCAATGGCCAGAAGGAAGGCCATGTGGCGTGGGCGCTCACGGGCAAGCACAACCGCAGCAATGCGCTGGCCGCCATCGCCGCCGCGCGCCACGTGGGTGTACCGATTGCCCAGGCCTGCGCCGCGCTGGCCACGTTCGAGAGCGTCAAGCGGCGCATGGAAGTGCGCGGCGTGGTCAACGACATTACCGTGTACGACGATTTCGCGCATCACCCGACGGCCATTGCCACCACCGTGGGCGGGCTGCGCCAAAAAATGCGCCAAACCGTCGGCGGCAGCGGCCGCATCCTGGCCGTGCTGGAACCGCGTTCGAACACCATGAAGCTGGGCGCCATGAAAGATGCGCTGCCGGGCAGCCTCAAGGATGCCGACCTGGTCTTCGGTTTCGGCAGCCATGCGGCGCTGGGCTGGAGCCTGGGCGACGCGCTGGCGCCGCTGGGCAAGATTGCCAGCGCCTATGAAGACATCGATACCCTGGTGGCGGCCGTGGCAGCAAGCGCCCGTCCCGGCGACCAGATCGTCGTCATGAGCAACGGCGGCTTTGGCGGCGTGCACCAGAAATTGCTGGAGGCCCTGGGCCGATGATTTTGTACCTGCATGGATTTCGCTCGTCGCCCCTGTCGATGAAGTCGCGCCTGCTGGCCGCGCAGATGCAGGCGCTGGGCCGCGAAGCACAGTGGCTGTGCCCGCAATTGCCGGCTTCGCCGAAACTGGCCATCGAACTGGCCCTGTCGCTGCTCAAGGATGTGCCGGCGCAAGAATTGGCCAAGGAGTTGACCATCATCGGCTCGTCGCTGGGCGGCTATTACGCCACCTGGCTGGCGGAGCAGCTCGGTTGCCGCGCCGTGCTGCTCAACCCCGCCATCGTGCCGCTGATCGACCTGGAACAGCATGTGGGTGTGACGACCGAGTTCCATTCGGACCAGCCATTCGAGTTCAAGCGCGAATACATCGATGAGCTGCGCGCGTTTGCCGTAGAGAAAATTACGCAGCCGCAACGCTATTTCCTGATTGCCGCCACTGGCGATGAAGTACTCGACTACCGCGACATGCTGGCGCATTATCAGGGGGCGCAGCAGTGCGTCATCGACGGCAGCGACCATGGCATCAGCGACTTTGCCGCATACCTGGCGCCCGTGCTGGCCTTTTGCGGCATCCCGACGGACGCCGCCCGGTGAGGCCGGGTTCGCTGCGCCAGGCGCAATGGCATGCGCACGTGAATGCCGTCAATGCGCCACCGGCCCTGCGCCACTGGCTCAAGGGTGGCGGTTCGCTGACGGCCAAGCTGAAAGCGCATAGCAGCGCGTTCCGCGTGCAATGTTTGCATCAGGAAACGGCGCGTTGCCTGAGCGACGAGGCGGCCAGCATTGGCTTGCACCGCGCGGGCCGGGTATGGGAACGCGAAGTGCTGTTGCGTTGTGATAACAGGCCGACCGTGTTTGGCCATACCGTCGTGCCCATGCAGGCGACGGCCACGGACTGGCCTTTGTTTTCCGCGCTGGGCGAGCGTTCGCTGGGCACGACCCTGTTTGGCGATCGCATGGTGCGGCGCGGTACCCTTGAATTTGCCCGTTTGCGCGCCGGGCACCCGCTGGTACAGCGGGCGCAGGCGGCGCTGGCACGGGATGGGCAGCGCGTCGACGAGAAGGCGCTGTTTTTTGCCCGCCGCTGCCTGTATCAGCGTCACCAGGGCTTGCTACTGGTAACCGAAGTATTTTTGCCGGCGGTGTTTGAGTTGAAGCCCGTCACTCGCACCGTTGCAACCGACACATTAATGAACAAAGCATAATAATGAATCTATTTTTTGAAGAATCCGGCGATTTCAAGGTCGGCACGGTCCTGTCGCAAGCGGGTGAGGCTTATCAGGTCGAAATGGCCAGCGGCAAGCGCACCAAGGTCAAGACCAAGGACGTGCTGCTGCAGTATGAAAAACCTGCCCCGGCCGAGCTGCTGGAGCACGCCAAGGCCGTGGCCGCCGAAATCGACCTCGATTTCCTGTGGGAAGTGGCGGGCGAAGACGAGTTCGGCTTTGCCGAGCTGGGCGCCGAGTATTTCGGCCATGCCCCGTTGCCGCCGGAAGCGGCCGGCCTGATCCTGGCCCTGCATTCGGCGCCCGTGTATTTCTACAAGAAGGGCCGTGGTCGCTACAAGGCGGCGCCGGAAGCGTCCTTGAAGGCGGCATTAGCCGGCATCGAAAAGAAAAAACAGCAGGCGCTGGTGCAAGCCGCGTATGTGGAAGAGCTGAAACAGAGCCGCTTGCCTGCCTCGATGCAGCCCATGGTGCTGCAACTGTTGTTCAAGCCCGACAAGAATACGATTGAATACAAGGCACTGGAAGCGGCCTGCACGGAATTGCACACGACACCGCCGCGCCTGATGCTGGCCGTTGGTGGTATTGCTACGCCAAAAGATTTGCACCTGTCGAAATTCCTGTTCGAGAACTTCCCCAAGGGCGCCGGTTTCCCGAGCGTGCCCGTGCCGTCCGTGACGGCCAAGTTGCCGCTGGCCGACGTGGCCGCCTTTTCGATCGACGACGTGACCACCACCGAGATCGACGATGCCTTCTCCGTGCAGCCGCTGCCCGATGGCACCGTGAAAGTGGGTATCCACATCGCCGCGCCGGGCCTGGGCATTCGCCCGGAAGACGTGATCGACAAGATGGCGCGCCAGCGCATGTCCACCGTCTACATGCCGGGCGACAAGATCACCATGCTGCCGGACGAAATCGTGAATGCTTTCACGCTCGCCGAAGGCACGACGTGCCCGGCCCTGTCGCTATACGCCACGCTGGACCCGAAAGCCGACTGGGCCGTGGTCAGCACGCAGACGCGCGCCGAGCTGGTGCCGATCGCCAGCAATTTGCGCCACAACCAGCTGGATGACCTGGTCAACGAGGAAACCCTGGCCAGTGGCGAAGGCGAGTACCCGCACAAGGCTGATTTTGCCGTGCTGTGGCAATGGGCGCAGCAGCTGGAGCAGGGCCGCATGAAGAAGCGCGAAGCGTTTGGCCTGAAGCCGGAACAGAATAACCGCGTCGATTTCAACTTTTATGTGGAAAATGACATCGTCACGGTAGCGCGCCGCAAGCGTGGCGCGCCGCTCGACAAGATCGTCGCCGAACTGATGATCTTTGCCAACAGTACCTGGGGCAAGATGCTGCACGACCATGGCGTGCCCGGCATCTACCGTAGCCAGGGCGGCGGCAGTGGCAATAGCTGGGCGGCAAAGATGCAGGTGCGCATGGTCACCCATGCTGCGCCGCATCAGGGCCTGGGCGTGGATCAATACGCATGGAGCACCTCGCCCTTGCGCCGCTACACGGACCTGGTGAACCAGTGGCAAATCATCGCTTGCGCCGAGCATGGCGTGACGGCGCCGCTGGTTGCCCCGTTCAAGCCCCGTGACGCCAATCTGTTCGCCATCGTCTCGGCGTTTGACGCCGCGTATGCCGCATATGGCGATTTCCAGTCGAACATGGAACGCTACTGGTGCTTGCGCTGGCTGCACCAGGAAAACGCGCGCCAGGTCGATGCTGTCGTGCTGAAAGATGAAATCTTGCGCCTGGTCGACATTCCGCTGGTCATCAAGCTGCCAGGCATGCCAGCGGTGGCGCGCGGCGCCCAGGTGAAACTGGACTTGCTGCGCTGGGATGAAGTCGACCTGAGCATTGAAGCGCGCCTGCTGGAAATTGCCACCGTGCCGGACGCGGCGGCCGATGCCGAGCTGGACTACGAGGAAGAGGCGGACGATGCGTCCCCTGACGATGGCGACGTGACGGCTGAAGCATCGCCGGAAGCGGCAAACCAGGTCAGCGACGCCGATGCGGAAGTGGCGGAACTGGCCAGCGAAGACGTGGTCAGCGAGCCCGAGGTCAAGTAAGGCCGCCGCCAAGCCACAAGGCGGTGCTGAAAACTGTTGCCGGCACCGCCCTTTGACGTAGAATTCAGCCATCTTGTATCTTGTGTTGTAAGGAACTGGGTTGCGCGTGAAGTCTTTCCGAGAGTATCGTTTCCTGATGATTGCCGTGGCGGTATCGCTGCTGGCGCACGGCGCCTTGCTGGTGATGCATTTTGTCGCCCCGGCCCCGCAGCGGGCCGTGGCCACGGACCCCGGCCTGGAAGTGATCCTGGTCAACGCCAAGCATGCGAACAAGCCGCTGAAGGCCGAGGCCCTGGCGCAAGCCAACCTCGACGGTGGTGGACAGGCAGACAAGGGCCGCGCCAAGTCGCCCTTGCCCGACATGCGCAAGGTGGAAGAGGGCGACAGCGTCAAGGCCAGCGCCCGGCGCATCGCCGAACTGGAGCAAAAACAGCAGGAATTGCTGACGCAGGCGGCCAAGCCGACGCCTTACAGCGCCGCGCCCGTCACGGAAAAGGACAAGCCCAATCCCTTGGCATCCGGCTCGGACTTGATGGAAAGCAGCAAGGCCATCGCGCGCATGGCGGCCGAGATCAGCCAGACCGTGGAAGATCAGAACAAGCGTCCCCGCAAGACCTTCATTACGCCCAGCACGCAAGAGGTCGGCTATGCCATGTATTACAAGACCTTGCAAAAGCGCATCGAGGAAATCGGCACCCTGAATTTTCCGCAAAAGAATGGCCGCAAGATGTATGGCGAACTGGTCGTGTACATTCCCATCTTCCAGGATGGCACGATTTACCAGAAGGAAGGCGGCGCCCGCGTGGAGAAAAGTTCGGGTAACGCCGCACTGGACGAGGCCGCCCTGGCCATCGTGCGCCGCGCGGCGCCTTTCGGCCGTTTCCCACCGAATATGTTGTCGAGTGATAAAGATGACCTGTGGGTTGTCATCACCCGTTTCAAATTTACCCGCGAAGAAAAAATGGAAGCTAACCTGACTGGCGGCAGCAATTGAGCAAGCAAAATATGAATCCCGATCAATATTGCGTCTTCGGCAATCCTATCGCCCACAGCAAGTCCCCCCTGATACACGCCGCGTTTGCCCTGCAGACGGGCGTCGCCATGGTCTATGAACGCCGGCTGGCGCCGCTGGACGGCTTTGCCCTGGCGGCCCGCACGTTTGCCGCCGAGGGCGGCAAGGGCGCGAATGTGACGGTGCCCTTTAAACTGGACGCGTGCGCGCTGGCCACGCAACTGACGCCGCGCGCGCAAGCGGCCGGCGCCGTCAATACTCTGCGTTTCGAGGGCGACACCATTCTTGGCGACAATACCGATGGCGCGGGCCTGGTGGCGGACATCGTGCGCAACGCGGGCGTGGCCATCGCCGGCAAGCGCATCCTGCTGCTGGGCGCGGGCGGTGCGGCGCGCGGCGTCGTGCTGCCCTTGCTGGAACAGGGGCCCCAGGAAGTGATCATTGCCAACCGCACCGTGGCCACGGCGGAGGCGCTGGTGGCGCAGTTTGCCGATGCGCTGGCTCACCCAGATCAACTGCGCGCGGGCGGCTTCACGCAGCCCGATGGCCAGTTCGATATCGTCATCAATGCCACCTCGGCCAGCCTGGCGGGCGACTTGCCGCCCGTGCCCGCGGGGATTTTCGCCAGCCACACGCTGGCGCTGGACATGATGTACGGCGCCCACCCCACCGTCTTCATGGCCTTTGCCGCGCAGCATGGCGCGCAAGTGCGCGACGGTCTGGGCATGCTGGTAGAGCAGGCGGCCGAAGCATTTTACGTGTGGCGCGGCGTGCGGCCGCAGACGCAGGACTTGTTGGCGCAATTGCGGGGCGGCCTGTGAGCGCCGGCAAGAAGGGCGCGCGCAAAGGTGGTAGCACCAGCCGCTACGGCTGGATCAAGTGGCTGTTCATCGTGCCCGTGCTGGCCTTCATCGTCGTGCAACTGTATTTCTTCCTGCAAATCTGGTGGTGGGTCGACCACAACCCGTCCAGCACGGCCTTCATGCGCGAGCAGTTGTCTGTCTTGCAGGATAAGAATCCCAATGCCACGATCAAGCAGACGTGGGTGCCGTACAGCCGCATCTCGAACAATCTGAAGCGCGCCATCATCGCCTCGGAAGATGCGAATTTCTCCGAACATGAAGGCGTGGACTGGGAAGCCTTGCAAAAGGCTTATGAAAAAAACAGCAAGAAGCAAAAGGTCGTAGCGGGCGGTTCCACCATCACGCAGCAACTGGCGAAGAATCTGTTCCTGTCCGGTTCGCGCAGCTATGTGCGCAAGGGCCAGGAACTGATCATCACGTACATGCTGGAAAGCCTGATGGAAAAGCAGCGTATTTTCGAGATTTATTTGAACGTGGTGGAATTTGGCACGGGCATCTTCGGCGCCGAAGCGGCCGGGCGTCACTATTACCACGTCAGCGCGGCCGGCTTGAGTGCTGCGCAGGCGGCGAAACTGGCCGTGATGCTGCCGAACCCCCGCTTTTATGACCGTCACCGCGATACGGGCTATCTGAACCGGCGTACGGGCGTCATCCTGCGCCGCATGGGAGCGGCGGAATTGCCTTGATGGCAGTCTATTTTATTTGCATAAAATCAAGGATGCTTGATTGGCACTATTGCGGTGCAGCATCTTAATCGGCTCGCCTGGTGCAACGCTGTACTTTTTCCGTGAAAAAGCGGTGCCGGGGGGTGGTCGTGAAAAGGCCTTTGCGGGTACACTTGCGCTGTTTTCATTTTTGGCGCCAGCGCCAGCACATCACGATAACCCAACATCCGGCTGAGAGCGCGCATGATCAATGTCTTTGTATTACAGAATGGCCGGCTCAACCAGGTGCCGATCGACAGCCGCGCTGACCTCGAAAATGCCGAACCGGTGTGGGTCGACCTGACCGACCCCACCGATGATGAACGGGCCTGGGTCAAGGCCATCTATAACGTCACCTTGCCGGGCGAAGACGAAGTCAAGGATATTGAAGCGTCGGCCCGCTATTACGAAGCGGAAAACGGCGACTTGCACCTGCGCACGGATTTCCTGCGCGAAGAGGACGACGGTCCCTCGCGCGTCATCACCGTGGCCTTCATTCTTGCCCGCAAAATTCTGTTTTCCATGCATACGGACGACTTGCCCGTGTTCCGCCTGGTGCGCATGCGCGCCCGTTCGCGGCCCGGTTCGATTGCCGACTACATGGACGTGCTGCTCGACCTGTACGCCACCGATGCCGAATATTCGGCCGACGTGCTCGAAGGCATCTACCAGAACCTGGAAGAAGTCAGCACGCGCGTGCTGCAAAAGGAATTTACCGATGCGCACGCGGCCGAAGCGCTGAATGCCATTGCCCACGAGGAAGATTTGAATGGCCGTATCCGCCGCAACATGATGGATACGCGCCGCGCCGTGAGTTTCCTGATGCGCGGCCGCTTATTGAATTCCGAGCAGTTCGAGGAAGCGCGGCAGATTTTGCGCGACATCGAATCGCTCGATGGCCATACCTCGTTCCTGTTTGACAAGATCAACTTCCTGATGGATGCCACCGTCGGTTTCATCAACATCAACCAGAACAAGATCATCAAGATCTTCTCGGTGGCCAGCGTGGCTTTCCTGCCGCCGACCCTGATCGCCAGCGTGTACGGCATGAACTTCAAGCTGATGCCGGAACTGGAATGGTCGTTTGGCTATCCGTGGGCCTGGGGCCTGATGATCACCAGCGCCATCGCGCCCTTCCTGTACTTCCGCCACCGTGGCTGGCTGAAATAAGCAAACGGGCCAGCAGGCCCGTTTTTTTCAAGGCGCCGGTTTTTTCGGCGCGATGCCAGTGTATTGCGCGGATAGCAATTTCCAAGCCGCACCATCCTTTTTCGCCACATAGCTGGCGCGCAGGGCCATGGCGCGTTGCTGTCCGCCCGCCTGCACCGTTACCGCCAGCCTGGCGATCAGCACGGCGGTATCGCCCGCGACGCGCACGAACGGTTCTTCCACCGTGATGACGGGGGCGGCGGATTTTTTCTCCGGCGCATAAAACGCCAGCATCTTCTCGCGCGTGTCGACGTCGCCCAGTGGCGAGACTTCGGCGTAATTGTCGGCCGTCAAGGCTGCCAGGGCCGGTACGTCAAAACTGGCTTGCGCCGCCACGTGCTGGCGTACGAGGCTGAGGACGGCAGCATCGTCGTCCGCCGCCCGTGCCGGCAGCGCGGCCGTCACGAAGGCAAACGCGGCAATTGTGGAAATCAGGGATAATCGGCCTTGCAGAAAGTGATTGCGTGTCATGGTATCGATCCTGTTGGGCCTGATTCAAGCGATCAGGGCAAGGAGAGTATGCCATTGAAGTTATCTAAAAGAAATTACTTCATGCCGCCGATGCCCGGCACGCAACGCAAAGTATCGGGATGTGGCCGGCCAGGCGCAGCGCGCCACGCCCCCCTGTTTTATGCTGGCGGCGCGCACGGTGTGCGCCGCCCCTACTGGAGAATACATGCCTGACACCGTTCCTTCCCTTCCGCGTTTCACCCACCTGATCAGCGACTGCGATGGCGTGCTGATCGACAGCGAAGCCGTGGCTTTGCAAGCGCTGCTGGAATTGCTGGCGCCGCGTCTGCCCAAGCTGCCCGAGGGCGTCACCTTGCAAGGCTTGATCGAGCCGCGCCTGGGCCAGCGCCTGGTGCCGCTGATGCAGGATATCTACAAGGAGCTGGGCTTGCCGCAATTGCCGGCCGATGACATCATGGCCATCGGCAACGCGGTCGATGCGGCCTGCGATGCGCAATTGCGCGCCGTGCCCGGCGTGGCGCAGGCGCTGGCCGCCATTCCCCTGCCCAAGGCCGTGGCCTCGAACAGCGTCAGCGCACGCGTGCTGTCGGCGCTCGAACGCACGAACATGGCGCCGCTGTTCGACCGCCGCGTTTTCACGCCGGACCTGGTGGGCCATGCCAAGCCGCATCCTGGCGTGTACCTGGCGGCTGCCGCCGCCTTTGGCGTGCCGCCAGGCCAATGCCTGGTGCTGGAAGACAGCGTCACGGGCGTGACGGCCGCCGTGGCGGCGGGCATGACGGTATTGGGATTCATCGGCGGCGGGCATATCGCCGCCGGCCAGGAAGAACGCCTGAAGGCGGCCGGCGCGCATGTCGTGTTCAATGACATGGCCAAGCTGCCGGCGCTGGTGGCTGCGGTGATGGACGCCGCGACCGTCTGAGCGCGCTTAAGCTAATTTAGCAAACACCTTGCGCGCGGCGGCGATGGTGGCGTCGATGACGGCATCATCGTGCTGTGCCGAGACGAAGCCCGCCTCGAAGGCGGCTGGCGCAAAGTACACGCCTTCGTCCAGCATGGCGTGGAAGAAGGCGTTGAACTTGCTGCGGTCGCCCGCCATCATTTCTGCGTAGCTGGTCGGCGGCGTGGCGCTGAAATAAATGCCGAACATGCCGCCGATGTAGTCGGCGCAGAAGACCACGCCGGCTTCCTTCGCCGCGCTTGTCAAGCCTTCGGCCAGGCGTTTGGCCGTGGCGCCCAGTTGCTCGTAGAAGCCTGGCTGCTGGATCAGTTTCAAGGTGGCCATGCCGGCTGCCACGGCGACCGGGTTGCCCGACAGGGTGCCCGCCTGGTAGACGGCGCCCAGCGGTGCCATGTGGTGCATCAGCGCCGCACTGCCGCCGAAGGCAGCCACCGGCATGCCGCCGCCAATCACCTTGCCCAGCGCGGTGAGATCGGGTTGGATGCCGTACAGCGCCTGCGCGCCGCCCAGGGCCACGCGCAAGCCGCACATGACTTCATCGAAAATGAGCAGGGCGCCGTGCTGCGTGCACAAATCGCGCATCGCCTGCAGGAATTGCGGCGTGGCTTTCACCAGGTTCATGTTGCCGGCCACGGGCTCGACGATCACGCAGGCGATCTCCGCGCCGAAGCTGTCGAAGGCGTCTTTCAGCTGCTCCACGTTGTTATAGTCGAGCACCAGGGTATGCTTCACAAAATCTTCCGGCACGCCAGCCGAGGTCGGGTTGCCGAAGGTGAGCAGGCCGCTGCCTGCCTTGACCAGCAGCGAATCGGCGTGGCCGTGGTAGCAGCCTTCGAATTTGACGATCTTGTCGCGTCCGGTGGCGCCGCGCGCCAGGCGCAGGGCGCTCATGGTCGCTTCCGTGCCCGACGAGACCAGGCGCACCTGCTCGATCGACGGCACCAGACGCGTGATTTCCTCGGCCATCAGCACTTCGCCTTCGGTCGGCGCGCCGAACGACAGACCCAGCGCGGCCGCATCCTGCACCGCTTTCACCACTTCCGGATGGGCGTGGCCGACGATGGCCGGGCCCCACGAACCGATGTAGTCGATATAGCGCTTGCCGTCCGCATCCCAGAAGTACGGGCCTTCGGCGCGCGTGATGAAGCGCGGCGTGCCGCCGACGGAGCGGAAGGCGCGCACGGGCGAGTTGACACCGCCTGGCGTGGTTTTTTGTGCGCGGGCAAACAGGATGTCGTTCTGTGAAGTCGTCGTCATGATAATCGTGCCTTGAAAGTGGATCGTTTTCTGTGTCGTCTGGTCTGTGCTTATTGGCCGCCGCGCTGGCGCTGCTGCTGGAACTGCCGGTTCGGCACCAGCTTGCCCATGCCGTGGCGCTGCGCGTGGGCCAGCGCGCCGGTGGTAAATTCCTGCGCCGCCACGACCACCTGCGGCACATCGTCTTCGTTTTCAGCCAGGGCCAGCAGGGCGGTGGCCGCCGCCGACAGGGTGCTGCCAGCGCCGTTGAAGATGCCCGGCAGGTGCTGCCATTCGTCGTGGCGCACCACGCCGTCCTCGCCGAACAGGGTATTGGCGCGCAACTTGCCTTCGCCCGTGCCGGATTTGCTGGCGTCGGCCGGCATGCCGGTGACGAGCACGTATTCGCAGCCCAGGGCCACCAGGTAATCGACATCGTTTTGCAGGGTGTCGTCCGGGTCGGCGTCGCGCCAGGTTTCGGCCAGGCGCTCCAGCTCCACCGGCGAGAGCACCAGCAGCGTCGTTTGCGGGATCAATAGCTGGCGCACGGCGGTGAGAATGTCTTCGTCGTCCATGCCCTGCTCCGGCAGCGCCGAAATGAAGGGATCGAGGATCAGCGGCACGTTCGGATAGTCGGAGACGATTTCGGCGATGGCCGTAACGTTTTCCACGCTGCCCAGGGCGCCGATCTTGATGGCCGAGACGGACATGTCTTCCAGCAGCACGCGCGCCTGGTCGGAAACCCAGTCCGGGTCGACCGCCTGCACGTCTTCCACGCGTGCGGTATCGCTGATCAACAGGCCGGTGGTGACCGACAGGCCATGGCAGCCGAAGGCTGAAAACGTGGCCAGGTCGGCCTGGATGCCGATCGCACCGACCGGATCGGACACGCCGAAGCTTAATATGAGGGGAGAAGTTTGGTTTTGCACGGCGGGTAGATTAAGATACCTAATTCAGCATTTTACTTGATTGAAGGGTGGCAGAACGTGAGTAGCAACGAAACAACGCAGCAATTCCAAACGTGGATGTGTCTTATTTGCGGCTGGGTTTATGATGAAGCGGCCGGCCTGCCCGACGAAGACATCGCTCCCGGCACGCGTTGGGCCGATGTTCCGATGAACTGGACCTGTCCTGAATGCGGTGCGCGCAAGGATGATTTCGAGATGGTGGCGCTGTAATTAATCCAGATCCGTGGGATGGTGCTGCCAGCACGCTGGTATCGCGGCAGCCTGTGCTATGGTATGAAAGATTGTCGAATAATCACATGACGCGTCCCTTCCTGCCCGAGGCACCGTCCGATGCCGTGTGCGCTGGCGCCACGATACTGGTCATCGACGACAGCGCTACCAGCCGCAGCGCGGCGGAAAAGGTCTTGCGCGAGGCAGGTTATCGCGTAGTGGTGGCGGAAAACGGCTTCGAGGCCCTGGCCAAGATCGCCGACTGCCAGCCGGCGCTGATCGTGTGTGACATTGTGATGCCGCGCCTGGACGGCTACCGCACGTGTGCGCTGATCAAGGCCAGTGCGGCCTTTCATGCCACGCCGGTGCTGATGCTGTCGTCGAAGGAGGGCCTGTTCGACCGTGCGCGCGGCGCCATGGCAGGCGCCAGCGCCTGCCTGGTCAAGCCGCTGGCGCGCGAGGCGCTGCTGGAAGCCGTACGGCTGCATCTGGCCAGGTAATTTGAGTAAGTGGTTTATTGATTGACAACGCAGCAAGGAAGCAGATGGCCATACACACAATTCTGATCGTCGATGACTCGCCGACAGAACGCTATTACCTGAGCGAGATGCTGGTGCGTGCCGGTTATGCCGTCCTCACGGCGCAGGACGGTGCCGACGCGTTGGCGCAACTGAAGCAGGCCAGGCCCGACCTGATCCTGATGGACGTGGTGATGCCCGGTGCGAATGGCTTCCAGATCACGCGCGCGATTGCGCGCGATCCCGAACTGCAGGACGTGCCGGTGATTATCTGCTCCAGCAAGAGCCAGGAAACGGACCGCATCTGGGGCTTGCGCCAGGGTGCGCGCGATTACCTGGTCAAGCCGGTGGTCGAAGCCGACCTGCTGGCCAAGATCGCTGCGATTTCCTGAGAATGCAAACGATGTCAGGTCACGGCGTTTCCACAGCGGCCTTCCCGCCTGCCGCTGCCGCCATGCCATCCTTCGAGGCGGGGGCGCGGCAGGGGCGCTTGCGCCAGTATCAGTTGCAATTGATCGAGCGGATACAGGCCGCGCGCAGCGGCGCGCTGGCAGCGCGCAAGGAACTGGGCGTGATGCTCGGTGGCCAGCCGTGCCTGCTCGACCTGACGCAGCTCGGTGAAATCGTCATCGCTGCCGGGGTGCAGATCCAGGGCGTGCCGCTGGCGCAGGACTGGTATTTGGGCCTGGCGGCCATGCGCGGACGCCTGACAGGGGTCGTCGACCTGGCCCGCTACATGGGCGAACCGCCTTGCGCGCCAGGCAATCACTGCCGCATCATCACGTTCTCTCCCCGCCTGGGCCTCAATTGCGCACTGCTGGTCGAGCGCGTATTGGGCTTGCGCCAGCTGCGCACGCTGCAAGCCGTGTCCTTGCCGGCTGCACCGCTGGGCGCGGCGCCATCCTGGGCGGCGCAGGCGCTGCGCGACAGTGAAGGGCAGCAGTGGCTGCGCCTGGACCTGGCGCAGCTGGCGCAATCGGAACGCTTCCTCGATGCCGGTTTTGGCGGCCTCGCCGCACACAAGGATATTTGCTGATGGGCGCCCATTCCCCTATCCTGTCCGCCGGCATGCCCGAAGCGGAACACGCTGCTGGCGAGCCCGTATCGGCGGCCGACCTGCCGCTGCGCCTGCGCGACGCGCTGGGACGGCGCAAGTCGCTGGCCAAGGCACCGGTCAGCGACTTGAAGCTGCCGCTGATCGGCCATTTTCCGCTGCAAAGGCAATTGAGCATCCTGTCGACGGTGATGGCTCTGAGCCTGGCCGCCAGCCTGCTGTTCGTCGGTCTCAATACGCGCAGCGGCAATATCGCCTCGGCGCAGACGCAGCTGGCCAGCGACGCGTTGATGCATTCTCAGCGCATCGGCAAGGCTGCGCCGAATGCCGTGCAAGGCAATCCGGAAGCCTTCCGCCAGCTCGAGGAAAGCCGCAATGAACTGAACCAGGATTTCCGCCTGATGCTGCGCGGCGGGACGTATCACGGGCGCGATATCGGCGAGTCGCGTTCCGCCCTGTTGGCGGCGGTGGCCGACGCGCGCAAGAAGTGGGCCAGCAGCGACCGCGCGGCCAGCACCATCTTGCGCCTGAAAACGGAGCTGGGCGAATTCGACAAGACCTTGCAGCAATTGAACGCACTGTCGCCGGCGCTGCTGGCGCAGACGGAGGAAATAGCGGCGCTCAAGGTGCAGCACGGCGGCAACGCGCGCGACCTGGCCGTCATCGGCCGCCTGATGATGCTGAGCCAGCGCATGAGCCGCAGTGCCAGCGAGTTTCTGTCGTCGGGCAGCATCAGCTCGGAAACGGCATTTTCGCTGGGGCGCGACACGACGTATTTCCGTACCGCCGTCGAAGGCTTGCTCAATGGCAGCGTGGCGCTGCAATTGGCGCCCACGCGTGACGCCGAATTGCGCGACCGGCTGGTGGCGCTGAAAGCCAGTTTTGACACTTACCAGAAACTGGTCTCGTCGATACTCGACCGGCTGGATAAATTCAGTTCGGCCAAGAGCGCCGAACAGCTGATCTTCAACGAGAACGAAGATTTGCGCCAGCGCTTGACCCTGCTGCAGCAGATGTACCACGTGAACCAGGAAACGCTGGGCATGGCCTTCTGGATGATGGTCGGCGGCGTGTTGCTGACGCTGATCGCGGCAGCCGGTATTGGCCGCGTGCTGCTGCAGGACTCCGTCAACCGCACGCGCGACGCCGAGCGGCGGCGCCAGGAAGCGGAAATCCTGCGGCTTGAGTCGCAGGGGAAAGAGGAAGAGGCGAAGGCCAGGAATGACCAGAATCAGGCGGCCATCCTGCGCCTGATGAACGAATTGCAGAAGGTCGCCGACGGCGACCTGACGGTGCAGGCCACCGTATCGGAGGATATCACGGGCGCCATCGCCGATTCCGTCAACTACACGGTCGAGGAATTGCGCGGCCTGGTGGGGCGCGTGACGGCGACGGCCGAGCAGGTCAACCGCGCCTCGACGCAGGCGCAAGGCATCTCCAGCAAGCTCCTGATCGCTTCGCAGCAGCAGTCGCGCGAAATTCAGGGCGTCAGCGCCACCGTGGTCAAAATGGCCAATGCGATTACCGACGTGTCGAAGTCGGCCAGTGTCTCGGCCGACGTGGCGCGCCAGTCGGTGGCGGCGGCGCAGCAGGGGGCGACGGCGGTGGAAAACGCCATCAAGGGCATGCATGAAATCCGCGAGCAGATCCAGGATACCTCCAAGCGCATCAAGCGCCTGGGCGAATCGTCGCAAGAAATCGGCGAAATCACCGAGCTCATTTCCGACATCACCGAGCAGACCAATGTGCTGGCGCTGAACGCCGCCATCCAGGCCGCATCGGCCGGCGAGGCGGGGCGCGGCTTCTCGGTCGTCGCCGAGGAAGTGCAGCGCCTGGCCGAACGCTCGGCCGCCGCCGCCAAGCAGATCGGTGCGCTGGTGCGCACCATCCAGGCCGACACCCAGGATGCCACCCGCGCGATGGAAAAATCCACGCAGGGCGTGGTCGAGGGCGCACACCTGTCCGATGCCGCCGGCGCTGCCTTGAACGACATCAGCCAGGTGTCGAAACACCTGGCTGAACTGATCCAGGGCATCTCGTTCGCCACCGGCACGCAGGCCGGCTCGGCCAGCGGCG
Source organism: Janthinobacterium pasteuri (assembly GCF_051380775.1). NCBI lineage: Bacteria > Pseudomonadati > Pseudomonadota > Betaproteobacteria > Burkholderiales > Oxalobacteraceae > Janthinobacterium > Janthinobacterium pasteuri. The sequence continues at coordinate 325,750 of NZ_JBNYXS010000001.1, read as the reverse complement.
TGGCCTTGAATATCCAGCATATCCTGAGCGTGACGGAGCAGACCCAGGACGGCACGCAGCAAACGGCGCAGTCGATCCACAAGTTATCGATGCTGGCGCAGGAACTGAAAAACTCGGTGTCGCGCTTTCGCGTCGCCGCCTGAACGCCGCGCCATTCCAGGCGCGGCGTGTTGTGCGTACCGATTTTTGCGCTACGATTTCTTTACCGAGGCATGCATGAGCACACCTGATAGTCCGCAGCATTCCAAGCCGTTCGACAGCGAACCCCTGTCGTGGGTGATGGTGGAAATCCGCGAAGCGCTGGGCCGCTCGAAAACGGCGCTGTTCGAAGCGGGTGGCCGCGAGCGCGAGGAACGCGCCACGGCACTGCAGCATGCACGCTCGCACCTGCACCAGGCGCATGGCGCGCTGGTGATGGTGGACGTGGCCGGTGCCAGCCTGCTGACGGATGGCGCGGAACAGGCACTGGCGCGCTTTCGCGACGGCAGCCTGGAATACACGCTGGACCATGCGCAGATTGTCGCCGATTTGTATCAGGCCCTGATCGAATACCTGGAAGACCTGGTGGCCGGCACGCCGCCGCAGCCGACGCGTTTGTTCCCTTACTACCGCGATCTGCAAGCCATGCTGGGTGCCGAGCGCATACACCCGGCCGACCTGTTTTTCCCGCCCCCGGCTATGCTGGAAGGGCATGTCATCGCGCTGGCGGACGCCCCCCTTGTGGCCGATTATCCAGCCTGGCGCGGGCGCTTTGAAAAGTCTTTGCTGCCCTTCCTGAAAGCGCAGGATGATGCGGCGCGGCGCCAGCACGCCAGCGACTTGCACGCCACGCTGACCCTGGTGGCGGACGCGCAGCAAGAAGCGCCGGCGCGTACCTTCTGGTTCGCCATGCAGGCGTTTGCAGGACTGGCGGCCGGCGGCGAGGGCATGGGCACGCTCAACGTCAAACAGTTGTTCGGCCTGATCAATCTGCAATTGCGCCGCCTGGCGCAGGGCACGGCCAGCCTGCCCGCATCGATGCTGCACGACGCCCTGTTCTTCATCGCCGCCGCCACCGAGCCGACGCCGGAGGCGCGCCAGCTGCGTGCCGCTTTCGCGCTGGACGGGCAGGTGCCAGCCGATGTGGAAGCGCGGCGTTACGGCCAGGTCGACCAGGATGCCTTGCAAGGCGCGCGCACGGCATTGGGGCAGGCGCGCGCCAGCTGGAGCCGTCTGGCGCAAGCCGACCTTGATCCCGCCCTGTGCGAAGCATTCGAACAGTCTTTGCGGCAGGTGGCGGCGCAGACCGATATCCTGAAACAGCCGGCCCTGGCCAGCCTGCTGCGCGAATGCGCGGCCGTGGCGCGGCAAGCCGTGGCCAGCGGGCGCAGTGCGGCCCTGGAGAACGAAATCGGTATGGCGCTGCTGTTTGCCGACACGGGGCTGGAGCAGGTGCGCCGCCTGCCCGACGACTTTGCCGGCAATGCGGAAACCATCGCCGCGCGCCTGCAGGCGCTGCTGGCCGGCGAAGCGCCGCCGCCCGTCACTGCTGGCGAGTTGTCGCGCCAGATCGAACAGGGTCAGACCGTCGCCGCGCTGGCCGAGGACATGAAGACGGGCCTGCGCCAGGTGGAAAAGGTGCTCAACGCGTATTACGCGGATGCCTCGCGTGGCGTCGCGGGGGCCCTGGATGGCGTCGCGCCCGTGCTGGGGCAGTTGCAGCAGCAACTGGCGGGACTGGGGCAGGAAGACGCGCGCGCCGCCGTGCTGCAGGTCGACGCGGCCCTGCAGCGGCTGGCTGGTGGCGACGCCAATGCGGATGCCAGTGCGGAGGCGCTCGACGAGATCGCACAAAATGTCAGTGCGCTGGGATTTTTTGTCGATATGCTGGGCCGCAACGCGCAAGCGGCCAGCGGGCGGTTCCATTTCGATGCCGCCGCCGGCACCTTCCGCGCCCTGCCATTTGAAAAGGTCGCCGCCGCCGGTGTCGTGCCGGTACCCTTGCTCGACCAGGCCCTGGCGCCGGCCCTGCCTGCCGGTGTGGATGCCGCGCCGGTAGTGACCGATGTCGACGCAGAGATGCTCGACATCTTCATCGCCGAAGCGCGCGAAGTGCTGGCCTTTATCGATACCACGCTGGCCCTGCCGCGCGAGCAGGCCGCCAGCGGCGACCACCTGGCCATGCTGCGCCGCTCGTTCCATACTCTCAAAGGCAGCAGCCGCATGATCGGCCTGGTGCAGTTTGCCGAGGCCGCCGGTGCCATCGAGCGTGTCATGAATACCTGGCTGGCCGAGGCGCGCCCTGCCAGCGACGACTTGTTCACCCTGCTCAATTACGGCTGGTACCAGCTCAGCGAATGGGTGGCCGAACTGGAAGGCGGCGCAGGGCGCGAGCGCGAGGCCGGCATGCTGCTGGCGGCGGCCGAGCGCGTGCGCGAAGGCGGTCCGTTCGAACTGCGCAAGCCGCGCCCGGCTGCGCCGGTGGCCAGCAATGGCAATGTGATCGGCTTTCCGTCTGCCACCGCGCCCGCCGCGCACGAAGCGCCTGATGATCACCTCAAGCACGTCGGTGAACTGCGCATCAGCCTACCCTTGTACAACATCTACCTGGCCGAGACGGATGAATTGCTGCGCGTGCTGACGCGCGACTTCGGCGAATGGCGCCACGAACGGCGCGCCGTCAGCGTGGAGGCGCTGCAAGCCGTGCATACCCTGGCGGGGACGTCCGGCACGGTCGGCTTCCAATCCTTGCGCGACCTGGCGCACGCGCTTGAGACGGTGATCGAGACGGTGGTGCCGCCGCTGGCCGGCCTGCGCGCCGGGCAGCACGACGTGCTGGAACAGGCCATGCAGCGCATCGCGCAAATGCTGCAGGCGTTTGCGCTGGGCGACCTGGCGCCATCGCAGCCGGACATGATCGAAGCGCTCAACACACTGTGGCGCGCCTTGACGGCGGCGCCCGGCGAGAGCCATGAAGACCAGCTCGACGCCCTGTTTGCCGCCGCTTACGCCAGCATCGTCGGCACGCCGGCGCAGCCTGCAGAAGCGCAGGCCGACGCCTTGGCCGAGGTTCCTGTACCCCAGCTCGAGTCCCTGTTCGAAGCGACGTATGCGAGCATCGTCGCCGATGCGCTGCAGCCGGCCGCGCCAGCCACGCCCACCGCGCTGGCGCTGACGCAGGACAGCGGCGCCAGCGACGACCTGTTCGACGCCGGTTTCGAGCACGCGCCGCCTTTGGTGCACGTGGAGCCGGAAGCGCTGGCGCCGGCCATCATGCCGGCCGACGCTGTCGCTCTGCTGGCGGCGAGCGCCGGCATCAGTGATGAACTCGACCTCGATTTGCTGTCCGTGTTCCTGGAAGAGGGCGCCGACCTGCTGCCGCAGATCGGCGCGGCGCTGCGCAGCTGGCAGCAGCAACCGCACGACAGCGGCCAGGCGCAGATGCTGCTGCGCACCCTGCATACAGTCAAAGGCAGCGCGCGCATGGCCGGCGCCATGCGCCTGGGCCAGCATGCGCATGAAATCGAGACGCATATCGAAAACATGCTGCACGCAGGCACCGCCACGCCGCAGGCGTTCGATGAATTGCTGGCCCACTATGACCATGCGCTGCACCTGTTCGAACAGTTGCAGCAGCCTTTGCTGCCCTTGCCAGGCATGGAAGACACGCCGGCGGCCGAACCGAAGGCGGCGCTGGTGCGCGTGCGCGCCGATATCCTCGACCGTCTGGTGAACCAGGCTGGCGAAGTGTCGATTACGCGCTCGAAGATGGAAAATGAAGTCGGCGTGCTGGGCGCCTCGCTGTCCGAGTTTTCCGACAACCTGGCGCGCCTGCGCCGCCAGCTGCGCGAAGTGGAAATGCAGGCCGAATCGCAGATCGCCTCGCGCATGGCCGTCGGCAGCGAGCGCGATTTCGATCCGCTTGAATTCGACCGCTTTACGCGCTTGCAGGAACTCACGCGCATGATGGCTGAAAGCGTCAATGACGTGGCTTCGTTCCATGAAAACCTCAGCCACAGCGTCAATGCGGTGACGGACGACCTGGTGCTGCAGGCACGCCTGACGCGGGAGCTGCAACGCGACCTGATGCAGATCCGCATGGTGCCGTTTGCCAGCATTGCCGAACGCCTGTTCCGCGTGGCCCGGCAAAGCGCCAAGGAAGTCGACAAGCGCGTCAACCTCGATATCCGCGGCGGTGGCGTGGAAATCGACCGCAGTGTGCTCGAACGCATGGCCGCGCCCTTCGAGCACCTGCTGCGCAACGCCATCGTGCACGGCGTCGAGCCGCGCGAGGCGCGCCTGACAGCAGGCAAGAGCGAGATGGGCGAGCTGCTGGTGCAGGTCAGCCAGCAGGGCAATGAAGTGGCGATCGCTTTTTCCGACGATGGCGCGGGGCTGGACCTGGAACGCATCCGCGCCAAGGCGCATGGCGCCGGCCTGGTGGCGATGGACGCGCCTTTGACCGACGCGCAGGCGGCCGAGCTGATTTTCACGCCCGGTTTTTCCACTGCCGACAGCCTGACGGAACTGGCCGGGCGCGGTTTTGGCATGGATATCGTGCGCTCCGAAGCGCTGGCCCTGGGCGGACGCGTGGAAACGCTGACGCAGGCCGGACTGGGCATGCGGTTTACCATCCACTTGCCGCTGACCCTGGCCGTGACGCAAGTGGTGCTGCTGGCGGCGAACGGCAAGACGTATGCCTTGCCATCGGTGCTGGTGGAGCAGGTGCTGCACCTGAAAGGCGAGCAGCTGGAGCAGGTACGGGCGGCCGGGTGCGTCGAATCGCATGGGCAGTCGCTGGCGCTGCACCATCTGTCGGCCATGCTGGGCGAGACGCCGGCGGCGCAGACCATGCAGCGCTATGCGCCGGTGCTGCTGCTGAGGAATGGCCATGACAGGCTGGCCTTGCAGGTCGATGACGTGTTGGGCAACCGCGAGGTCGTAGTCAAGCATGTGGGGCCGCAGCTGGCGCGCATGCCGGGCATCGCCGGCGCCACGGTGCTGGGCACGGGCGATATCGTGCTGATCCTCAATCCGGTGGCGCTGGCGCAGCACCTGGAACATCATCCTGAACTGCTGTCGCAATATGCGCTGGCCAGCAGCGAGCAACATGCCGCCTCCAGCGCACTGGCCGTGCCAGCCGTGCGCGTGATGGTGGTCGACGATTCGCTGACGGTGCGCCGCGTGATGCAGCGACTGTTCGAGCGCGAAGGCTACCAGGTACTGCTGGCCAAGGATGGCGTCGAGGCACTGGAGCAGCTGCATGCACTGGAGCCGGCTGCCATGCCGGCCCTGCTGCTGGTTGACGTGGAAATGCCGCGCATGGACGGTTTTGACTTGACGCGCAATGTACGCAGCGATGACAAGACGCGCGCCATTCCGGTCATCATGATCACCTCGCGCAGCGCCGACAAGCACCGCAAGCACGCGTTTGAACTGGGCGTGAATGCGTATTTCGGCAAGCCGTTCCAGGAAGAGGAATTGCTGGCCGAAGTAGCGCGCTTGCTGGCCGGTAGCGCAGTTACGCCGCCGCCTTGACTACCGCGTAGCGTTCCAGCGTCTCTTTGCGCGCTGCGTCGTGCTGTACCATCGGCTGTGGATAATCGCGTCCCAGCACGATGTTTTTTTGCTCGAGCAGCATGCGCGGCACCAGCCAGGGCGCATGGATTTCCTTGTCGCCCAGCGCCTTCAGTTGCGGCAGATAGCGGCGGATGAAACGCCCGTTCGCATCGAATTTTTCTGATTGCGTGATCGGGTTGAAGATGCGGAAGTAGGGTTGCGCGTCGCAGCCGGACGAGGAGGCCCATTGCCAGCCGCCGTTGTTCGAAGCCAGGTCGAAGTCATTCAGGTGCAGTGCGAAATACGCTTCGCCGCGGCGCCAGTCGATGCCCAGATCCTTGATCAGGAAGCAGGCCGTGACCATACGCAGGCGGTTGTGCATATAGCCCGTCTGGTTCAGCTGCGCCATGGCCGCGTCCACCAGCGGATAGCCGGTGCGCCCCTCGCACCAGGCCGCAAACGCGGCATCGGCTTCGGGGCCGGTTTCCCATGCGATGGCGTCGTAGGCCGGTTTGAAGGCGCCGCCTTCCACATGCGGGTTCTGGTACAGGATCATGGCGTAAAAATCGCGCCAGATCAATTCGGCCAGCCACACGGGCGCGCCATCGCCGCCGCTGCCCCGGTCCATCAGGTCGACCACGGTGCGCACCAGGTAGCGCAGCGATACGGTGCCGAAGCGCAGATGCATGGACAGGTAGGACGGCCCCTTCAGGGCAGGAAAATCGCGCGCCACGTCATAGCGGGTTACGCGCGCCAGGAAATCCTCGAACAGCGTGCTGGCGCCCGACATGCCCGTGGGAATGGCCAGTTCGGCCAGGTTGCTCGCTTCGAAACCCAGTCCGCCCAAGGTCGGCAGGGGGGCAGGCGTGCCGGTGCGCGGCGGCGCCAGGCTGGCCGCGTGCGGTTCGATATCGAACGGCGCCAGGCAGCCGGGTTCGGCGCGCATTTTCTTCAGCCAGGCATTCTTGTACGGCGTGTAGACCGTGTACGGCTTGGCCGAGAGCGTCAGCACCTCGTCCTTTTCAAAGATGACCTGGTCCTTGAAGCTGAACCACAGGCGCGCCTCGTGCGTGAGCGCGGCGGCTACCATGGCGTCGCGGGCGATCGCTTGCGGCTCGTAGTCGTGGTTGGCGAAGACGGCGTCGGCATTCAGTTCGGCGGCCAGGCGCGGGATGGCCTCGGCGGCGTCCGCGTGCAGCACGATCAGGTCGCCACCCAGCTGGCGCAGCTCGTCGGCCAGTTCGGCCACGCTGGCATGGATGAAATCGACCCGCCGGTCGCGGCGCGGCAGCGCGGCCAGGATGGCGGTGTCGTAGACGAAGACACAATGCACGGCCTGGCTCTGGCGCAGGGCGTGATGTAGCGCAGCATGATCAAATGCGCGCAGATCGCGCCGGAACCATACCAAAGAAGTCTTGATTGTCATTATTTTGCGTGTTCAGGGTCAAAGATAGGCTATTTTTTGCCGCCAACAGGGCTTTATGGCCGCGCGCGTCGTGCCTTTGGCGTCGCTGCGGCGGCAATTCAGTGTAAACTAGCGGGTACGTTCGTGGTGGTTTATGTGCGACAGCGATTATGCAATCAATTTTACAATTGGCATGGCAATGCGCTCGCCAGCGCGGCGATGTTTGATATTTCGCAAGTTGCAAAGCGTACTGAAGTAGCCGAATGGCTCATCGAATGTATAACAAATTTATAATATAACAAGAATAGCGCCCGGCATCACGCTTCTCGCCGCCCAACTTCGTGGCAGCGTGCGTCAGGCGTACGATAGCGGGGTAAGCGAGACTTGCCAGCAAGGCCACAGAGAGAGCATCGCGTATGAAAAAGAGTAAATTCGACCAGACTCTACCAGGGCATCGTTTGATGCAGGGTGTTGGAGAGCCGGTCGCGGCCGGTTCCTCCACCTTGAATCTGGCCAACCATTTCCTGATTGCGATGCCGGCCATGCAAGATCCGATCTTCGGTGGCACGGTCGTGTACGTCTGCGAGCACAATGAAAACGGCGTCCTGGGCGTCGTCATCAACAAACCCACCGACATGACCATGGAAGTGCTGTTTGACCGCATCGATCTGAAACTGGCGGCCGGCAGCGACACGCCCATCATTAACGAACCGATCATGTTCGGCGGCCCCGTGCAGGATGACCGCGGCTTCGTGCTGCATACGCCGGGCGCGCATTATTCCTCGTCGCTGACGGTGACGGATGAAATCGCGTTTACCACCTCGATCGATGTGCTCGAAGCCGTCGCCAAGGGCGATGGCCCCGAGCGCATGCTGGTGTCGATCGGCTATTCGGGCTGGAGTCCGGGCCAGCTGGAAGACGAGATCGGCCGCAATGGCTGGCTGACGGTGGGTGCCTCGGCCGACATCCTGTTCGACTTCCCCATCGAGCAGCGTTACGTGGCGGCCATCAAATTGCTGGGTATCGATCCCCTGATGCTGGCATCGGAAGCCGGACACGCATGAGCGGTGACGCCATCGACACCATCCTCGCCTTCGATTTCGGCTTGAAACGCATCGGCGTAGCCATCGGCAATAGCATGATTTGCCAGGCCAAGCCGCTCAGCGTAATCACGGCCACGGCGAATGAGCCGAAGTTTGCCGCCATCGATAGCCTGATCAAGGAGTGGGGCGCGAGCCGCATCGTGGTGGGCCTGCCCAGCCATCCGGATGGCACCGAGCACGAGATGAGCGCGCGTTGCCGCCGTTTCGCCAACCAGGTGCATGGCCGCTTCAATCTGCCGGTGGATCTGGTCGATGAGCGTTATTCCTCGGCCGTCATCGCCGCCAAGCGCGGCGAAGTCATCGACGACCGCGCCGCCGCCATTATCCTGCAACAGTATTTCGACGCGAATTATTAATCTGACCTTAGCCTCCCATCCTGAATGATTAAGAACTCTATGCCGCATCCTACGAATCCTTCCCAACTCGACGCCGAGGCCCTGTACGCGGTCTTGCTGCAGCAGGTGCAGAGCGGCCTGGCGGGCATCCCCAACGTGGCCATCGTCGGCATCCATTCGGGCGGCGCCTGGCTGGCCGAACGCCTGGCGCGCGACCTGAACCTGCTCGACCGCCTGGGTGTGCTCGACGTGTCGTTCTACCGCGACGACTTCGCCCAGAAAGGCCTGCATGCCGACGTCAAGCCGACGAAAATCAGCTTTGACGTCGCCGGCGCCACCATCCTGCTGGTCGACGACGTGCTGTACACGGGCCGCACCACGCGCGCGGCCATCAATGAATTGTTCGACTATGGCCGTCCGGCCAAGATCATGCTGGCCGCCCTGGTCGACCGCGGCGAGCGCCAGCTACCGGTGGCCGCCGATTTCGTGGCCGCCTTCACTGCCGTGCCGGCGGGCCAGGCGCTGGTCCTGAAGCAAGCCGACGATGGAAAATTCACGCTCACCATAGATACCCACCATGCTTAATCCGCAACTGAATAAACACGGCGAACTGCAACATCTGCTGACGATTGAAGGCTTGCCGAAGTCTATCGTCAACCACATCCTCGACACCGCATCCTCGTTCGTCGGCATTTCCGACCGCGATGTGAAAAAGGTGCCGCTGATGCGCGGCAAGAGCGTTTTCAATCTGTTCTTTGAAAACTCCACGCGCACCCGCACCACCTTCGAGATCGCCTCGAAGCGCCTGTCGGCCGATGTCATCAACCTCAATATCCAGGCTTCGTCGGCCAGCAAGGGCGAGTCCCTGCTCGACACCATCGACAACCTGTCGGCCATGCATGCCGACATGTTCGTCGTGCGCCACGCGCAGTCGGGCGCGCCGTACCTGATCGCCAAGCACCTGATCGACACGAAGCAGCCGCACGTGCACGTCGTCAACGCGGGCGACGGACGTCACGCGCACCCGACCCAGGGCTTGCTCGACATGTACACGATCCGCCACTACAAGAAGGATTTCACCAATCTGACGGTGGCCATCGTGGGCGACATCCTGCATAGCCGCGTGGCCCGTTCCGACATCCATGCGCTGACCACCTTGGGCGTGCCGGAAGTGCGCGCCATCGGCCCGCATACCTTGCTGCCGGGCGGCCTGGAACAAATGGGCGTGCGCACCTTCACCAACATGGATGAAGGCCTCAAAGGCGTGGACGTGATCATCATGCTGCGCCTGCAGAATGAACGCATGAGCGGCGCGCTGCTGCCATCGGCGCAGGAATATTTCAAGAGCTACGGCCTGACGCCCGAGCGCCTGGCGCTGGCGAAACCGGACGCCATCGTCATGCATCCGGGCCCGATGAACCGCGGCGTGGAAATCGATTCTGCGGTGGCCGATGGCCCGCAGGCGGTGATCCTGCCGCAGGTGACGTTCGGTATCGCCGTGCGCATGGCGGTGATGAGTATTTTGGCTGGTAATCAGGGCTGATAGCCCAAGGACGAGTAAGCGAGCATGACGACACTACATATCAAGAACGGCCACCTGATCGACCCTGCCAACGGCATCGATGGCTTGCAAGACCTGTTTATCGCCGATGGCAAAGTGCTGGCCGTGGGCAGCGCCCCGGCCGGTTTCAAGGCCGACACCACCTTTGATGCGGCAGGCCTGGTGGTTTCCCCCGGCCTGGTCGACCTGTCCGCGCGCCTGCGCGAGCCGGGCTACGAATACAAGGCGACGCTGGAATCGGAACTGCAGGCGGCCCTGCAGGGCGGCGTGACGAGCCTGGTGTGCCCGCCCGACACCGATCCCGTGCTCGACGAGCCGGGCCTGGTGGAGATGCTGAAATACCGCGCCAAGACGCAGAACAAGGCCCACGTGCACCCGCTGGGGGCGCTGACCATGGGCTTGAAAGGCAAGTCGCTGACGGAGATGGCGGAGCTGACGGAAGCGGGCTGCATCGGCTTCGCGCAGGCGGAAGAGCCAATCGAGGACACCACCGTGCTGTTGCGCGCCATGCAGTACGCGAACACTTTCGGCTACACGGTCTGGCTACGCCCGCAGGATCCGCATATCGGCCGTGGCGGCATCGCCCACAGTGGTCCGCTGGCGTCGCGCCTGGGCCTGTCCGGCGTGCCCGTGATGTCCGAAACCATTGCCCTGCATACGATCTTTGAATTGATGCGCGCCAGCCGCGCGCGCGTGCACCTGTGCCGCATTTCGTCGGCGGCGGGCCTGGAGCTGATCCGCGCAGCCAAGGCCGAAGGCTTGCCCGTCACCTGCGACGTGGGCGTGCACCATGTGCACCTGACGGACGCCGACATCGGCTTTTTCGATCCGAACGCGCGCGTCACGCCGCCGTTCCGCAGCCAGCGTGACCGCGACGCGATCCGCGCCGGCCTGCTCGACGGCACGGTGGACGCCATGTGCTCGGACCACACGCCTGTCGATGACGATGAAAAACTGCTGCCCTTCGGCGAAGCGTCGCCGGGCGCCACCGGCCTGGAACTGCTACTGTCTTTGGCCCTGAAATGGGCAGACGACTATGCGCTGGGCCAGCCGCAAGCGGGCGCCCGTCCGCTGGCGCGCGCCGTGGCCAAGGTCACGTCCGATGCGGCCCGTGTCGCCGGCATCCCGGCTGGCAGCCTGGCCGTGGGCGAAGCGGCCGACATCTGCGTCTTCGATCCCGCCGCGCGCTGGACCGTGTCGTCGGCGTCGCTGGCCAGCCAGGGCAAGCACACGCCTTTCCTCGGCTATGAGCTGAGCGGTATCGTCAAGGCGACCATCGTGGCTGGACAGGTGGCATTTCAGCGTTAAAAAATCAGATCCATGGACCGGGGCAGGCTGCCCCGGCATCCCTTGTCTGCTCCCGGATTTCGGCTCTGGTTTATTTGTTGGTGTCATTTGAAACTTCTGCTTACCTACCGCCTCGCGCGCATCGCCATTCACCTGAGCTGCGGCATGGCCAAGAGCGCCGTGCTATTCCCCTGGCTGGACCTGGAAGGGCGCAACCGGCGCATCCGCGGCTGGTCGATGCAGTTGCTCGACATCTGCGGCGTGCACGTGGAGCAGCCGGCTGACAGCATGCCGGCACTCGACCATGCCATGGTGGTGGCAAACCACGTTTCGTGGCTCGACATCTTCGTCATCAATGCCGTTCATCCTTGCCGGTTTGTCGCCAAGGCGGAAATCCGCGCCTGGCCGATCCTGGGCTGGCTGGCGGGGCGCGCCGGCACCATCTTCATTTCGCGCGGCAGCAAGCGCGACCTGCGCCTGATCTTCCAGGGCCTGGTGGATAAATTGACGGCGGGCGAGCGCATCGCGTTCTTCCCCGAAGGCACGACCGCCGCGCAAGGGCAGATTTTGCCGTTTCACGCGAACCTGTTCGAGGCGGCCATCGACGCGCAAGTGCCGGTGCAGCCTTTCGCGCTCGTGTATGTGGATGACAAGGGGGCTTTGCACCACGCCGTCGACTTCATCGGCGAGATGAGCTTTGCGCAAAGCATGGTGGCGATTTTAAGCGGCCCGCCGATCACGGCGCGCCTGACTTGCCTGGCTTCCGTCGCGACGGCCGGTGCACACCGGCGTTACCTGGCTGCGGCAACGCAGGCGGCGGTGGCCGCCGCGCTGCCGCTGGAACAGCTTAATTCTTGACGTGCAGCCAGCGCGCGTGCGCGGCGCGGGCCAGGTAGTCGAGGATAAAACCTAAAATCCCGATCAGCACGATGGCAGCCATCAGCTCCGAATACGCCAGGCGGTCGCGCGTGTCGAGGATGAAGTAGCCGAGGCCGGCCGACACGCCCAGCATTTCCGCCGGTACCAGCACGATCCAGATGATGCCGATGGCCAGACGCACGCCCGTCAGAATATCGGCCGTGATGCCCGGCAAAATCACCTTGAAGACGATTTCGCTGCGCGTGGCAGACAGGCTGCGCGCCAGCAGCAACCAGTTCGGATCGAGCCGCGCCACGCCGGCCGCCGTATTGAGCAGAATCGGCCAGACGGCCGCAAACGCCAGCAGGAAGTACACGGGCGCGTCACCGACGCCCAGCACCATCACGGCAATCGGCATCCACGACAGCGGCGAAATCATGCGCAGCAGCTGGAACAGTGGCATGGCCGCCCCGGAAAAGCTTTTCGACATGGCCACCAGCACGCCCAGCGGCACGCCGATGACGATCGCCAGCCCCAGGCCGACAGCCACCCTTTGCAGGCTCAATACCACGTGCAACCAGATATCCGAACCGCCCAGCATCTCCTTGAACGCCAGCGCCGTGGGCAGCGGTGCAAAGGCGGTGGCGATGGGCGTGGATTTCTCCAGCGCCGTCACGCCCATGGACCACAACAGCCAGGCACAGGCCAGCCCTACCAGGGGCAGGCCGAACTTCGTGAACAACTTGCTTGCCATCGTCAGACCGCCACGGTTTCGCTGCGCAGCAGGTTGGCCGGCAAGCCGAAGGCGGCCGGGCCGCCGACTGCCGCGATGGCCTTGCGCACGAAGCGGTCATCGACCAGGTCGCGCGCGGCGAACTTCGGATCGAGGTTCGCCAGGAAGCGCGTATCGCCTTCGACCTTGGTGCGACCGATGGCGCGCACCAGTTCTTCCGTGTACGAGGCGAACGGATACGGCTGGAAGTCGATGCGGCGCTGCTGCCAGTTCTTGTGCACGATCAGGCCCTGTTTTTCGTAGCTGGCGTAATCGGTGGTGGCCAGTACCTTGGTCAGCACCTGCAGCGGATGCGGCGTGTAGCGATTCTCTCCCACGTTCGACAGCAGCTTGGCCGTATCGACCTGGTTCGAGCGCGTCCACAGCTGCGCCTTGACGATGGCGTTGGTGACTTTTTGCGCCCATTCGGGACGCGTGTTGATGTCGCGCTCGGACAGGAACGTGACGCAGCACGCATGGTTTTTCCACACGTCGCCCGAGAAGCGCAGGATCTTGCCGATGCCGGCGTTTTCCGCCGCCGCATTGAATGGTTCGGCCACGATGTAGCCGGCGATGGACTTGCTGGCCAGGGCCGAGACCATTTCGGCCGGTGCCAGCACGATCAGGTTGACTTCATTCGATTTGATGGCCGCGTTGCGCGCGCGCGTGACCGGGGTCAGGCCGTTGGCACTGAGGATTTGCTGCAGCAGGATGTTGTGGATCGAGTACCAGAACGGGATGGCGACCGTGCGCCCGCCCAGATCGGAGACCTTGTTGATCTCGTTGGCCACCGTCAGCGCGGAGCCGTTGACGTGGTTCCAGGCGACGACCTTCGCCGGGAACTTGGCGCCGTAGCGCACCCACAGGGTGGCGGGCGACAGCAAATGGATGACGTTGACCTGGCCAGCCACGAAGGCTTCGATGATTTGCGCCCAGCTGCGGAACAGGCGCGGTGTTTCCGCCTGCAAGCCTTCCGCTTCGAACATTTTTCGGGCGTGGGCGACGAGCAGCGGGGTGGCGTCGGTAATCGGCAGGTAGCCGATTTTCACGGGCTGATCGTCGCCTTTCGGACCTTGCTGGGCCATGGCGTCGCCGGCGAACAGCAGCGGCGAGGCGACGCTGGCCGTGGCCAGGGCCGACATGCGCAGGAAGTCGCGCCGCGTCAGGCCGCAGTCGCAATCGGACGAGGCGCAGATGTGCAGGGGTTTGTTATCGTTTGGGAGGGACATGATGGGTTCCAATAAGGTGCATTAATGTGCGGCGTGGGCCTGGTCTTGCTGTTGTAGCGCCTGCAGCGCGGCAAGGATATCCATTTTCAGGGCGATCACCTCGGCGCTGTGGCCGATGCGCGGCTGGGCGATGGCGACGGGCCATTCGCGCACGATGTTGCCAGGTTTGCCACCCATCAGCAAGATGCGGTCGGCCACCAGGATCGCTTCATCGATATCGTGCGTGACCAGCAGCACGGCCGTGTGCCAGCGGTGCACCACGTCGACCAGTAGCGACTGCATCTCGGCGCGCGTGATGGCGTCGAGCGCGGAAAACGGTTCGTCAGCGAACAGCAGTTCCGGTTCGCGCGCCAGTGCGCGGGCCAGCGCCACGCGCTGCGCCATGCCGCCCGACAGCGCGGATGGATACAGCTTTTCGCGGCCCTTCAGGCCCACCGCCTCGATGGCTTGCGCCACGCGCGCCTGGTGCGCTTCGCGCGTGAGTTGCGGCTGGTGCTTGAAATCCAGGCCAAAGCCGGCGTTGCCCGTGACATTCAGCCAGGGCAAAAGGCTCGCCTGCTGGAACACGAGGGCGCTGCGCGGGTCCGGTTCGCGCATGGGCGCATCGAGAAACTGGATCTCGCCCGTCGATGGCGGCTGCAAGCCGGCCAGCACGCGCAGCAGGCTCGATTTGCCGCAGCCGCTGCCGCCCAGCAGGCAGACGATTTCACGCTTGCGCACGCCCAGCGAGACCTGCTGGAACACAGGCGCCGTGCCGGGATAGGCGTAGCTGAGGTCTTGCGCCTGCAGCGCCCAGTCTTGCGCTTCCACTGCTGTCGTCATGCGGGCGCTCCCGCAGCCTTGGCCGCCTGCTGGCTGTCGAACAGCTGCAAGGCTGCCTGTAATTGCGTCAGGCTGGGGGTGACGATGGGGATGAATGACGACTCGCGCCAGCGGCGCGCAAAGCCCTGCTGTTCGGCATTCAGGTAGGCGCGCCCGCCCATGGCCTGCAGTTCCAGCATCAGCGCCTGCTGCAGCACGTCGGCCAGCTGTATGCGCAGGCGGAACATGGCCGGCGCCTGCGTCTTGAAGCGGCCATCGTGCACGCCCGCCAGCAAGGTAGCGACAGCCGCTTCCAGGGTCGCTTGCAGCGTTTCGATGCGCGGTGTGAGCTGGTTGCGCGAGCCGGCCGAAATCTGCGCCGCCTGCGCCAGGCTGGCGCGCGCCAGGCCGATCGACAGGCCGCACTGCATGCCGAGGAACGATGGACGCACCTGCGGCAGCCAGGCTGGCGCATTGTCGCTGATGATGTCCGCAGCGGGGATGTGCACCTGCGTCAGCTTGACGGAGGCCGTATTGCTGCCGCGCAGGGCGATCAGGTCCAGGTCGTCGCTGCGCTTGACGCCTGGCGTGCTGCTGTCAAAGGCGACGATGACGGGTGGCGCGCCGTCGTTGGGCGCCACGGCGGCCGCCGCGATAAAGCCCGCCTTGCGCAAATTCGTCACCCAGGCCAGGCCGCCGTCGACCAGCAAACCGTCATCCTGGCGCGCACCCGTGATTTGCAGCTGCTCGATGCCGGACAAGAATTTCATGGCGTTCGACAAACCGCTGGCGCCCGCCTGCGCGCCCGCCAGCAGGCCTGGCAGGCGGCGCGCGGCCAGCGCGCGGTTTTCGCTTTGCAGCAGGAATTCGATGAAGCAGCGCTGGCCCCAGAAGACGAAGGCCGCTGTTACCGATTGTTCGGCCACGTTGGCGATGGCGTCGATGGCATCGCGCACGTCGCCGCCCGCGCCGCCATGTTCCTGCGGCACGCCGATGGCCAGCAGCTGGTCGCCGGCCAGCGCCGGCAGGACGGTTTCAGCCAGCTCCGACGATTGGTCGAGCTGGTCGGCATGCATGTGCAGCCAGTGATTGAGATGGCCCATGTCAGACGGCGCCAGGCAGGTAGGGCGTCAATTGCGGATTGACGGGCGTGCCGGCCAGGCTGTTGGAGAAATTGCACAGGGTGGCCAGGCTGATGCCCAGCACCACTTCCAGCGCCTGCTGTTCATTGTAGCCGGCGGCCAGGAAGGCTTGATACTCGCTGTCGGCGACGGCACCGCGCGTGGCGATGACGGCCGTGGCGAAGGCGGCAACGGCGTCGAGTTTGGCGTCGCCGGTCGGCTGGCCATGCTGCAGGGCGCGCACGATATCGGGCGTCTGTCCCGCTTTTTTCAGCGAGATGGCGCTATGGCCCGCGATGCAGAAGTCGCAGCCATGGATGCGCGCGGCGGTGATCTGCACCACTTCGCGTTCCATCAGGCTCAGGCTGGCGCGCGCATTGATGCCCGATACGCTCAGATAGGTTTCCAGCGCCAGCGGGGCATTGGCCAGCACGCCGATCAGGTTGGGCAGGAAGCCGTTGTTGGCGATGGCCTTTTCCACGAAGGGGCGGCTATCGGCCGGGGCGGTATCGAGAGTGTGCAGCGTCAGACGGGACATGGGGTACCTTGCTAGTTTAGTAAGTCACCCAGCCATTATATCGGCCATGCCGTGCATGCAACAGACGTCAGCGTCGTCCTTTTGTGCTCGTTCGTCTTTGATTGCGCACACCTTGATGTCAGCTGGCCAGTTGGCGCTGGCGCTGGTCGCGCCGGTAGGCGCCCGGTTGCTCGCCCGTGACCCGCTTGAAGGCGCGCGTAAAGGCGGCGTGCGAGCGATAGCCCACCAGTTCGGCTGCGCGTTCGACGGAGACGCCGTCGTGCAGGCGCCGCGCGGCGATCTTCATGCGCAGCAGGAGCAGGAATTGGGCCGGTGAGTGGCCGCTGGCGCTGGCGAAATGCTTGCAGAAGCTGGCGCGCGACATGCAGGCCGCTTTGGCCATGTTTTCAATCGACCAGTCGGCGGCGGGGGCGTCGAGCATGCGTTCGAGCAGCGGCGAAAATGCGGGCTGGTGCAGCAGCGACAGCAGGCCGGCTGCCACTTGCTCGCCCTGCGCCACATGGCGGATCAGGTAGAAGAACAGCAGTTCGACCAGGCGCGCTATGAGCGGCGATGGCTGTTCCGGGTCACCGCCTGCCTCTGCCAGGATCAGGTCGAACAGCGCGGCGGCGGCACTGAAGGCTGGCGCGTCGCCGCGTATCAGCAGGTACGGCGGGAAGGAGTCGACGATCAGCGCGGAAAGGGCGCCGCGAAATTGAAAGAAGCCGCAGGCCAGCGCCGTCGCCGGCTGGTCCGTGGGCGTCTGCAGCGGCAGCATGGCTTGCGCGCTGACCGCCTGCAGCGGATCGCTGTGGGGGCTGAGGAAATGGGGCAAGTCGCGCAGCAGGAAGACGCCATCGCGCGGGCCGAGCGCAATCGGCGCCGCGCCATCGAGATGCAAATAGCAGTGGCCATCGAGCACCAGGTGAAAGCTGCCCAGTTCCCGGCCCGCCGTGGAAGCGCGCCAGCGGCCGCAGTACTGGCCCACGTGCAGGACGGCGGTGTCAAGTTCCAGGCTGCCGAGCAGCCAGCGTGCCAGTCTGTCGGTATCAGGGTGCATGGGATGGGACAGGCAAAAGCTGCATCATACGGACCACGCGAGGCAAGGCAAACGACCGATTTCGACTAAGCATATGCGCGCGATGCTGCTTACTGTTTGCCACTGTGCCGCTGGAAGGCAGGACAGTCCACTTGCAGCAGCGAGCGGTCTTCCAGGCACACGGCGGACAGTTTACCACCCCATACGCAGCCGCTATCGAGGCCGATCAGGTGGGGTCGCAACTGCAGTCCCAGCGCCGACCAGTGGCCGAAGACGACGGTGTCGCCAGCGCTGCGCCGGCCGGGCACGTCGAACCACGGCAGCAGCTTGGAACCCGGTGGCGCGCTGCCGCTCTCCTTCATCTTGAAGTCCATCACGCCATCGGGTGTGCAAAAGCGCAGGCGCGTCATGGCGTTGACGATGCAGCGCAGCCGGTCGGCGCCCTGCAGGTCGTCGCGCCAGGCAGCCGGCTCGTTGCCGTACATGGTACGCAGGAACGCCACCCAGCCATCGCTGCGCAGCATGACGGATACTTCCTCGGCCAGGGACAGGGCCTGGGAGGCGTTCCATTGTGGCAGCAGGCCTGCATGCACGAGTACATGACCCTGGTGCTGCAAGGCGAGCGGACGGTGGCGCAGCCAGGTGATCAACTCCTCGCGATCGGGCGCGTCGAGGATCTCGGCCAGCGTATCGGATGCATGCTCCGGGCGGATGCCGTTGGCTACAGCCAGCAAGTGCAAGTCATGGTTGCCCAGGACGCTGTCGGCCAGGCCCTGCTGCGCCAGCGCATGCACATGGCGCAGGGTGGCCAGCGATGCCGGGCCACGATTGATCAGGTCGCCCGCGAACAGGAGCCGGTACGGGCCTTCTGCCGCCGTCTGGATCCGTTCGATCAGTTCGACGGTTTGTGCATGGCAGCCTTGCAGATCGCCGATAAAGTAAGTTTTCATAGGTACCGAGGTGAAGTGAACTACGCGCATGCATTATAAACATGGCTGCCCTTAGTCGTTGGCTGCCTTGCCGTCATCTGCCCGATTGCGCGCACGGCCGGCTGGAAGGGAAAAGTCGGGAGACGATTATGCTGCATGTGGATTTAATGTGGTTTCATTTCCCGCTGCCGCATATCGACAATAATACTCCGGCACGTTTATCGGAATGGATAATTGTCGCACCATGCAAGCCTTGCAAGCAGTATGGCAGGCATGCCGGAATGCCACTCATCCATGTTTATGCATTTTTCACGCGTGCTTTCGGTATATTCTTCATTTCATCTTAATGTTGAACAGATAAATAAGTCGATGGCCGTGATTCAAGCGGCGATGGATTATGCAACGTTGCGCAGATATTTATGCAATGTAGTATATTCCACGTGATTTTATTATTTAATAATGTAAAGGATATACCGGATGGATCTGTCAACGATGACGATGCTGGAATTGCGCAAGCTGGAAGATAATGTGAAGCAGGAATTGAACAGCCGCGAGCGTGAAGACTTGAACAAGGCGCGCGAACAGATCATGGCCATCGCGCAGCAAGCGGGCATTCCGCTGAAACAGTTGATACTCGACGGCTTGCATCCGCGCACGGGCAAAGTCGCGGTACGTTACCGCCATCCAGACAATGCCACTGAACAATGGACCGGCCGTGGCCGCCAGCCGCTGTGGGTCAGGCAGTGGGTGGAATCGGGCAAGTCCATCGATCTGCTGCGCGTATAATTCGGTATACTCTTGGCGCAGTCGCGTGCTTCACCTTGCCATGCACCCTATTGATACCCTTACTTATAGCGCCCATACCATGCTTCCATTGTCCAGAACGATCTTCAAGGCTTACGATATTCGCGGCATCATCGCTAAAACCCTCGATGCCAGCGTGGCCTACAAGATCGGTCAGGCATTTGGCCAGGCAGCCCTGGCCAAGGGTGAGCAGCGGGTCGTGATCGGCCGCGATGGCCGCCTCTCGGGGCCTGAATTGACGGCGGCGCTGGCGCAGGGCTTGCAGGCTGCCGGCGTCGACGTGATCGACCTGGGCGTGGTGGCCACGCCGATGGTTTACTTTGGCACGAACGTGCTAGACACGCGCTCCGGCATCATGGTCACTGGCAGCCACAATCCACCCGATTACAACGGTTTCAAGATGGTGTTGGCGGGCGAAGCGATCCACGGCGAGGCGATCCAGGCGCTGTACCACAGCATCGTCGCGCATGACGGCAGCGCCAGCGCCAAGGACGTTGCCAACCCGGGCAGCTACACCACGCACGATATTCGCGCCGCCTACCTGGAGCGCATCCTGGGTGACGTCAAGCTGGCGCGCCCGATCAAGATCGCCGTCGACTGCGGTAATGGCGTGGCCGGCGCATTTGCCGGCGACCTGTTCCGCGGCATGGGTTGCGACGTCATCGAATTGTTCTGCGACGTCGATGGCAATTTCCCGAACCACCATCCGGACCCGGCGCATCCGGAAAACCTGCAAGACCTGATCCGCTGCCTGGCCGAGACGGATGCGGAAATCGGCATCGCCTTCGATGGCGATGGCGATCGCCTGGGCGTGGTCACCAAGGATGGCCAGATCATTTACCCCGATCGCCAGATGATGCTGTTTGCCGCCGACGTGCTGACCCGCCATCCGGGTGCGCAGATTTTGTATGACGTGAAATGCACGCGCCATCTGGCGCCGTGGATCAGCAAGCATGGCGGCGTGCCGCTGATGTACAAGACGGGCCACTCGCTGGTGAAAGCCAAGCTGCGTGAAACGGGCGCGCCGCTGGGTGGCGAAATGAGCGGCCATATCTTTTTCAAGGACCGCTGGTACGGTTTCGACGACGGCCTGTATTCGGCCGCGCGCCTGCTGGAAATCCTCACCCGCGAAGCCAATCCTTCGGCCCTTTTGAACTCTCTGCCGCAGTCCGACAGCACGCCGGAACTGCATCTGGAACTGAAGGAAGGCGAGAATGTCGCGCTGATGGACATGCTGCGCCGCGACGCCGTCTTCCCCGGTAATGAACAGATCATCACCATCGACGGCTTGCGCGTGGAGTATGCGGACGGCTTCGGCCTGGCCCGTTCGTCCAACACCACGCCGGTGATCGTCATGCGCTTCGAAGCGGAAACGCCGCAAGCGCTGGCACGCATCCAGGGACAGTTCAAGAGCGTGATCCTGGCCGCCAAGCCTGACGCCGTTCTACCCTTCTGACAGCATGACCGCTCAATCTGGCGCACAGGCGCCCTTGAAAATCCTGCTGGTGCGGGTATCTTCGCTGGGCGACGTGCTGCATAACCTGCCGATGGTGGCAGACATCGCCCGTCATTATCCGGATGCGACCATCGACTGGGTGGTCGAGGAAGGCTACACCAGCCTGGTGCGCCTGAACCCCCGCGTGAATACCATTTTCCCGTTCGCGCTGCGGCGCTGGCGCAAGAGCCTGGGCAAGAAAGAGACGCGCGCGGAAATCGCCGCCTTTTTCCGCAGCCTGCGCCAGACGCGCTACGATTACGTGTTCGATACCCAGGGCTTGCTCAAGACGGGCATCATCATGGGTGCTGCGCGCCTGGCGCCAGGCGGACAGAAGGTTGGCCTGGCGAACGGCAGCGAAGGTTCCGGCTACGAGGGCATTTCGCGCCTGTTTCATACCAACAGCATTCCGCTCGACCCGCGTACGCACGCGGTAGCGCGTGGCCGCCTGGTGGCTGCCGCCGCACTCGGCTACACGGTCGATACGCGGGCCGATTTCGGCTTGCCGGCAGTGCCAGGCAGCGAACCGCGCCCGGACTGGATGGGCGCGGCGCCATATTGCGTGTATTTCCACGGCACGGCGCGCGACGCCAAGAAATGGGCGCCGCAACACTGGATCGCCCTCGGCCATGCGCTCTCGCCCATGCCCATTCTGCTGCCCTGGGGTTCGCCCAAGGAAAAGGCGGAAGCCGAACAGTTGGCGGCCAGCCTGCCGAACGCGCGCGTGCTGCCGAAACTGTCGATGGGCGAGGCCACCCTGCTGGCACGCCACGCGGCGCTGGTGATCGGCGTCGATACGGGCCTGACACATATCGCCGCCGCCTTCCTGCGTCCGACGGTGGAAATCTATGCAGATTCGCCACGGTGGAAAACAGAAGGCAACTGGTCGCCGAACATCATCAACCTGGGCGACAAAGGCGCGCCGCCCGGCGTGCCGGAAGTGCTGGCCGCGGCGCAGCGCCTGCTGGCCGAGCATCCCCCCGCCTGACTTCAACGTTACCTATCATGCGACTTTTTTATACCCTTGCCTGGTGGCTGGCCTTGCCCCTGGTGCTGGCGCGGCTGTGGCTGCGCGGACGCCAGGAGCCCGGCTACCGCCAGCATTGGGGCGAGCGCCTGGGCTGCTACGGCCGCCAGGCAAAACCACTGATTCCCACGCTCTGGCTGCACGCCGTCTCCGTCGGCGAGACGCGCGCTGCCGAGCCGCTGATCGATGCGCTGCTGGCCGCATGGCCCGATTGCCGCATTGTCCTCACGCACATGACGCCCACGGGACGTGCGACCGGTAAAACCCTGTTCGCCAAGCACGGCGCGCGCCTGCTACAAAGCTACCTGCCGTACGACACGGGAGCCATGCCGGCCAGTTTCATCCGCCATTTCGCGCCGCGCATCTGCATCCTGATGGAGACGGAAGTGTGGCCTAACCTGATCCACCAATGTAATCGCTACAAAGTGCCGGTGGTGCTGGCCAATGCGCGATTGTCGCAGCGTTCGCTGGGCAAGGCGCAGCGCCTGGGCAAGCTCATCGCCGATGCGGCGCGCGGCATCACCCTGGTCGCGGCGCAGACGCAGGACGACGCCGATCGCGTGCGCCAGCTGGGCGTGCAGGAGGTGGTCGTCACGGGCAGCATCAAGTTCGACGTCGTCGTGCCCGAGGCGGCCCTGGCGACGGGCGCCTGGCTGCGCGGTGCGATAGGTGCACGCCCCGTGCTGCTGTGCGCCAGCACGCGCGACGGCGAAGAACCATTGATTCTTGATGCCTTTACCCGCGCCAGCCTGCCCGCCAACGTGCTGCTGCTGATCGTGCCAAGGCATCCGCAGCGCTTCGACGAGGTGGAAAAACTGGTGCTGACGCACGGCCTGGCCGTGCAGCGCAGGTCCGGCCTGGCGCAGGACGATACCGTCACGGCGGGCACGCAGGTGCTGCTGGGCGATACCATGGGCGAGATGTTTGCGTATTACGCGGCCTGCGATTGCGCTTTCGTCGGCGGCAGCCTGCTGCCGCTGGGCGGGCAAAACCTGATCGAACCGGCGGCGCTGGGGAAACCCGTGCTGATCGGCCCCCACACCTTCAACTTTGCGCTGGTGACCGAGCAGGCGATTGCCGCCGGCGGCGCCGCGCTGGTGGCGGACGCCGACGCGCTGATGGCGCAGGCGTCATTCTTGCTGCAAAATCCCGCGCAACTGGCGTCGATGGGGCAAAAGGCGCTGGCCTTCGCGGCGCAGCACCGTGGCGCCACGCCGCGCACGATTGCGGCCATCAAGACCCTGCTGCCCGTTTAATTGAACAAGACGGGGAGTTCCTGCGAGCGTTTTCTCAGTGCCTGCTTGGCGCCATCGTAGTCGGGATAGATCGATTCCACGGTGGCCCAGAAGCGGGGGCTGTGATTCATTTCCAGCAGGTGCGACAGTTCATGCGCTACCACGTAGTCGATCAGTGGCAGGGCGAAGTGGATCAGGCGCCAGTTCAGACGGATCTTGCGCTCGATGGTGCAGCTGCCCCAGCGCGTGCCGGCCGAGGATAGCGACAATGAATCGTAACGCACGCCCAGCCTGTCCGCATACAGGTCCAGCCGCGCTTCGAACAGCTGGCGCGCTTCATGCTGGAACCAGCCCTTCACTTTTTCCTTCAACTGTTGTTCGCTGCCCGTGGGCGTGACCCAGACGTGCAATTCATTCGTTTCGCGCTGGAAGCTGGCGCGGTGGCGCGGCGCCTGGTGCAATCGCAATGTGATCTCGCCACCGAGATAGGGCAGCACGGCGCCATCGATCCATGCCACGGGTGGGCGTTGCTGGCGCTGCACCTTGCGCTCGCCCCGTTCCAGCAGCTTCGAGACGATCCAGCCTTGCTTGGCGCGGATGGCATTGTCAATTTCGGCCAGGGTGACACGCTTGGGTGCGGTCACGCGCAAGCCGTTATCGTCGATCATGAAACCGATGGAGCGGCGCGTGGAGCGGCGCAGGGCGAATTCGATCAGGTGGCTGCCCAGCTGCAGCTGGCGCAGTGGCGGGCCATCAGCGGTGCGCGGCGGGGAAGGCAACGGAGATGGGGCAGGGCTAACGATGGGCGGCGGCGCCACTTGCGGTGGCGCCACGGGCGGCGCTGGCGGTGCCGTGGGGCGCACCGCCGGGGGCGTGCTGGTCGAGACGTCGTGCGCGAACAGGTCCAGTTGCTGGTCGCCGACCTTGATGGTCTTCATCTGCTGGCGCAGGGTCGGCTCCTGGATGACCGCGCTGATGCCGTCTAGCCAGCGTTGTAGGCGTGAGGCGAAATGACGCGCATTTCTGATTCTATCCAATTTTCCACCTGTTGCATCATGCTGTCCGGGGTTTGCCCTTCCGGCGAAATCGGTTTGCCTATCGAGACGGTGATCAGTCCCGGGCGTTTGAGGAATGACTGCTTGGGCCAGCATTCGCCTGAATTATGCGCAATCGGTACCACCACGGCGCCCGTGGCGATGGCCAGACGCGTGCCGCCGCTCTTGTACTTGCCCGCCTGGCCCACGGGAATGCGGGTGCCTTCGGGGAACATGATAATCCATTGGCCGTCGGCCAGGCGGCGTTTGCCATGCGCGACCACGCTTTTGAAGGCATGCTTGCCCTGCTTGCGGTCGATGGGGATCATGCGCAGCAGCGCCATGGCCCAGCCGAAGAAGGGGATGTACAGGATCTCCTTCTTGAATACATACACCAGCGGACGGGGCAGGCTGGGCAGCAAGAAGATGGTTTCCCATGCCGACTGGTGCTTTGACAGCACGATGGCCGGCGCATCCGGGAAGTTCTCGGCGCCCTTGACTTCATAGCGGATGCCGCAAATGACCTTGGCGCACCACAGGATAAACACGTTCCAGCGCGAGGTGACCCAATAGCGCTTGTTGTAGCTCAATGGCGCGGCAAAAAAGCACACGCAGGCCCAGACGATGGTGGCCACGATCATGATGGTCATGAACAGCAGGGATCGCAGGAACAGGGAAATATTACGCAATGCGGTTCTCCGAAAATTAGATACTGAATGCCACGGTGGGCGCTGGCGCCTTGAGCAGGTGGCTGACCACGGCTGCTAGGTCGGGGAATACCTGGGTGCCAGGCGGCAGGCCACCCGTTTCGTTGGTTTTTTCGCCCTTGCCCGTCAGGACCAGGTAGGGCACGCAGCCGCTGATGAAACCTGCCTGCAGGTCGCGCAGCGAATCGCCCACGGTGGGCACGCCTTTCAGGCTGGTGTTGTAGCGCTTCGAGATTTCATGGAACATGCCCGGTTTCGGCTTGCGGCAGTCGCAATTGTCCGCACCCGCGTGCGGGCAAAAGAAGATGGCGTCGATATCGGCGCCCACCTGCTGCGCCAGGGTATGCATCTTCTGGTGGATCGCGTTCAGCACCGTCATGTCGAAGTACTCGCGCGCGATGCCCGACTGGTTCGAGGCGACGACGACGCGATAGCCAGCCTGGTTCAGGCGGGCGATCGCTTCGAGCGAACCGGGAATCGGCAGCCATTCGGCCGGCGACTTGATGAAGTCCGGCGAGTCATGATTAATGACGCCGTCGCGGTCGAGAATAATCAGTTTCAGCGCCGGAGTGCCCATTATGCCGCCAGCTTGGAAATGTCGGCCACGCGGTTCATCATGCCGTGCAGCGACGACAGCAAGGCCAGGCGGTTGTTGCGCAGGGCGACATCTTCGGCCATCACCATCACGTCGTTGAAGAAGCCATCAACGTCGTCGCGCAGCTGCGCCAGCGTTTGCAGGGTGCTGGTGAAGTCGCCCTTGGCGAAGGCTGCGTCGACTTCCGGCTGCACGCGCGAGACGGCAGCGGCGAGTTTTTTCTCCGCTTCGTCCTGCAGCAGCGCCACGTTGACGCCACCGGCGGCGACCTGGTTGACGGCTTCCTCGTTCTTTTTCAGGATGTTCGTGATGCGCTTGTTGGCGGCGGCCAGCGAGGCGCTTTCCGGCAGGGCGGCAAACGCCTGCACGGCTTCCAGGCGCTGCACGATGTCATCCAGGCGGTCGGGATTTTGCGCCACGACGGCTTCGATTTCATTCGGCGAGAAGCCGCGTTCGCGCAGGATGCCGCGCAGGCGGTCCAGCATGAAGGTGGTGACGTCCGCCACCGGGTCCTTGAAGCCGGGAATGGCGGAAAATTGCGCAGCGGCGTCGCCCAGCAAGCCCTGGATCGACAGGGGCAAGCGCTTTTCCAGCAGCATGCGCAGCACGCCCAGGGCGTGGCGGCGCAGCGCGAACGGGTCCTTGTCGCCCGTGGGCGCCAGGCCGATAGCCCAGATGCCGACCAGGGTTTCGAGTTTGTCGGCCAGGGCCACGGCGGTGCCGGTGGCGGTCGACGGCAGGTTGTCGCCGGCAAAGCGCGGCTGGTAGTGCTCGGAAGCGGCCAGCGCCACTTCTTCCGGTTCGCCGTCATGGCGCGCGTAGTACGTACCCATGATGCCTTGCAGCTCGGGGAATTCGCCCACCATGTCGGTCAGCAAATCGGCCTTGGCCAGCAGGGCGCCGCGTTCGGCCAGGGCCACGTCGTAGCCCAATTTGGCGGCGATGGCGCCGGCCAGCGACTTGACGCGTTCTGTGCGTGCCGCTTGCGTGCCCAGCTTGTTGTGGTAGACCACGTTGGCCAGCAACGGCAAACGCGCTGCCAGGGTTTTCTTCTTGTCTTGCTCGAAGAAGAACTTGGCGTCGGACAGGCGCGGGCGCACGACGCGCTCGTTGCCGCCGATGATGTGTTCTGGCGTGTCCGTCTCGATGTTGGAGACGATCAAAAAGCGCGAGCGCAGCTTGCCTTCGCTGTCGGTCAGCGCGAAGTATTTTTGATTTGTCTGCATGGTGAGGATCAGGCATTCCTGCGGCACGGCCAGGAATTCTTCCTCGAAGTGGCACTCATACACGACCGGCCATTCGACCAGGGCAGTCACTTCGTCGAGCAGCGCTTCGGGCATCAGCACCTGGTCGGCACCGGCCTTGTCCAGCAGCTGGGCGCGGATGCGCTCCTTGCGCTCCTCGTTGCTGGCGATGACGCTGGCGTTGAGGATCAGGGAAGCGGCATAGTTTTCCGCGTGCGCGATGGTGATAGCCTTGCCATCGGTCAGGAAGCGGTGGCCCAGGGTGGTGCGGCCAGCCGTCAATCCCAGCAGGGTCAACGGCAGAATATTGATGCCATGCAGGGCGATCAGGCTGTGGGCCGGGCGCACGAATTGCACGGTCGTGCCATCCGGGCGCTGATAGCTCATCAGTTTTGGAATCGGCAGCTTGGCGGCCGACTCCGTCAATGCGGCTTGCGCACCGGTGGCGAGCTGGCTGCCTGGCGCCGTGTAGGTGTAGAAGAAGCTTTCAGCCTTGCCGTCGACGGCGCGTTCCAGCTCGGCCACCGTCAGCTCGGGGAAGCCCAGCGCGGCCAGTTTCTTGGCCAGCGGCGGCGTGCCGTTGCCGTTCGCGTCCAGCGCCACGGAGACGGGCAAGACTTTTTCACGGATGGATTTGTCGGGCGAGACTTCGCGCACGTTGGTGATGGAGACGGCCAGGCGGCGCGGCGAGGCGTAGCTGGTGGCGACGCTGTCGGCTTCCAGGAAGTCGCGAGCCTTCAGGCCGTTGACGATGCCGGCGGTGAAGGCGGCGCCCAGTTTGGCCAGCGCCTTCGGCGGCAGTTCTTCGGTCAGCAGTTCGATGAGCAGTGTTTGGTTCATGGTGTTCTTGTCTGGTACGGCGGTGTAGAGGCTCGAATGATGGAGGCTCGAAGTTAAGCGGCGGCGGGTTGGTCTGCAGCGGGCAGCATCGGGAAACCGAGGCGCTCGCGCGAGTCGTAATACGCTTGCGCCACCAGGCGCGACAGGGTGCGCACGCGGCCGATGTAGGCGGCGCGTTCCGTCACCGAGATGGCGCCACGCGCGTCCAGCATATTGAAGCTGTGCGAGGCCTTCATGATTTTCTCGTAGGCGGGCAGGGTCAGTTGCAGCTCGATCAGGCGCTTCGCTTCCGCTTCGTAGTTGCCGAACTGTTCGAACAGCAGGTCTGTATTCGCGTGCTCGAAGTTGTAGGTCGATTGCTCCACTTCATTCTGGTGGAAGACGTCGCCGTAGCTCAGCTTCTTCGTCACGCCATTTTCTTCCCACTCGGTCCACACCAGGTCATACACGTTTTCCACGCCTTGCAGGTACATGGCCAGGCGTTCGATGCCGTAGGTGATCTCGCCCAGCACGGGCTTGCAATCGAGGCCGCCCACTTGCTGGAAGTAAGTAAATTGGGTCACTTCCATGCCGTTCAGCCAGACTTCCCAGCCCAGGCCCCAGGCGCCCAGAGTCGGGCTTTCCCAGTCGTCTTCGACGAAGCGCACGTCATTCTGTTGCAGGTCCAGGCCCAGTGCGGCCAGCGAACCCAGATACAGGTCGAGGATGTTTTCCGGCGCGGGCTTCAACACCACCTGGTACTGGTAGTAGTGCTGCATGCGGTTCGGGTTTTCGCCATAGCGGCCATCTTTCGGGCGGCGCGACGGCTGCACATACGCAGCGCGCCAGGGTTCCGGGCCGATTGCGCGCAGGAAGGTACCGGTGTGGAAGGTGCCGGCGCCGACTTCCATGTCGTAAGGCTGGAGCAGGGCGCAACCTTGCTTGTCCCAATAGGTTTGCAAGGTCAGGATAATTTGTTGAAATGTGAGCATCGTATGAATTCGCCGCGCGGGAGGCTGCGCTTTGTTAAGGTTTGCTTGAAGGCCGGACGCTTGCCTGGAAAGCGCGTCCGGGCCGGAGTTTTGCTAATTTTAGCGGTTTTTGCCGGCCCACTGTGACTCTTCGGGCAATATCGGCCGACTATTCCTGCGCGGCGCGGCCACGGCGGGCGGTGCGCGACAGCAGGAAGGCCGTCAGCAGGGCCAGCGCGGCCAGGGCCAGCACCAGTTTATTGCCATACAGAATGTACGGCGTCATGCCGCCCATGCCTTGCACCTTGGCTGCCAGCGTGGCTTGCTGTTCCGGCGGCAGCAGGCTTTGCACCACGCCTTTGCCGTCGATGACAGCGGTGGCGCCCGTGTTGGTCGAGCGCAGCGTGGGGCGACCCGTTTCCAGGCTGCGCATCTGCGAAATCTGCAGATGCTGCGGGATGGCGATCGAATCGCCAAACCAGGCCAGGTTCGAGATATTCAGCAGCACCGAGGCCGACTGCTTGCCATTGCGGTGGGCGCTGGCCAGCTGGCCGGCGATTTCCTCGCCAAACAAGTCTTCGTAGCAGATATTCGGCAGCACCAGCTGGTCGCGCACCTGCAGCGGCGCCTGCACGTCGGCGCCGCGGCCCATGTCGCCCAGCGGGATGGCCATCATGGCGACAAACCAGTGCAGGCCGGGCGGCACGAATTCGCCGAACGGCACCAGGTGGTGCTTGCGGTACTGGTAGTAGGAGCCTGGCGCGCCTTGTGGCGTGATCCCCAGCGCCGCATTGTAAAAGCGTTGCTGTTCGTCGAGCACGGGCATGCCGACTAAAATCGTGCTGCCCGTCTGCTGCGAATAAGTCGCCAGGCTATCCAGATAGCCGGGCGGCAGCTGGTGCGGTAGCACGGTGACGGCTGTTTCCGGCGTGGCGATCAGGTCGGCCGGCGCGCTGGTGATGGCGCTCTGGTACATCTGCAGTGCGCCCAGCACGAAGCCGGGGTCGAATTTCTGCTGCTGCGGCACATTGCCCTGCAACAGGCGCACCGTGATCGGGCGCCCGACCGGGTGCGTCCACGCCACATACTGCAAGCCAACGCCGGCCGCGTACAGCGCGACCAGGCCGCCCAGCGCGCTCCAGCGCGTGCGGTGCAGGGGATGGACTAGCAAGAGCAAGGCGCCGGCCGACAGCGCCGCCAGCCAGCCCAGGCCATATGAACCGACGATGGGTGCATAGCCGGCCAGCGGGCCGGCATTGTGGGCATAGCCGGTGGCCAGCCAAGGAAAACCCGTAAATAGCCAGCCGCGCGTCCATTCGAACAGGGTCCACAGGGAAGGCAAGATCAACAGCGTCATTGTCGGCAACGAGAGTACCCAGCGTTTGCGCAGCCAGGCGGCCGCCCCCATGGCCAGGGCCACGTAAATGGCCATCAAGAGGGCCAGCAGCGCCACGGCGATGGCCGCGATTGGCGCGGCCATGTCGCCATAGCGGTGCATGGAGATGTACAGCCAGTGCGTGCCGGCTGCGCACCAGCCGAAGCCATAGGCCCAGCCGATCAGTGCACCTGCCTTGACGTTCGAGGCGCGCAGCACCTGGTAGAACAGCACGCCCAGGCTGAGGATTTGCAATGGCCAGTAGCCGAAAGGGGCGAACGCCAGCACCGCGACGGCGCCGGCGATGGCGGCAGTCAGCATGCGCGCCCAGGTGCTGCGGGGCGGTTTGGCGGGGGCGTTGGGATCTAAGCGTCTGAAACGCATTTACAGCACGCGCATGTCAGAGTTCCAGTTCCGGCACGTTGGGCAGGCGTTCGACGAGCAGCACGTGCACCTGGCGCGCATCGGCGCGCAGCACTTCGAAGCGCAAACTGCCCAGGTCGAAGATGTCGCCCTTGTGCGCCATGCGGCCCAGATATTTCGAGACCAGGCCGCCGATGGTGTCGACGTCGTCGTCCACCAGGTGGCTGCCCACTTCTTCGTTGAACTGTTCGATCTCGGTCAGCGCCTTGACTCGCCAGCGGGGGCCAAACTGGCCTTCCTTGAGCGAGAGGATATTGTCCTCGGCTTCGTCGAAGTCGTATTCGTCCTCGATATCGCCGACGATCTGTTCCAGCACGTCTTCGATGGTGATCAGGCCGGCGACGCCGCTGTATTCATCGACGACGATGGCCATGTGATTGTGGTTGGCGCGGAAATCGCGCAGCAGCACATTCAGGCGTTTCGATTCGGGGATGAAGATGGCGGGGCGCAGCATGTCGCGGACGTCGAAAGTTTCTTCTGCGTAATAACGCAGCAAATCTTTCGCCAGCAGGATGCCGATGACCTTGTCGCGCTCGCCCTCGATCGCGGGGAAGCGCGAGTGGGCGGTCGACAGGACTTCCGGCATCCATTCCTCGATCGGCTTGCTGATGTCGATGACATCCATTTGCGAGCGGGGAATCATGATGTCGCGCGCACAGAGATCCGATACCTGGAACACGCCTTCGATCATCGACAGGGCGTCGGCGTCGATCAGCTTGCGTTCATGCGCATCGTGTAGAACATCGAGCAATTCTGCACGGTTCTCTGGCTCGGGGGATATGAGTGCGGTCAGGCGTTCAAACAGTGACCGGTGGGGCTTGACGTCAGTTCTGACGCCACTAGGGTGCTCGGGCATAGGAGGCGTGAGCCGTTGTTGCGAAGGGATATAGGATACACCAAAAGTGGGGCAATACCGGATTTCCCCGCTTTTGATGCAAATTTAATACGCTGAAGTACACCGTTGCCCGACGTTTCAGGCGTCCTGGCCCAGCACGCGCGCGCGCAAGTGCGCCACGTCGGCCTGCCAGTCGGCGAAATGCTCGCTGTCCTGCCACAGCTGGCGCAGTTCCGACGTCTCCGCCACGATCCTGTCGAACGCCAGGCGCGCCTTTTCCAGCAGCGGCGGCGTGACTTTCTTCTTGCAGGCGGCTACCCATTCGTCCACTTCCGCGGTGGCCGGGTCGTCCTCGCCCGGCTTGCCCAAGAGGCGTGCGATCACCTCCAGCGCGGCCAGCGCTTCGGCGGCGAACGGCGCTTCCAGCTCCGCTTCCGTGCTGTCGATGACGTTGTCGAGCGTGGTCTCGACCAGTTCCAGTGTTTTATATTCGTGCAAATCCTGCGCCCAATCCATGGCGTAGTCGTTGCCGAAGGCATCTAGCGCCCAGGTTCCCATGGTCTTACTCCTTGTACGGGTCGGTGATGCCGAGTTTTGCGAGGATCTCCGTTTCCAGGCCCTCCATCTCGGCCGCTTCCTCGTCATCCATGTGGTCGTAGCCCTGCGCATGCAGCACGCCGTGCACGATCAGGTGGGCCGTGTGCTCTTCCACGCTCTTCTTTTGCTCGGCCGCTTCCTTTTCCAGCACGTCCGTGCACAGGATGATGTCGGCGCGCGTCGGCTCGTCGTCGCCCAACTCTTCGCCTTCGTTGTAGGCAAACGTCAGCACGTTGGTGGCGTAGTCCTTTTCGCGGTAGTCGCGGTTCAAGGTACGGCCTTCCTCGGCGTCGACGAAGCGGATGGTCAATTCGGCCGGCGCGAACAGGGCCGCCTTGACCCAGCGGCGCACTTTGGGGCGCGTGATCAGGCTTTCCAGGCGAGTATCCGGGTATTGCACGGACAAGGACAGTTTATTTTTTTCGGACATTTTTGGCGGCTGCTGGTTTGATCAGGGGGAGTAACTGGGCGGCGTTGGCACCGGCCGCCTGCGCCGTTTCATAGGCATCGACGATGCGGGCGACGAGCGGATGGCGCACCACGTCGCTGCTGTTAAATTGGGTGAAGCCGATACCGCGTACATCTTTCAATACGTGCACGGCGTCGATGAGGCCACTCGTCTGGCTCTTGTGCAGGTCGACTTGCGTCACGTCGCCCGTCACCACGGCCTTGCTGCCAAAGCCGATACGCGTCAAGAACATCTTCATCTGTTCGACAGTGGTGTTTTGCGCTTCATCGAGGATGACGAAGGCGTGATTGAGCGTGCGTCCGCGCATGTAGGCCAGCGGGGCGATCTCGATCACCTGTTTTTCAAACAGCTTTTGCGTGCGGTCAAAGCCCAGCAAATCGTACAGCGCATCGTACAGGGGGCGCAGGTACGGGTCGACCTTTTGCGCCAGGTCGCCCGGCAGGAAGCCCAGGCGTTCGCCCGCTTCGACGGCGGGGCGCGTCAGGATGATGCGCTTGACGGCGTCGCGTTCGAGCGCGTCGACGGCGCAGGCGACGGCCAGGTAGGTCTTGCCCGTGCCGGCCGGACCCACGCCGAAGCTGATGTCGTGTTCGAGGATGTCGCGCAGGTAGGCGATCTGGTGCGGCGTGCGCCCGCGCAGGTCGCTGCGCCGGGTTTTCAGCACGGGGCTGGCGATGTCCGGTTCCACGAAGGTGCTGATGGGCGCGTTGGCGTGGTGTTCCGAGGCGGCGGACAGGCCCGCGCGCTGTTCCACCAGGGCCAGTTGCACTTCTTCCAGCGGCACGACCTTGTTGGCAATCGCGTAGAACTGTTCGAGTATTTCCACGGCGCGTTCGGCATTGCTGCCGCCGACGATGAATTTCTCGCCGCGGCGGAAGATCGTCACGTCGAGGGCGGCGGAAATCTGGCGCAGGTTTTCATCGAGCGGCCCGCACAGATGCGCCAGGCGCGTGTTGTCCAGCGGCTCGGGAATGAAGTAATGCGGCTGTATCGGGGCTTTGGTTTTCAACTGGCTCTTTTCAATGCGGGTGCGCTGGCGACGAGTTCGCCGCGCAGGGTGTAGGAATGGCTTTCGGTGATGCGCACGTCGACCAGCTGGCCGATTAATTGCAAACCGTCCGGGCCGGCGTCGAAATTGACCACGCGGTTGTTTTCCGTGCGGCCTTGCAGCTCGCTGTCATCTGTGTCCTTCTTCGAGCGGCCTTCGACGAGGATGGTTTGTACGCTGCCCACCATGGCCAGGCTGTATTTGCGTGTGTTGGCGTCGATGGCCGCCTGCAGCTGCTGCAGGCGTGCCAGCTTGACTTCGTGCGGCGTGTCGTCTTCCAGGCTGGCGGCCGGCGTGCCGGGGCGCTTGCTGAAGATGAAGCTGTAGCTGTTGTCAAACCCCACGTCCGCGATCAGCTTCATCATGGCGTCGAAGTCGGCCTGCGTCTCGCCAGGGAAACCGACGATGAAGTCAGACGAAATGGCCATATTCGGGCGCACGGCGCGGATGCGGCGGATGATGGACTTGTATTCGAGGCCCGTGTAGCCGCGCTTCATGGCGCCGAGGACCTTGTCGGAACCGTGCTGCGCCGGCAGGTACAAATGGTCGACCAGTTGCGGGATTTTCGCATAGGCGTCGATCAGACGCTGCGTGAATTCCTTCGGGTGGCTGGTGACGAAGCGCATGCGGGCGATGCCGGGAATATCGGCCACGTATTCGAGCAGCAGGGCGAAGTCGGCAATCTCGCCGCCTTCCATCGCGCCGCGGTAGGCATTCACGTTCTGCCCCAGCAGGGTGATTTCCTTGACGCCCTGCGCGGCCAGGCCCGCCACTTCCGTCAGCACGTCTTCGAAGCGGCGCGACACTTCCTCGCCGCGCGTGTAGGGCACGACGCAGTAACTGCAATATTTACTGCAGCCTTCCATGATGGAAACAAAAGCCGAGGCGCCGTCCACCTTGGCCGGCGGCATGTGGTCGAACTTTTCGATTTCCGGGAAGCTGATGTCCACCTGCGAGGCGCCGCTGGAGCGGCGCAACTCGATCATTTGCGGCAGGCGGTGCAGGGTTTGCGGGCCGAAGACCATGTCGACATACGGCGCGCGCTTGACGATGGCGTCGCCTTCCTGCGAGGCCACGCAGCCGCCCACGCCAATCAAGAGGTCTGGCTTGGCCAGTTTCAGCTCACGCAGACGGCCCAGGTCGGAAAAGACCTTTTCCTGCGCCTTTTCGCGCACGGAGCAGGTGTTGAGCAAGATCACATCGGCATCTTCCGGCGTGTCGGTGCGTACCAGGCCGTCGGAGGCGCCCAGCACGTCGGCCATTTTGTCCGAGTCGTACTCGTTCATCTGGCAGCCGAAGGTTTTAATGAATACTTTTTTCTGCATGGAGTCGGGTGCTTATCGGTAAATGTGGCGGCAAACAAATGGGGTAAATAAGTGTGGCAAATAAGTGTGGCGGCAAGGGGGCTTGCGCCGTGCGCCACCCAGGGCGGGGACGGTGGATGACCGGCCGGGCGCTTCTGGCTGCCCGGTGGCAGGCTCGCTGCAAGTTCAGGGCATAGTTTAGCGTAAATCGCCGGGACGGGCCATGTGGTGCTGATCTTGCCGACAAGATTGCAGCGTAAATACGGCGCACGACACGACGATGCCGAAAAGCATTTATTGCCGTGCGACACCATTGATTTGTAACAAGTTGCTGCAAATCCTTGTGCGCGCCCGCTGGCATCCTAATGTGTTGAAATAGCATCGTTTCCAAGCCAACCAGCAGCTTGATTGATATTTAACAATCAGGACGTTTGCGCGAGGCGCAGATGCGGCCTGTTTGGGCTAGTATATTGTCTTATATGCAATTCATTTTAGTGAATTGCACGTGCTTTTACTCACGCGGCAAGTTGTTCACGTTGGCTGGACGTGGCTGTGCGAGTCCTGTGCAGGCAGTGCGATAAGGAGGGGAGGCGGAGGGCAGGGCTGAATTTGATGAAGACGTTTATTTAAACACTCTAAGCCAGCCTTAAGTTCGTATCGGCATTATTTTCTACATTCACCAGACGAGGAAAAATCATGGCACATCATGCATTAGCATCGCAAGAGAGTTACAACCCGAATCACCTGCTCGATATTCTGCTGAGCAAGATGCAGCTGAAAAACGACGCAGCCCTGTCGCGCCTGCTTGAAGTGGCGCCACCCGTCATCAGCAAGATCCGCCACCACCGCTTGCCGGTCGGCGCCTCGCTGCTGATCCGCATGCACGAAGTGACGGGCATGAGCATCCGTGACTTGCGCGACTTGATGGGCGACCGCCGCACCAAGTATCGTCTGTCCGACGCCCAGGGCCGTCCAAAAGCGGAAGACCGCGGCGATGCGCAAGAATCGAATTACGCGCACTGATGTGGTTGCGCGCTGACTGTGCCGCTTGCGTAGCTGCTGGCGGCAACAGGCTGGCGTGGACCGGGCAGCATGGACCGGGTAACCTGGATACACCGCAGTACCCATAACGGCTTTCGCCTCGCGGCGAGAGCCGTTGGCATTTGGCGCGGTGTTTAGCTCAGCAGTGCCGAGGTGATTTCGTCGTAGCGCAGCTCCGTTTCGCGGAACAGTTGCAGATACGTGGCTTCGCCCAGGCCCAGCGCATCCCAGGCCACCGGCGAGACGCGCGGCACCATGTCGTCGCCCGCCTGCGCCAGGTCGAGCGCGCAGGCGATGGCATTGGCCACGTGGATCAGCGCGGCCAGGAAGCCGGCCCCCGGCGTTTCCGGCTGCAGGTAATTGGCCAGTGCCAGGCGCATGGTGTCGGAAAAATTCCAGTGCTCGGCCAGTGCCACGCCTGCCTGCACATGGTCCACGCCCAGCACAGCCCGCTCCGCGTCGAGCAAGCTGCAATCGTGCGCCGCCTGGTGCGCGATGACTTGCGCATAGTGCGCGGGAAAGCTGCTGACCAGCACCAGGCGGCCGACGTTGTGCAGCAAGCCGGCTGTAAAGGCGTAATCCTGGTTGAAGCGGATCTGCCGCGCCAGCACCTTGGCGCAGGCGGCTGTCGCCACCGAATGGCGCCAGAAGGCCTTGTCGTCGAAGCCGGGACAGCGTCCTTCCGGGAAGCAACCCGTGATGGCGGCCGACGTGATCAGGCTGCGTGTGGTCTGGAAGCCCAGATAGGTAATCGCCTGCTGGATGGTGGTGGCCTTCACTTGCAAGCCATATTGGGAAGAGTTGGCCAGGCGCAAGGTTTTTGCCGTCAGTGCCTGGTCGTACGACACTTTTTTCGCCAGCACGGAAATATCGACATCGTCCAGGTCGATGCTGTTCAACAGTTCCATCACGACGGCAGGCAGCGAGGGCAGGTCATCGAGGTGGGCGACGATATCGTCGAGCGTCAACTGGGTGCTCATGCCGCGCCTCCCGTACCCAGGCGGTAAGCCGTGACATAGCTGCGCAGCAAGGTGGTGGCCACGTCTTCGGGATCGTCTGGATCATGTTTGCGGAACAGGTAGGCCAGCCGTTCGCTGTCGGTCGCCTGTTGCGCGGCGATTTCTTCCGGCGAAGGCGGCGGCGCCTGGATCGGCAGCATGTCGATGCCGTGGCGCGGCATCAGGGACAGCATGTTTTCCGTCAGTACCGCGCCTTGCGGCAACAGCACTTGTCCATGCGCGTCGAGCAAGACATCCGACAAGACCATGCCAGGACGCACTTGTTCCAGGGGTAGATGTTGATGCATGACCGCCATGACGACTCCTTAGATGATTGCGGGATATTACCATTGCCATCACGCAATGTCTCAAGCTGTCACAATGCCGCTGCAGAAAACAGGGTTGCTGTAAATCTTGCCAATACGTATGTCATACCGTACATTTGATTCAGGCTGTTGTCTGCTGACGTCTCTGTGCCCGCGCCGCGGGCCGTCGGCCCGCCTGGCCCGGGGAGTGTAGATCGATGGTGAGTATCCAAGTCCGGCTGACCCTGCTTTTTGTCGTGATCGTCACCTTGGTGCTGGGAATTTCTGGCAGCTATACTCAATATACATTGAGCCGGGAACTCGAATCGGGCAGCGCGCGCCTGCGCAGCGGCGTGATCACGCGCTTGCAGACCAGCTTGCCTTCCGCCCTGTGGGACCTCGATAAATCCAAGGTCGACAGCATCGTCGCGGCCGAAATGCTGCCGCCGGAACTGCTCGGTATCCGCGTCTACGACGCCTCCGTGGGTCTGTTCGCGGGCGAAGTGCGCGATGCGGCCGGCACCCTGGTGCCTTTGACCTCCGACGTGGCCATGGGCGGCACGCCCGTCGAGGCGCCGCTGGTGTTCCGCGACGCCGTGGCGGCGGCCACGGGGGGCAAGCCGGTGATCGTCGGCAAGGTCATCGTCAATTTCAGCCGCGCGCAGATCGATGCGGCCCTGCGCAACGAAGTGCGACGCAAGGTGCTGGAAGTGTTGCTGCTTGACATCATCCTGGTGGGTGCCCTGGCGCTGAGCCTGCGCATCGTCTTCGGGCCCTTGAAACAGTTGCGCGATGGCTTGATCGACCTGGCCACGCGCGGCAGCGATGAGGTCGAGGAGCTGCCGGAGAACCGGCGTGACGAATTGGGCGACGTGATCCGTGGCTTCAATGCCGTGCAGCGCAAGCTCAAGTTCATCATCGAGGGCAGCCGCGAGGCGGAAGACATGGCGCGCCGTTCGCAGCAGGAGACGGCGCAGGCCATGGACGAGCTGCGCCGCGCGCAGGAATCGTTGCTGCAATCGGAACGCCTGGCCTCGCTGGGTAGCCTGGTGGCCGGCGTGGCGCATGAAATCAATACTCCAGTCGGCATCGCGCTGACCAGCGCCTCGGTGCTGAAGGAAGCCACCGATCACATCAGCGCAGCGGTGGCCGGCGGCAGCGTGAAGAAAACCGATATCGTGCGCTACCTGGAAACGGCCGGCGAAAGCGCGCGGCTGATCATGAACAATGCCTACCGCGCCGCGCATCTGATCCACAGCTTCAAGCAGATCGCCGTCGACCAGGTCAGCGAGGCGCGCCGTTTGTTCGAATTGCGCGACTATATCGGGGAAGTGATCTCGAGCCTGCAGCCGACCTTGAAAAAGACGCGCATCAGCATCGAGATCGATTGCCCGTCTGACATCTTGCTCGACAGCTATCCGGGCGCGCTGGCGCAGGTGCTGACCAACCTGGTCTTGAATTGCGTCGAGCACGCCTTCGATGCGGACACGGCCGGCAACATCCATATCGGCGTGCGCCGCGACGGCGAGTGGATCGCCATGCAGGTGCGCGACAACGGCCGCGGCATCGCGCCCGACATGCTCGACCGCGTGTTTGACCCGTTTGTCACCACGCGGCGTGGACAGGGCGGCACGGGCCTGGGCTTGAATATCGTGTTCAACTTGATTGCCAAGCAGTTTGGCGGCACCATCACGGTCAGCAGCACGCTGGGGCAGGGCGCGACATTCCTGCTGCGCCTGCCCACGGTGACGCCGTTGCCGGAAAGCACCAGCAGCCCGGCATAGGCAAGGAGAAGAGACATGGCACAGCTAGAAAACAGTCAGCAAGTGGCGCTTTTGCGCGGGATCAATGTGGGTCGTGCCAAGCGCGTGGTCATGGCCGACCTGCGCAAGCTGCTGGGCGACCTGGGTTTTGCGCAGGTTCGCACCGTACTCAACAGCGGTAACGTCGTCTATGACGGGGGCAAGGTGGCACCGTCCGAGGCCGCTGCCCGCATCGAGGAAGCGCTGGTGCTGAAACTGGGCGTGGCGGCCCGGGTGACGGTGCTG
This sequence comes from Janthinobacterium pasteuri, assembly GCF_051380775.1. NCBI lineage: Bacteria > Pseudomonadati > Pseudomonadota > Betaproteobacteria > Burkholderiales > Oxalobacteraceae > Janthinobacterium > Janthinobacterium pasteuri. The sequence goes on along the minus strand of NZ_JBNYXS010000001.1, from coordinate 286,881 downwards.
TCGGCCAGTCAGTTTGCCGAACTGATCGAACAAAACAGCCTGGCGCCGACGGCCGATGCGGCCCGTCTGCTGACCTTGGTGCTGAACAATCCGGCCGATGTCCAGCGCCTGACGCCGCTCTTGCAGCGGCCGTGGCAGCCGGAAGCGCTGGCGCTGGGGCGATGGGCCGCGTATGCCTGGTGTCACGATGGCGTGCTGGCCAGCAAGGTGGTGGCGGCACTGGGTGTCATGCTGGGCGATGGCGTCACCTCGCGCAACTGGGCCACCATGCAAAAATTACATGCGCTGCTGAACGGGCCCGATGCCGCAGCCACAGCCTCATTTTCCAAGGAGCATTGATGCCTACCATTTCAGGTGCATTCGACGTCACCATCACCCCGGAAACCCTGTCGGACACGGCCGCGCAATCGGGGCTGGGACGCCTGTCGCTAGCCAAGCGCTACCATGGCGTTCTCGACGCCAGCGCACAGGGCGAGATGCTCAGCGTGCGCGCCGCCGTGGCCGGTTCGGCCGGCTATGTGGCGCTGGAACGGGTGGAAGGCAGCCTGGACGGGCGCCACGGCAGTTTTTATTTGCAGCACAGCGGCAGCATGGCGCGTGGCGCACCCAGCTTGTCCGTCAGCGTGGTGCCAGATACGGGGACGGGCCAGTTGCAAGGGCTGTCGGGCAGCCTGGCCATCCGCATCGAAGATGGCAGGCATTATTATGATTTCACGTATGACATTGCTGAGACGCCATGAACTGGGATATCGTCAAGGGCGTGCTGATCCTGCTGGCCGCCGTCAGCGCCCTGGGCACGGCCTTCGTGCTCATGTCTGCTTCGGGCCCGGACAAGGCGGGCTGCATCGCGCGCGCCCTGAAGTCAGGCATTCCTGTGGGCAATATCGAGAGAGTCTGCCGCTTGCTGGACAAGTGAGGCGGCGAAAAAAATTCCGCGCAAGGCGGAATTTTTTTTTATGGCAGCGGTATGCGCCGCCGGAATGGGGTCAGCCATCGAATTTTTCCTGTTTTTCACCATGCATGCTAAAGGCCAGCAAACCCAGTCCCACCAGTAACATCGAGACCATGCTCGCCTCTGGCACGGGCGGCGGCACGTTCGTTTGCTGCACGGCGGGGGCCGTGGCGGCGGCGGGCAGTGCGCCGTAGCGTGCACCGGCGCTGCGCCAGCGCGGGGCCGCATTGAGCGAGGCGCTCTGCGTCAGCAGGCGCGTATATGGCAAGTCCGGTGTTTCCCAGCCGGGATTGTCGCTGGTGTTAGTGAAACCGAGACTCTCGTCGCTCACGACCTGATCGCGTGCTGTGTGCGGGTTGCCGGGCGTGTCATCGCCCCTTGCCGCCGCACTCCCTGCTGCTGCCGACAGCGCCAGCATGACTACGCATAGCGGCTGAAAGATCTTCATCGTTGACTCCCTGGTTTACCGTGTGGCGCGGCCGAAACCGGCCTGCGCCTGGACGGACAATTCGCCTGTACGGAGGCGTATCATAGTTTTTCTGATGAGGTCTTATTACAGCACAAATCGTGGCAATTTTGCTACGTATATTTGCTTTAAATTACGAATATTTATCATTTTGATAGCGCGAACGCTATCGCTGCCGCACACTTGGGATGAGCACGCTATCGCTGAAAAAACACTGTTGTTTTTTTGTGCGAATCGCCAGCAGGAAAACAATATATTGATTAGTATATTGTTTATCGCACGATGCACAACATGACCGCCTGTGGGAGGGCAAGATGGAGATAGTTGCAACACAACACGCCGAATACAACCTCGATGCCATGCGCGGCTCGGCCTACAAAGCCAGCTCGCTGCTCAAGGCCATGGGCAATGCCGACCGTTTGATGCTGCTGTGCCAGCTTTCGCAGGGTGAGCATTGTGTCAGCGACCTCGAGCAAAAGGTGGGCATCGGCCAGCCTACCCTGTCGCAGCAGCTGGGCGTGCTGCGCGAGGAAATGCTGGTGGCCACGCGGCGCGACGGCAAGCAGATTTATTACCGCGTCGCGAGTGCACCCGTGCTGGCCGTACTGCAAGTGTTGTACGCGCAATTTTGCGCGCCGCGCCCCCAGTTCAACGACGAAGCGGACTGAATCCTGCCATGAACATAGCCTGGCAACACTTTACGCCGTGGGCCTCGCTGGCCGGCGGCATGCTGATCGGCCTGGCGGCTGCCCTGCTGATCTTGTTCAATGGCCGCATCGCCGGCATCAGCGGCATCCTCGGCGGCCTGCTGCGCCCGCGCAGCGGCGACCTGGGCTGGCGCATCGCTTTTCTTGCGGGTCTGATCGGCACGCCCCTGCTGTATTCGCTGTGGCAAGCCTTGCCGCCCGTGCAGATCGAGGCGGGCACGTTGGCCCTGACCGTGGCGGGCTTGCTGGTCGGCGTGGGCGTGCGCTATGGCGCCGGCTGCACCAGCGGCCACGGCGTGTGCGGCCTGTCGCGCCTGACACCGCGTTCGCTGGCGGCCACCATGGCCTTCATGGCGGCCGGTTTCCTCACCGTCTATCTGTTGCGCCATCTATGAGCAAGCTACTCCTTTCGCTGTTGAGCGGCCTCGTCTTTGGCCTGGGCCTGATCGTCTCCGGCATGGGCAACCCGGCCAAGGTGCTCGGTTTCCTCGACCTGGCCGGCCCCTGGGACCCGTCGCTGGCGCTGGTGATGGGTGGCGCCATCGCCGTGGCCCTGCCTGCTTTCTGGCTGGCAGGACGGCGCAGCACGGCGCTGTTGGGCGATTCCATGCAATTGCCTGCGGCGCGGCGCATCGACCGGCGCTTGCTGCTGGGCAGCCTGGCCTTTGGCGTGGGCTGGGGCATCGCCGGTTTCTGTCCCGGCCCCGCCCTCGTATCCCTGCTGGCGGGCCAGCCGAAGGCGTGGATTTTTGTCGGCGCCATGCTGGCCGGCATGGCTCTCTTTGAAGTGCTGGAGCGCCGCAAGCATCCCGCGCCGGCCTGAGGCGGTACAATCTGGCGCATCGCCATTCAGGATACCCATTGACATGAAGACCGTGATTTTCCGCGCCGGTGCGCGTGCCGCACTGCTGTGCAGCGTGCTGGCGCTGGCCGCCTGCGGCAGCTTGCTGAAGAAGACAGCGCCGCCCGCTCCCGCGCCCGTGGCCGACACCTTGCCCAATCCGCAAGTATTGCTGCTGGGAGAAGTGCATGACAATGCGCAAGGCCACCGCCTGCGCGTCGAGGAATTGCAGCGCCGCCTGGCAGCCGGCTGGCGTCCCGTGATTGTCATGGAGCAGTTCGACCGCGAAAACCAGGCCTTGCTGACGCGCGCCGCGCGCGATTGCGCCGACCCCGACTGCATCATCCGCGTGATGGAACAGCCGCGCTGGGACTGGAGCTTGTACCGGCCCGTGCTGGACCTGGTCATCAGTTACCAGCTGACCCTGGTCGCCGGCAATTTGTCGCCGGCCGATGCTTCGCGCATCGTGCGCGACGGCATCCAATGGGCGATGCCGCCCGCCATGGTGGCCACTTATCTGGCCGCACCCGTGCCGACCGACATCCTGGAAGGGCAACAGAAGGAAGTCCAGGCGGCCCGCTGCAATATGCTGCCCGACATGATGATCAAAGGAGTCGTCAACGCGCAGGTGGCGCGCGATATCTGGATGGCCAAGCTGATCCGCGACCAGGCGCCGCGCGATGTGGTGCTGATCGCCGGCAATGAGCATGTGCGCAAGGATATCGGCGTGCCCCGCTGGCTGAAGCTGGCCGACCCGCAACTGAACGTGCGCAGCATCGGCTATCTGGAGCAGGGCGGCACGGGTTACAAGGGCACGTTTGACTTGACGCAAACGATGCCGGCGCAGCCGCGCCCCGACCCGTGCGCGAAGTTTAACAAATAATCACTGCTGCACCCGCACCAGAGCGCTGACCCGGCTGGCCGTATCGGGCAGTTTCGGCAAGCTGTGTTCCAGCAGGTGCGCCACGGACGGTCCCGCCGTCTGGCCGCTGACATTGATCGCCGCCCCCACCTTGCCGGCCCGGTCGGACAAGGGCGCGGCCAGGGCGATCAAGCCCTGTTCCAGCGCTTCCCGCACCAGGCACCAGCCCTGGCGTGGCGCGGCTGTTCCAGGGCTTGTCCGTGGGCGGCGAATACGGCACCAGCGCCACTTACATGAGTGAAGTGTCGGAATCGGGCAAGCGCGGCTTCTTTGCCTCGTTCCAGTACGTGCCCCTGATCGGCGGCCAACTGCTGGCGCTGCTGGTGCTGGTGGCCTTGCAACAATTGCTGATCCTGCAAGAATTGCGTGTCTGGGGCCTGCGCATCCCGTTTGTGCTCGGCGCCCTGGCCACCCTGTGCGTGCTGCCGATCAAGCATACCTTGAAAGACATCAGTTGCCTGATCAAGGCGGAAATGTTCCCCGTCGAAGTGCGCGCGCCGGGCGTGGCATGTGGAAGACTATTTCTATTGATACGTGACCATCATGTACCTGATTTCCTTCATCGTCGCCATCCGCATGACGGACCCGAGCCGCTCTGGCCTGCTGAAGTAACGTTGCCGTAAAATGGGGGACACTGCGGTGTCCCCTTTTTCATCACCGCCTTTTTATCGTGCCGATCAGGAGTCCTCATGCCGTATGTTTTTCCCGCAGCGATCCAGCCCAGCGTTCCCGTCACCGGCAGCGTCGATACTTTCCCTGTCCACCGCATCTATTGCGTGGGCCGCAACTATGTCGACCATGCCAAGGAAATGGGCCACACGGGCCGCGAGGCGCCGTTTTTCTTCATGAAACCAAACGACGCCGTGCTGCCCGTGCCAGCGGGCACGACGGGCGAGTTGCCGTATCCGCCGCAAACGCAGGATTTCCAGCACGAGATGGAATTGGTGGTGGCCATCGGCAAGGGCGGCAGCGATATCGGCGTGGCCGATGCTTTGAACCACGTGTGGGGTTATGCGATAGGCCTGGACATGACGCGCCGCGACGTGCAGGGCGCAGCGAAAAAGCAGGGCCGTCCATGGGAGACGGGCAAGGCGTTCGAGCACTCGGCGCCCATCGGTTCCATCACCCCGGCCGCGCAGGCGGGCGACGTCAGCCATGCCGCCATCACCCTGCGCGTGAATGGTGAGCTGCGTCAAGGCAGCAGCATCGACATGCTGATCTGGAACGTGGCCGAAACCATCGCCGACCTGTCGACCTACTTCACCCTGCAGCCAGGCGACCTGATTTATACGGGCACGCCGGCCGGCGTGGCGGCCGTGCAGCGTGGCGACGAGCTGGTGGGGGCCATCGATGGCCTGGGCGAACTGCGCGTGAAAGTGGTCTAAGCTGTCAGGAGAACCGGCATGATGAACGATACTTATTCTGTAGCGCAACCAGCGCGCGCCGAGATCGACGCCCTCGCGGGTCCGGCCCTGCTGGAATTTGGCACGGGCTGGTGCGGCCACTGCCGCGCCACTCAGGCGCCGCTGGCCGCCGCCTTTGCGCAGCACTCCCGGGTGCCGCACCTGCGCGTGGAAGACGGCCCCGGCCGCGCGCTCGGGCGTTCATTCCGGGTGAAACTGTGGCCGACCCTGATCTTTCTTAAGGATGGCCAGGAAGTGGCGCGTCTCGTGCGTCCGCTCGACAGCGCGGAGATCGCCAGGGCGTTTGCCCTGATTGCCGCATAACTTGGGGGCAGACCCGCCGGGGGAGTGCGTCCCAATGGGATGCGCTCCGATCGCGAAGCGACTGCCCTCTGCAATTGCCCACAACTTCTTGCCGCACTGCACCACTGCGCGTATCATAAGCCGCTTACAGCAAGATCAACCGCATCCTTAGTGATGCAGCGCGATCATCGCCGGCCCGCTCCACCCGGAGGGGCCGCAGGCAAGGATTCACCACAAATGACCGATGCCGCGATGCCGACGCGCGGGTCTGGTACGGAATGCCTGGCGATACGCCGGGCCTGATACACGTCGCCCATCCCCTGACGCTTTTCCTGCCGTGCCCCGGGTAACCGGATGGCGCACGACCGTTGTTTCTCTAAATCAGCACTGATCACAGCGCGTTAGCGCGCGTTGGTACTCCGTTGTCTACCGTTAACAACGGCGTGTTGCGGCGTGGAATTTGTTTGCGAATTTAATAGCAAATTCGCAGCAAATACGCCTGCGCACAGCTATGATATGCGAACGACACGGAGACAACGTGCTGTGCTGCTGCCTGAAAAAACATCCAGAGAATGGCCTTTAGACACCCTCCCCAAGGAGCGCAGTAAATGAGTATGCCCCGGAGCACCCTTCCCAAGAAAAATTCCCCCGGCACGGTGCTGTTCGCCAGCCTGATCGGCACCACCATCGAGTTCTTTGACTTTTATATCTACGCCACCGCCGCCGTGCTGGTGTTCCCGAAACTGTTCTTCCCCGCCGGCGATCCGTCGGCCGCCGTGCTGCAGTCGCTGGCCACGTTCGCCATCGCCTTCTTTGCCCGCCCCATCGGCTCGGCCGTGTTCGGCCACTTCGGCGACCGCATCGGCCGCAAGGCCACTCTGGTGGCAGCCTTGCTGACCATGGGTATCTCCACCGTCATCATCGGCTTGCTGCCGACCTACGCCGCCATCGGCACGCTGGCACCATTGCTGCTGGCGCTGTGCCGTTTCGGCCAGGGCCTGGGTCTGGGTGGTGAGTGGGGCGGCGCAGTGCTGCTGGCCACAGAAAACGCGCCACCGGGCAAGCGCGCCTGGTACGGCATGTTCCCGCAACTGGGGGCGCCAATTGGCTTCTTCCTGTCGGGCGGCATCTTCCTGCTGCTTAGCGAAACCATGACCGATGAGCAGTTCTTCAGCTATGGCTGGCGCATCCCCTTCCTGGCCAGCGCGCTGCTGGTCATCGTCGGCCTGTACGTACGTCTGAAGATCACGGAAACGCCGGACTTCCAGAAAGTCATCGACAAGAACGAAGTCGTCAAACTGCCTGTGGCTACCGTGTTCCGCCAGCATGGCCGCATGCTGTTCCTCGGCACCATCATCGCCCTGGCTACCTTCGTGCTGTTCTACCTGATGACGGTGTTTGCCTTGAGCTGGGGTACGACCAAGCTGGGCTTTACGCGCAAGGAATTCCTCATTGTGCAGCTGTTTGCCGTGCTGTTCTTTGCCCTGACGATTCCGTTCTCGGCCGTGCTGGCCGACCGCCGCGGCCGCCGCGCCACCCTGATCTGGGTCTCCGTCGCCATCGCCATCTTCGGCCTGGTGCTGGCCCCGATGTTCGGCTCTGGCGTGACCTGGGAAGTGACCGTTTTCATGGCTATCGGCCTGGGCCTGATGGGTATGACCTACGGACCGCTGGGCACCATGCTGTCCGAGCTGTTCCCGCCCGAAGTGCGTTACACGGGCGCCTCGCTGACCTTCAACCTGGCAGGCATTCTGGGCGCCTCGCTGGCGCCGTACATCGCCACCTGGCTGGCTACCAACCATGGCTTGCAATACGTGGGTTATTACCTGTCGCTGGCAGCCGTGCTGACGTTGGCTGCCCTGCTGATGGTGGGCAAGCCACGTGCGGGCAAGGAAGCCTGGGAATAAACGCCCGCGCTAGCTGCATGCCACTGAACTGAACCCCGGAAGTTGGATGCCAACTTCCGGGGTTTTTTTATGGCGGTCGCATCACGCCACCATCCTGGCCGACAGACCCGGCTCTCAGCCTCCCGAGCCGCCTACCACTTTGGCGTGTACTTCAAGGTGAACTGCACATTGCGCGGGTCGCCGAAGTGGTTGTTGCCGCCCGTGTCGTTATAGGACGGGATCACGTAGCGCTTGTCGAGCAGGTTGTTGACGTTAACTGCCAGCGACAGTTGCGGCGTGGCTTGCCAGGCCAGGCGCGCGTTCCACAGTGAGAAGCCGGCCACGTCGAATGAACGGCCGAAGTCCAGCGTATGGCTTTGCATGTTCACGCCGGCGCCGACGCTGAACTTGTTCCACTCGCCGGGCAGGGTATAGCCGGACCAAAGGCGCAGCATGTGCTTTGGCGTCCAGGTCGAGAAGACTTCGCCCTTGTTGTCAGGATCGTCGAGGTAGGTCGTCGTCGTGTAGGCATAGCCGGCCGACAGCTGCAAGCCGCGGGCTACCTCGCCGGCCACTTCCGCTTCCAGGCCCTGGCTGCGCACCTTGCCCGAGGCACGCGAGCAGTACCAGCCGTCGCAGGCGAAACCGGCAGCGTAGTCGTTGACGGCGCGATCCTTGTGCTGGTAGCGGAATACGGCCAGCGAGGCATTGACTTTGCCGTCCAGCAGTTCGCCCTTGACGCCCGCTTCATAGCTGTCGCCCGTGATCGGCTTGAGGATCCGGCCCGCCGCGTTGCGGTTCGTTTGCGGCTGGAACACGCCCGTATAGCTGGCGTAGGTGGACCATTGCGGCGTCAGCGCATACATCAGGGCCGCCGATGGCGTGAACTTGGCCGTAACGCTGGTGGTGTCGGCTGTGCCACCCTTTGGGGCATACACGAAGTCATACCAGCTGAAACGCCCGCCCAGCAGGGCTTTCAGATGGCTCGTCAGCTGGCCGTTCCAGGTGCCATACAGGCCTTTCTGGCGCATGTCGTAGGTGCTGCTGGAGCTCATGCCGCGTGCGGCGATGGTGTCGAAGTCCTGCCATGGGCGATGATGGTCGATATTGAATATCTGCGCGCCTTGTGTCCAGGCGCGCGCAAAGCGGTCGTCGGAATGGAACTTCACATAGCTGGCGCCCACGACGACTTCCTGCGCGATGCCCAGGCCATCGAATTTGCCGCGCACAAAGGCGTCGATGCCGCGCTTCTGGTTCTCGAAATCGGTGGAGAAGTCGCCGTACATGGAACCGCTGCCATCGGCCTTGATGGTGCCGGCCATGCGCTGGTGGGTCGAATTGGTGCTTTCATTGACGCCCAGCGCTGCCGTCTTGAAGCTCCACTGGCTGTTGAAGTGGTGCTCCAGGTCCAGGTTGACGGTGGTCTGTTCCACCTTGCTGCGGTTCCAGTCGGCGCCCGTATAGGTCGAACGAGGCAGTCCCAGCTCGCTGCCGTCGGCGTAGCGCGCCAGGCCGACGAACATCGGGCGGCCACGCCCGTTGATGTTGCTCATGGCCAGGCCCAAAGTGGTGGCAGGTCCCAGGTCATAGTCGAGCGCAGCGTACAGGGTGCGGTTCTTGCTCCACACCTGGTCGATGAAGGAGTGGGTGTCGTCTTCATCGACGATCACGCGTCCGCGCAGGCTGCCGTCCGCATTCAATGGGCTGCTGACATCGAGCTGGGCGCCGTAGTGGTCCCACGATCCGGCGCGGGCCGTGAGCGTGACCTGGCGCGTGGCCAGCGGGCGCTTGCGCACCAGGTTGATGGAGCCGCCGGGGCTGCCCGTGCCTTCGAGCAGGCTGGAAGCACCGCGCAGCACTTCCAGGCGGTCGTAGATGACCATGTTTTCCTGGCCCCAGTTACCCAGCGCGTAGGTATTGCGGTCGATCGGCACGCCGTCGTACTGCCATTGGTCGATCTGGAAACCACGCGCCGTGATCACCACGCCCGGGCCCACGCCATGCACGCCCACCACGCCGGTAACGTTGTTGACCGCCTCGCGCAAGTCCGTGATGCCCTGGTCGTCCAGGCGCTGGCGCGTCAGCACGCTGACCGATTGCGGCATGTCCTTCATCGCTTGCTCGCCCTTGCCGAGGGTGATTCTGCGCGCCGTGTAGGAGCCGCTGCCTTCCGTGGTGGCGCCTTGCTCGGCCTGGCCGACGACGGTAATCGAGGGCATGGTGCGCTCGGCCGCCGAGGCAGCACTTGCCGCCGCCGTGGGCGCGGACGCCGGCGCGGCTACCAGTACATAGCCGGTCGCCGTCTTGCCGATGGCGTAGCCGCTGCCGCGCAGCAGCACGGCAAAGCCGTCCGCGATGGCGTAGCTGCCTTGCAAGCCTGCGCTGGTTAAACCCTGCACCTTTGAGGCATCGATGACGATGGACACGCCCGCCTGCTGGGCATAGCGGTTCAGGGCACCGGCCAGCGGACCGGCGGGGATGGCGTAGCTGGCGACAGCCGGCGCGGCCTGGGCGACTGCCTGGGCGTGCAGGCCGGCGCCAGCCAGCAGCATGGCCGCCAGGGCCAGCGGGCGCAGCCGCGTGCGCAGGGTGTTCGGGGATGAAACGGCAACGACTTGAGCGTACATGGTGACAGCCTTTTTTGAATGATCTCAGCTGCCTTGACGCACGAGATGCGCAAAGTGGAACCGCGAACGCACAATTTCTTATTTATTTTTTGGCGGGATCGCGGGCGGGAGCGTCGACCATCACCAGGTAGCGCGTCAGCATGCGGATGCGCAGCTGCGGGAAATTGTCGATCAGCAGTTGCAGCGCCTTGTCCGTGTCGTCCAGCGGCAGCACGGCGGCCACGCGAATACCCGCCATCTGCGCCCGGTCGTAATGCAGCTGGCCGGGCCGGTGGCGGGCCAGCTCGTCGAGCACCTCGGCCAGCGGCAAGTCGTCGACCACCAACTGGCGCGCGCGCCACGCTTCCTGCACGCTGGCCGCATCGATGGCTTGCAACGGGCCCACGCCATTTTCCGTGATGCGCGTGCGCTGGCCCGCCTGCACCACGACGGCCGGATGCTGCTGCACCTGCGCCAGCACTGTCGATTCCAGCATGCTCAAGATGGTGGCGCCGTCTTCCCTGCGCACGACAAAGCGCGTGCCCAGCGCGCGGATCGCCGCCTGCTTGCTGTCGACGATGAAGGGGCGCTGTGCATCCTTGGCCACGTCGACGAGGATGTCGCCACGCACCAGCTCCACATGCCGTTCGCCTGCATTGAAACGCACGTTGACGGCGCTGTCGCTGCCCAGGGTGAGGCGGCTGCCATCGGCCAAGGTGTGCGTCTGCCATTGCCCTGTGGGGCTGCGCAGGTCGGCCAGCAGGTAGGCGGGGCGCTCGCTGATGACCAGTGCGCCGGTCAGCACCAGCACGGCCACGGCGCTGGCCGTGGCCAGCTGGCGCAGACGCTGGCGGGGGCGCTTTGGTGCGATGGCGGCCAGGGCGGCGCGCGCGGGCCTATGGTTGCCGCCGGCCGGTTCGCGCACGGCATTCAATTGGCGCAGCAGGTTTTCCATGCCGGCGGCCGCGCTCGCGTGCAGCGGGTCGGCCGCCTTCCATGCGGCGAAGCCGGCCTGCGCCATGTCGCGCTCGGCCGGGTCGTCGGCGCTCAGGCGCACGATCCAGTGCGCGGCCTGCTCGGCTGCCACATCGGTGCGGGGGCTATTCATGCCGCCATGGCCGGACAAGCGTGGCGGCAGGCCAGCAAGGCTTGCACCAGGTATTTTTGCACCATGCGCGTGGAGACGTTGAGCTGAGCCGCGACAGCGCCCTGCGGCTGTTCTTCCAGGTAGTGCAGCAAAAAGGCGTCGCGCGCCTTGGCCGATAAGCCGGCCAGCGCCGTAGCGATCTGCTCAAGCGCCTGCACGGCCATCAGGATCTCGTCGGGCGAGGGCGCGCCGGGCAGGCTGTCGGCCAGCAGGGCCAGTTCCGCCAGGTAGCTGCGCTCGAGTATCTGGCGGCGTGCGCGGTCGAGCAGCAATCGCTTTGCCGTCGTGGAGAGATAGGCGCGCGGTTCGCGCATGCCGAACAGTGCGTCGCGCGAGGCGATGATGCGCACAAACGTGTCTTGCGCCACATCGGCTGCGCCATGCGGGCAACTGAGTTTTTTGCGCAGCCAGCCGAGCAGCCAGCCGTGATGCTCGCTGTAGAGCGATTGCACTTGCTGTTGCAGGCTGGGCTGGGCGATGGACATAAGGTGGCGAAGGATTATGAATGAGAATTATTCTCATTGTAAGCGCCAGTGCCGGCTTGCCACAATCCCCAATGCTTGCCGATGGGGCAGGTGTTGCTTACAGGCCGCACGCGAGGCGGCCCAGAAATGAAAAAACCCGCCGCTGCGCGAGGCAGGGGCGGGTTTATCAAGACTGCAAATTCTTGGTGGTGATAGGTGGACTTGAACCACCGACCCCAGCATTATGAATGCTGTGCTCTAACCAACTGAGCTATATCACCAAACAGACCGGTCAGACCGGATGCTGGTTGCGACCATGGCGAACCATGATCCTTGTTCTTTGGTGGTGATAGGTGGACTTGAACCACCGACCCCAGCATTATGAATGCTGTGCTCTAACCAACTGAGCTATATCACCCAACAGCCGAGCATTATCCAGTCTTCCCATTTCCTTGTCAATGCCGGCCATGAAAAATCTGTGGGTTTTTCATGACCGGCTGGCGCTGTGATTATTTTTGTAACGGCGTCAGCAAGGGCTGGATCTGCGCCAGCATGGACGAGGCCGGGTCGGCGCCCAGGCAATCGATGACGATGCGTTCCGGCATCGAGCGTAACCAGAGTCGAGCCTAGCGCATGGCCAGTTGTTGTGTGGCGACGCTTATTTCAGCAAAGGGACGATTTGTGCCAGCATGGCACTGGCCGGGTCGGCGCCCAGGCAATCGATGACGATGCGTTCCGGCATGGCGCGCAGCCTAAGTCGAGCCTAGCGTCTGGCCGGTGGTTGTGTGGCGACGCTTATTTTAGCAACGGGACGATTTGTGCCAGC